>NZ_JARUVM010000001.1 GCF_029763755.1 Luteimonas sp. 8-5
CACGCTCGGCGCGTTGCTCTACGGCGTCGGCATCAACCTGGTCCGCCGCCACCTGTCGGGCCTGCCCGCGGGTGCCGTGGCGGCCGCGACCGTCGGCACGTCCGCGCTGCTGATGCTTCCGTTCGCGATCGCGAGCTGGCCGCGGGCCGCCATTCCCGCGGCGTCGTGGTTTTCGGCCGGCATGCTCGGCGTGGTCTGCACCGGCCTGGGCATGGTCATGTACTACCGCCTGATCGCCGGCATCGGTGCCAGCCGCGCCTCCACCGTCACCTACCTGATCCCGGTGTTCGGCGTGGCCTGGGCATGGATGCTGCTGGGCGAACCGTTGACGCTGAGCATGGCCCTGTCCGGGCTGCTGATCCTGGGTAGCGTGGCGATGAGCCAGAAGGCGGCCTGAGGCTCAGCCCCCGAGGATGCGCAGCAACGCCATCGCCGCTGCCGGGTTGCGTTCCTTGTCGGCGGCGATGAAGAACACGAATACCTCGCGCGGCCGGCGCGGTGCCGGCGCGGGATCGATGCGCGGCAGGTCGCCGGGTTCGTTACCGGCGGCCCAGGCTTGCGCGCGCTGCGCCCACTGCTCGAGCTCTGCGACGGAATAGCCCGTGTCGATGGCGCTGCGCGCGCGCATCAGCCGGGCGTAGACGAAGTCGGCGGTCAGGTCGGCGAACGAGGGATGTTCCGCGGAATCGGTGAACACCGTGGCGTAACCGCGGCTGCGCGCCAGGGCGATGTAGCCGGCGTCGACGAAAGCGCGGTCGCGCACGTCGAGCACGTGGCGCAGGGCGATGCCATCGGCTTCCCGTGGCAGCAACTCGAGGAAGGCGGCGAAATCGTCGCGATCGATGCGCGTGCCGGCGTCGAACTGCCAGACCAGCGGCCCGAGCCTGTCGCCGAGGGTCGCGATGCCACCGACGAAATCGTCGACCTGGGGCCCGGTTTTCGCCAGGGTGCGCGACTGCATGATGCGCTTGGGGGCCTTGGCGGAGAACACGAAACCGTCCGGGACTTCATCGCGCCACTTGGCATAGGTCGCCGGCCTCTGCGTGCCGTAATAGGTGCCGTTGACCTCGATCGCGGTGACGTGGCGGCTGGCGTACTCGAGTTCGCGGCGCTGGACCAGGCCTTTCGGGTAGAAGTTGTCGCGCCATGGCGCATACGTCCAGCCGCCGATGCCGACGCGGATGTTGCCGGTGCTCATGCGCGCAACGGCTGCGCCCGGCCGAACAGGAAGCCCTGGCCGTGCTGGCAGCCCATCGACAGCAGCATCTGCCGCTGTGCCTCGGTCTCCACGCCCTCGGCCAGGACCTCGATGTCGAGCGAGCGCGCCAGCGCGACCAGCGCGGCAAGCACGGCCTGGCCGCGCGCGGAATCGTCGGTGGCGAAGCGCGAGACGAACTTGCGGTCGATCTTGACCATGCGCAGCGGGAACCGGTGCACGAAGGCGAGCGAGGAGTAGCCGCTGCCGAAGTCGTCGAGCACGGTGTCGACGCCGCCGTCGCGCAGGCGGCCGAGGATGCCGGCCACCGTGTCGGGATCGTGCAGGAGGGTGCCTTCGCTGATCTCGATCCGGAGCTGGCCGGGACCGAGCTTCGCTTCCTCCACGAGGCGCAGCAGGCGCGTGTCGAAATCGGCATGGCGCAGCAGTCGCGACGGTACGTTGACGGAGACGAAGCCGGCGCCGGGCAGGTGCGCGAGCGCCTCGCAGGCGCGGCGGTAGGTGCGCCAGTCGATCGCATCGAGCAGGCCGTTGTCCTCCGCGACCTGCAGGAACTGTGCGGGCGCCAGCACGCCGCGTTCGGGATGCTGCCAGCGCAGCAGGGCCTCGTGGCCGACGATGGCGCCGTCCGTGAGCCGGACCTGCGGTTCGAACCACGGCACGAACGCGTCGCCAAGCAGGCCTTCGCGCAATTGCCGCGCCAGCGTCCGGGTGTCGGCCGCCGCGCGCTGCAGGTCGTCGTCGAACAGCACCTGGCGATTGCGGCCGTGCTCCTTGGCGCGGTACAGCGCGACGTCGGCGTCGAACAGGACCGCGTCGAGATCCTCATAGCCGCGGTCGCCGAGGGTGATGCCGACGCTGGCGCTGACCAGGACCTGGCGGTCGCCGACCAGCATCGGTTCGCGCATGGCCTCGATCACCCGTTGCGCGACTTCGGCGGCGGCCGCGGCGGATTCCACGTCCTCGAGCAGGATCGCGAACTCGTCGCCCGACAGGCGCGCCACCACCGCGTGCGCGGGGGCCACCCGGGCCAGGCGCAAGGCGACCTGCTTGAGTACGTCGTCGCCCACCAGGTGGCCGAGGCTGTCGTTGATCTGCTTGAAGCGGTCGACGTCGATGTAGAGCAGGGCGAAGCCGGGCGCATCGCCTTCGCGCGCGCTGGCCAGCACGTGTTCGATGCGTTCGCGCAGCAGTACCCGGTTGGGCAGGCCGGTCAGCGGATCGTGCAGCAGCTGGTGGCGCAGGCGCGCTTCGGCGCGTTCGCGCTGGGCGATCTGTTCGCGCAGCTCGCGGGTGCGCGACTCGACGCGCTCCTCCAGCCGCGCGTTGGCCTCGCGCAGGTGCTCGGCCGCGGCGCGGCGCTGGAGGCTGCTGGCGATCTGCTGGGCGGCGAAGGTCAGGACTTCGGCGTCGCTGTCGTCGTAGCCGCGCGCCAGCGAGTAGGACTGCACCGCGACCACGCCGATCACCCCGCCGATGCCGGTCAGCGGGGCACCCAGCCAGGTGCTGACGGTGCTGTCCACGTAGCGCGCGTCGATCTCGCCCGCCCGCGCCAGCTCGATCATGCGCGCGGTATCGACCACCTGGGTCTTGCCGGTGCGGATCACGTATTCGGTCATGCCGCGGCCGTAGCTGCGGGTGGACCAGTCGGAGCCGCAGGCGTCGACGGCGTACGGGAAGCTGACCTGGGTGCCGTCCTCGGAAAGCAGGGCGATGTAGAAATTGCGCGCGTTGATCAGGCCGCCGACCACTGCGTGGACCTGGCGGTAGAACGCGGCGCTGCCTTCTTCGCTGCTGGCCAGTGCGGCCAGCCGGTACAGCGCGGCCTGGAGGCGCTCGCTGCGCTGGCGCTCGGCGACTTCGCGGCTGAGTTCGCGGTTGGCCTCGGCCAGCATCCGGGTGCGGTCGGCGACGTGGCGTTCGAGCTGTTCCTGCGCGCCCTTGCGTTCCAGCGCGGTGAGGACGTGCTCGGCGACGAAGGACAGCAACGCCATGTCCGACTGGTTGTAGCGGGTGCCTTCGAGGTAGCTCTGCACCACCAGCGCGCCATGGACGTGGCCGTCGCGCAGCATCGGCACGCCGATCCAGTCGGTGCTTTCGGCACCGTGGAGCGCCAGCGGGCCCGACGGGCGGGTGCGCGGATTCATGCTGCTGCCCAGGAGCGGGCGCGCGTCCTTGACCACGTACCAGGTCAGGCCACGCTCGATCGACGCCATGGGCACGATCTGGCCTGGCGCGGGGCCGGCCTCGTCGACGCTGTCGGCGAAATAGGCGAAGCGCAGGCTGTCGCCGGCTTCGTCGTGCAGGGCGATGTAGAAATTCTCCGCGTACATCAGCCCGGAGATGATGTTGTGCAGCCCGCGCAGCATCTCGGGCATGTCCAGGCCGGAGCCGGCGAGGTCGGCGATGGCGAACAGGGCGCTCTGCAACTGGCCGGATTTCTCCAGCGTCGCAAGCTCGGAGCGCAGGCGCTCGGCGGCGAGCAGCTCGGCCATGCGCGCGCCAGCCATGGAGCACAGGCCGTCGACGGTGGCGCTGGCCGGGAGTGGGGCTTGCAGGCGCAGGACCGCGGTGCCGTCCTGCGCATCGTCGCAGAGCACCAGGTAGCGCGGATCCGGCGCACGCGACGCGCGCACCGCGCCGATCTCGCGCACCGCACGGGCGATCTCGCTGTCGCTGGCCCCCGGGGGGTCGCTGTCCACGGCCTCGGGCCAGCGCGGCGACCAGAAGGCGCGGGCGACCACGGCGGCCGGCAGGCGTTGCGCCAGCGCCGCGGCTACTGCCTGCGGCGTGGCTGCCTGCAGCAACGCAACGGCGAAGGCGTCCTGGTCGTGGCGGGCGGTCGCCTCCGGACCGCCCTGGTTGGTACCCGGATCATCGGGCCCGAAATCTGGCTGCATTCAATCCCCCTGGCCCGGAAGCGTACCGCTCCCGGGATTCGGGCGATGTGATCGCCATCGCGTACCGGGCGATCAGTTCCTCGCCAGGCGATCCGCGGCCAGGTCGGCCATGCCATGCAGGCGCGCGATCCGGCCCCAAGCGAGGGCGGCGACGATGGCCTGGCCGCACAGGAACGACAGCACGAAGGCCCCGGTGCCCACGCCGTCCACCTTGAACCGCAGCCAGGCGAACAGCAGCGCCAGGCCATAGCCGGCGATGCCCGCGACGATGTAGACCAGCAGGGTGGCGAGCGGCCGTCGCAGCAGCAGCTTGAGGCCGCGCCACCACGCCTTGATCACCGAGCGCAGGGCGGCGTCGGCGCCCAGCCAGCCGCGGCCGGCTTCGACCGTGGCATGGGCGAGCACGAACACGATCGCGGCCGCGATCATGCCCACGCGCGTGGCCGATTCGACCTCCGAGGCGAGCACAGGCTGCTCGACGCTGCTGGCCGCGGCACCGGAGATCGCACCGCCGACCATCAATGCCAGCCCCAGCGGGATCAGCGACCACAGCATCATGCGCAGCATCCGCCAGTACTCGGCCAGTCCACCGTGCACCAGTTCACCCAGGCCGAGCCGGCAGCGGGCGCGCAGCGAGGCGACGACCATGCCCGTCAGCCAGGGCGAGAGCAGCAGCATCAGCAGCCCGCCGCCTGCCAGGCCGGCGAACACGGACGTCGACTGCTCGCCGACCTTGGCGAAGCCCTGCATAAGCAGCGGCAGGTTCCTGCCGGCCGCAATGTCGGCGGCGTGCGGCGTGTATCCGAAGTGCGCCTGCAAGGCGGCCCACAACGGGGTCGCCACGAGCAGCGTGGGCACCAGGGTGGCGAGGATCCACAGCAGCAGCATGCGCCACTGCAGGGAGGACTTCAGCGCGGCGAGGGCGGCGCCCAGGCCGCCGCGGCGGGAGGCGCGGTTCATAGGCTCACCAGGAAGGAGAAGAAGGTCTGCACCAGGGTCGCGAACTGGCTGCCGATGCGGGTGGCGACCGAACGGTCGGCCTCCAGCGTGCGCCCGTCGTCGAGCTTGGCGGCGTCGAGGAAATGCTTGCCCTCGGGGTCGAGCTGCACCGACACGGCCTTGGCCCGTCGCGTCCATTCGAACCGCTGCCATGGCTGACTGCCGCTGAAGTGCGCGGTTTCGGTGCTGCCGTCGGCGAACGTCACCGTCAGCGTCTGCGGCACGTCGGCACCGGCGCGGCGCACCAGCACCCTGGTGCGGTACGGGAACGGGCCTTCTCCCGGCTTGGCCTCCGGGTTGGCCTTGCGCCAGGCTTCGCGCCGGTCGGCGATGGCCTTGTCGATCGACGCACGGGTCAGCTCCACGCGCTTGCCCTTGTACATCGTGTAGCCGGGCTGCGGCAGCACCTCGCTGCTGGAGAATGCCTCGACGTGGTCGTTGACGGGATTCACGTCGTAGACCTGGGTGGCGAACAGGCGCTCCACGGTTTCGTGATCGCCGGTGCCCTCGGCCAGTGCCGCCTGCAGGTCGGCGATGCTCGGGTGCCGGAACTTCCAGCGTTCGTAGTAGAGCTTGAACGCGCGTTCGAGCGCCGGGGTGCCGACCGCGGCCTCGAGGTCGCGCATCGTCGTGGCGGTGCGCGAATAGACGGTGCCGTAGCTCCCGCCCGACATGCGGTTCCACGAGTTCTGGCCAAGTGCATCGGCCGGGTGTTCGGTCATCGCGCCCAGGCGCTCCATTTCGAACACCGGCAGGCGCAGGTCCAGGCCCAGCTTCTTCGTCCACGGGGTGCCCAGGCGCAGCTCGCGCCCGGCCTCGGTGAGCATGCGCTGGTCCCAGAACTCGTTGAGTCCTTCGTCCAGCATCGGTTCCTCGAATTCGTTGGAACCCAGGATCCCGTAGAAGTAGCCGTGGCCGAACTCGTGGATGGTCACGAAGTCGAGAAGGTCGCGGGTGAGCGTGCCTTCGTCGACGTTGGCGTAGCTGCTGGCGGTGAAGAAGGTCGGGTATTCCATGCCGCCTGCTTCGGCGGCGTTGTGCGGCGGGATGACCACCGTCACCGTGCGGTAGGGGTAGGGCCCGAGCGTGCGCGAGAAATACTCCAGCGAGGCGATGGTCGCGTCCAGCGCCGGCTTCGCGTTGTTCTCGTACTCCGGCGTGAACAGCACGCGCACGGTCACGCGGGGGCTGCCTTCGCCTTCGTAGTAACCGACCAATGGCTCGGCGTAGCGGTTGTCCGCGGTCCAGGCGAAGTCGTGCACGTCGCCCTGCAGGAAGCGGTGGGTGACCTTGCCGTCCTTCTCGATCGGAGCGTTGGCTTCCTCGCCGGTGGCGCCGACCCGATAGCCCTTGGGCACGGTGATGCGCACGTCGTATTCGCCGAAGTCGGCATAGAACTCGCTGTGCGCGTGGAACTCGTGCGCGTTCCAGCGCGGCTCGGTGGCGCCGCGTTCGCCCGGCAGTTCCAGCACGCCGATCTTCGGGAACCACTGCGCCACCAGGTGGAAGCTCTTGTAGTAGCCGGTCCGCGCGACCACGCGCGGCAACTGGTCGAAGAAGTCGATGTCCAGCGTGGTGCTGGCGCCGGGTGCGACCGGTTGCGGAAGCTCGAGCCTGACCACGGTGCGGTCGGTGGCCGGGCCACCATCGGGCTGGACGAAGCTCCACTGCACCGGGGCGCCGCCCTGTTCGACCTTGCGCAGCTCGATGTAGCCCCACTCGCCGTCCTTGGTGCGCACGTCGCTGCGGAAGGCGTCGTTGTTCTCGCGCAGCTCGGTCATGAAGGTGCTGCCCGGGCCCTCGAATGCATTGAGGTACAGGTGCAGGAAGACGCTGCACACCGGCTGCGCGCTGCGGTTGCGCCAGGTCAGTTGCTGCTTGCCTTCGATGGTGTGCTTGACCGGGTCGAGGGTGGCGTCGATCGAGTAGCGGACCACGCGGTCGGACAGCGTCTCCTCGGCGCCGGTGCGCGGGCCGCCCCAGGCGTCCGGCGCGCTCGGTACCGATACCGCGGCGGCATCGCCGCCCACGATCGGTATTTCGGCACAGCTTGAGCCAGGTGCGGCGGCCGTGGCTGACGCCTGGGCATGTGCCGCCAACGGCAGCCCGGCGGCAAGCGCCAGGGCCAGCAGGATCCGGTTACGCATCGATACTTCCCCCGAAGACACGAAACCCGAAGGGTGCGGCAATCCGCGGCTTGCGGCAACCGTGACCGGCGGGCCGTGCGATACGGCGACGGTCGCGCTATCGTTGCGGGCCGCCCATCCGGATACGCCGCCATGCCACAGACCCACGCCGGAAGCTGCCATTGCGGCCGCATCGCCTTCACCCTGCACGGCGACGTCGCGCGTGCGATCGACTGCAACTGCTCGATGTGCCGGCGGCGCGGCGCGCTACTGGCGTTCTATCCGCGCGAAGCCCTGGTGCTGAGCTCGAAGGAAGGCGACTACGGCACGTACCGCTTCAACAAGGAGCACATCGCCCACCACTTCTGCCTGACCTGCGGCATCGCGCCCTTCAGCGAGGCGGTGAACCCGAAGACCGGCGAGCCCACCGTGGCGGTGAACCTGCGCTGCTTGCCCGACGTCGACCTCGGCTCGCTCGAGATCGCCCAGGTCGACGGCGCTTCGTTCTAGTCTTCCTCTTCCTCGAACTCGGCGATCACGTCGAGGTCGACGGTGAGGGCCTCGACCGCGTCGCGGACCTTGCGCGCCGTGGACGCGTTCGGCGCCAGGATCTCGAGCTCGTGGCCTTCGGGTCCTTCGACGTCGCTCAGGCCGGCCGAACTGGAGTCGGCGTCGTCCATGCCGCCCATCATGTCGGCCACTTCCTCGACGTGTTCGATTCCCTCGATGCTCTGCAGCAGGTTGATGACGGCTCGGGTGTCGTCTTCGCTTCCGGTCAGTCGCAGGCGCAGGGTCGGCATGGGGCGATCTCGCAGTGGGGTGCGAGGAGCCTAGGCAGGCGCCGGGCAATGCGATGTGATGGTCAGCCCGCGGGCGGCTGGCGCACCGGGACCGGTACGTTGCACAGGTCGATGTGGCCGGCCGGCACCTTGTACCAGCCGTCGTTGCGGTTGCGCCGCATCTCCACCAGCTGCGCGAACAGCGGCACGTCGGTGCGCAGGACCTGCAGCGCTGTGCGCTCGGCCTCCGGCACTTCGGAAGCCAGGGCGATCGACACGATCGGCGTGCGCTGCGCGGGGTCCTCGTAGAAGCCCATCGGCTCGGGGCCGCGCGGGATCACGCTGAGCAGTTCCATGCCCTTGAGCACCCGCCCGACCACGGTGATGTTGCGGTCGAGCTGGCGCGGGGACTGGCCGTCGACGACGTACAGTTCGGTGCCGTTGCTGGAATCGGCCTCGACGTCGCGGCCGGCGCCCAGGGTGCCGTAGCAGTGCGCCAGCCAGGCCTGGCCGCTGGCCGGATCGCGGCCGGCGGGGAAGCCGTTGCTGAAGCCGACCTCCGGTGCGTAGCCGTCGGCATCGGGGAGGCGGTCGAAGGCCAGGCCCTCGCTGGCGCGGGTGAACTCGGCCGGCAGTTTTTCCTTCGCGCTGCCCATCGGCTTGCGCTCGGCCGGCTCCTCCGTCGGGTCGCCGAACTGGACCACGAAGTTGTCCTGCGAGCGGTAGATGCTCAGCCCGTCCCAGTAGTGCTCGCGGGCGAGGGTGCGGATGTTGTCGACGTGCGCGGGCGCGAAGTCCGGCGCCAGTTCGATCACCACGCGCCCGGCCGGGACCTGCATGTACAGGAGGTTGGCAGGGTCGGGCGTGCGCCAGTCCGAAGGCTGCGATGCGTCGAGCAGCTCCTGGGTCGACTTCGGCTTCGGTGCCTCGTCCGCGGCGATGGCGGCAACGGGAACGCAGCAGGCGAGCAGGGCGAGGGCGAGCAGGCGATGGCGGGGCACGGCGGACTCCTTGGAGGGCGTCCGCCGATTCTGGCATGGGGTGACTACTGGCACATTCGCTATATCGAAGTAAGGTATAGCTTGGTGGACAACAGGCAGGAGACCCCATGGCCGCCACCACCCCCACGATCGAGGCGCTGCTGCGCAAGTTCCAGAAGGAGCTCAGCACCGGCACCGTCTCGCTGGCCTTGCTCGGCGTGCTCGCGGCGACGCCGGAGCCGATGTACGGCTACCAGATCGCCAAGCGCCTGGAACAGGTCGGCGAAGGCGTGCTCGCGGGCAAGCAGAGCGCGCTGTACCCGGTGCTGCGCAACCTCGAGGGCGCCGGCCTGCTGGACAGCTTCGTCGAGCCGTCGGACTCCGGTCCGCCGCGCCGCTACTACCGCATCACCGCCGTCGGGCGTGACGTCCTCGCTGCCTGGGCCGACGCCTGGCGCGCCACCCGTGAGTCCGTCGCTTCCGTCCTCCAGGGGCCAACCGCATGAACACCATTCCCGAATACCTCGCGCAGCTGCGCATCGCGCTCGCAGGCGCCGATCCTGCGCTGATGCAGGACGCGCTGTACGACGCCGAGGAGTACCTGCGTTCGGAACTGGCCGAGCATCCGGAAATGACCGAGGCCGAGGTCATCGCCGCGGTCGCCGGCAGCTATGGCGCGCCGGAGGAAGTCGCCGCGATCTACCTTGATACCGAGGCCAAGGTCCAGACCGCATTGCGCGCACCGCCGCCGCCGCCGCGCAGTTCAGTGCTCGGGCGCTTCTTCGGCGTCGCCGCCGACCCAAAAACCTATGGCGCGATGTTCTATTCGATCCTCGCCCTTGCCACCGGCATCTTCTACTTCACCTGGGTCGTCACCGGCATCTCGCTGTCGCTGGGCTTCTCGGTGATCATCATCGGCATCCCGTTCGTGATCCTGTTCCTGGGTTCCGTGCGGCTGTTGTCGCTGGTCGAGGGACGCATCGTCGAGGTCATGCTGGGCGAGCGCATGCCGCGCCGGCCGGTGTATGCCGACCGCGATCGTCCGGTGCTGACGCGGATCGGCGAGATGTTCACCGATCCGCGCACCTGGTCCACGCTGCTGTACATGCTGGCGATGATGCCGCTCGGGGTCCTGTACTTCACGCTCGCAGTGGCCTTGCTGACCACGTCGGTTGTGCTGGTCGTGGCACCGCCGCTCGCGCTGTTCGGTGCCTTCGACGGCTGGTCGCTGAGCGGCGGCTGGTACGGATACTGGGAGCCGTCGACGACGCTGGGCGTGTGGGAGCTGCCGGTCGCCTTCGCCTGTGGCGTGGTCCTGCTGTTCGCCACGTTGCACCTGCTGCGCGGCATCGGCCGGGTGCACGGTGCGATCGCCAAGCAGCTGCTGGTCAAGGCCTAGGTCGCCATTCCAGGCCGACATACAGCGAGCGGCCGTCGCCGGGCAGGAAGTTGCGCCCGGCCACGCCGCCCGCATCGGCGACCACGTTGGTGCTGGCGATCCAGCGGCGGTCGGCGAGGTTGCGCAGGTCGGCGAACCATTCGACATCGGCGGCGAGGCTGCCGCCGAACCTGATCCCGAAGGTTGCGAAGCCCGGCGCGCGGAACGTGTTGGCGTGGTCGATGTAGTAGTCGTGCGGTACCCATTCCAGGCTCGGTTCGGCATGGAAGCGTTCGTCCGGTTGCCAGCGCAGCGCCGCGCGCAGGGAATGCGGCGGGACGCCTGCGAGGACGTTGTCGCGATGCACGGCGTCGTGGTCGAAGCGGAAGTCGTTGTAGAGGTAGTTGGCGGACAGGCGCCACGCGGAGGAAGGACGCCACTCGAAGGCGAACTCGATGCCCTGGTGCAGGGTGCGGTCGGCGTTGACCGTTCCCAGCGGATTGCCCTGGGCATCGCCAAGGGACAGCAGCTCGCCCTCGATGCGTG
This sequence comes from Luteimonas sp. 8-5, assembly GCF_029763755.1. Lineage (GTDB taxonomy): Bacteria > Pseudomonadota > Gammaproteobacteria > Xanthomonadales > Xanthomonadaceae > Cognatiluteimonas. The sequence goes on from NZ_JARUVM010000001.1 coordinate 10,925, forward strand.
CGCGGTAGGCGGCCAGGTCCAGCGCCAGGCGTTCGCGTTGCACGCGCACGCCCAGTTCGGCACTGGTGGCGCGCTGCATCCGCACCGGGGTGACATTGGCACCGCCGCTGAGCTCACCGAAACTCGGCGGTTCCGCGCTGCGGCTGACATTGGCGAACCACTGCACGCCGTCTGCCGGCACCCAGCGCAGGCCGAGCTTCGGACTGGTCGCGCGATAGTCGACATCGAAGCTCTCGTCGTGGCCTCCGCCAACGAGCAGGTCGTGGGAGCGCCGCGAGGAACGCAAATGCTGCGCGCCCAGCGACAGCACCCATTGCGGCGCCAGCCAAACCTGGTTCTCGACGAACACGGTGGTGTTGACCGCCGCCTGGTCGAAATGGTTGGTCGGTGCACCGGCCGCGCCGCCGACGTTGGCGTAACGCCGGTCGTCGATGGTGCCGCGCGTGCGCGACGCTCCCACCGCCAGCAGGTTGCGATGGCCGCCGATTGCACCGTCGTGGCGCCAACGCAGGTCCACGCCGCGGTCGCGCGATTCCTGGCGCAGCACCTGGAAGATCGGGTGGTCGAGCGACTTGCGCGAATCGAACAGCGACAACGTGGCCTCGCTGTCGTCCGAAGGCGCCCATGCCAGGCGCGCAGCCACGCGATCGAGACGGAAGTCGCGGCGCTGGTCCTGGACCACGCTGGCCGGAGCGGCCATGCCCGGCTCGCCGAGCGCTTCGTCCAGTGTCAGGTTGCCCGGAAGCTGCGAACGCGTGTCGACATGGGCGAGGTAGACGCGGGCATCCAGATGGTCGCCGAACTGGAAGCCGGCATTGGCCGAGAGCCGGTGGTTTTCCTGCACGGCGTGCTCGCGGAATCCGTCCTGGCGCGCGCTGGTGATGCCGATGTAGGCGTCGGCGCGGCCGCGCACGCCGCCAGCGGCCAGCTGCGCGCGTCGGGTGCCGAAGCTGCCGGTCTCCAGGCGCAGGACGGGGCGGGGCGAATCGCGTCCGGTACGCGAAACGAAGTCGATCGCGCCGCCGAGGGTGGCCGCACCGGCCTCGAGCGCATTGGCGCCGCGCCAGACCTGGACGTAGCGCGCCGCCAACGGCTCGATCGCCTGGAAGTCGAAGCTGCCATCGGCGAGGTTGAGCGGCACGCCGTCCTGGAGCACGACCAGCCCGCGGCCGTGGAAGGTGCGTTGCAGCCCCGAGCCGCGGATCGACAGGCGCGACTCCTCCGCGCCGAACCGCGGCTGGACGAACACGCCCGCCGCCTGGCCGAGCGCATCGGCGAGATTGCCGACGCGTCCGTCGCGATAGCGTTCGCCGTCGACCAGGGTCGTGGCGCCGGCGCGTTCGTCCAGGCGCCGTCGCGCCTGTTCGATGCTTTCCACGGCACTGGCCAGGGGCAGGGCGCCGCGCACCTCGACGGTGGGCAGGTCGGTGGGATCTTCATCATCGGGTGCGGCAGTGGCCGCGGTAGCCGGCAGCATCGCGAAGGCGAGCGCCATGGCGAGGCACGACGCACGCGGCGTCGCGACTGCAAAAGTCGGCATTGGATGGCTCCTGGAAAGACGCGAATGGAACGGGGATGCGCGTAGTTCAGGAGACCAGGGGCGGACCGCGCGAACCCAGGCCGCAAGGATGCGGCTGCGAGCGCGTGACCGCGGCAGGCGATGTGCAAAGCGCCGGCGGCAAGGCCGGCGGCGGCACGGTGAGGGCGCCGACGACAGGCGCAACCGCGGCCGCCAGCAACGGGCAGTACTCGCAGTCGACGCCGGCGTGCGGGTCGGGGGTGGGCGATGCCGGCAGCAACACCGTGCGCAGGCCCTGCACGGTGCAGAGTTCGGCCCACACCGGCGCGGCGCGGTCTCCGGCGACCTGGGCCTGGGCGATGCGACCGACCGTGGGCAGCAGCGCCAGCAGAAGCACGGCGACGAATGCCAGCCGGCCCATGTGGCGATGCAATACGCGCGAACGGATCACGCCGCGATTCTACGCGTTCAGTCGTGGTGCGCGGCGATGAAGTCGCGCACCTGCGGGTAGACCTGCTCGCGCCAGCGGCGGCCGCTGAAGATGCCGTAGTGGCCGGCGCCCTTCACGGTCAGGTGCTTGCGATCGGCAGCATCGATGCCGGTGCACAACTGGTGCGCGGCGCGGGTCTGGCCCGCACCGGAAATGTCGTCGAGCTCGCCTTCGATGGTGAGCAGGGCGGTGCCGCCGCCCTTGCCGGAGCCGATCGCCCCGGGGCGCACCCGCTCGCCGCCCACGTCCCACAGGCCGCGCGGCAGCAGGTGTTCCTGGAACACGATGCGCACGGTGTCGAGGTAGTAGCGGGCCGGCATGTCCAGCACCGCGTTGTATTCGTCGTAGAAGCGGCGATGGGCCGCGGCGTCCTCTAGGTCGCCCTTGACCAGGTCCTGGTAGAAATCCCAGTGCGAGAGGAAGTGGCGTTCGGGATTCATCGCCATGAAGCCGGCATGCTGCAGGAAGCCCGGATATACGCTGCGGCCGCGGCCGGGATAATTGGCCGGCACCACTTGGATCACGTTCTGCTCGAACCACCACAGGGGTTTTTGGGTCGCGAGGTCGTTGACCGCGGTCGGCGACTTGCGGGTATCGATGGGCCCGCCCATCATCACCATCGAACGCGGCGTGGGCTCGCCGCGCGCGGCCATCAGCGAGACCGCCGCCAGCACCGGCACGGTCGGCTGGCACACGCTCATCACGTGCAGGTCCTTCGCGCCGATGTGGCGGATGAAATCCTCGATGTAGCGCACGTAGTCGTCGAGCGAGAACGTGCCCTCCGCGCCGGGCACCATGCGCGCATCCACCCAGTCGGTGACGTAGACCTTGTGGTCGCGCAGCAGGGTGCGCACGGTATCGCGCAGCAAGGTGGCGTGGTGTCCGGAGAGCGGGGCGACCACCAGCACGGTCGGATCGTCCTTGAGTTCGCGCAGGTTGCCGGCGTCGTCGGTGTAACGCTTGAAGCGCAGCAAGCGGCAGAACGGCCGCGACAGGACTTCCTTTTCGACCACCGGACACTGCTGGCCGTCGACCTCGACGGCGTGGATGCCGAACTCCGGCTTCTCGTAGTCCTTGCCGATGCGATAGAGCAGCTCGCAGCCCGCGGCCACGCGCGAGGCCTCGGGCATGGCGGCCAGCCAGCTGCCGGGTGCCGAATACATCTTGGCGCCCGCCTCCGCCCAGTAGGTGAGGGGGGCCATGCCGGCACGCCAGAGTTCGTGGAATTGGTAAAGCAGCATCAGCGGTCCCGGGGTTGCTGCGCCGCAGCATAACACCTAGCCGGGAATTTCCAGGGAAGTGGCGGTGCCGCCCAGGGCGGGGGACAGCCAGCAGTGGGAGCCGAGCTGGGTGAAGCCCACGGCCTCGAAACGGCGGCGGTAGAAGCTGGCCGCCCGCTGCCGGAAGGCATGCTCGTCGCCCTCGGCGCGGTCCTCGCGGGCGAAGGTTTCCAGGAACGCCACGCCGCCGCAGAGTTGGGCCAGCCCCGGGAGGCCGCGATCGAGCTCGCGCGTGGACAGGTAGTGCATCACGTCGCTGCACACCAGCAGGTCGACGGGCGGGCACGGACGCAACTGGTCGAACTCGCCGAAGCGCGCCAGGTGGATGCCGCGGCTGCGGCCGTAACGCTGTGCCGCATATTCGCTGCCGTCGAAACCCAGGTAACGCACGCCGGGGCGCAGCTTCAGCAGCGGTGCGCGCCAGGCGCCTTCGCCGCAGCCGATGTCCAGCACCGTGCGCAGCGGCCGTTCGAGGTGGTATTCGGCGGTGGCGACTGCAAGCGCGACCTTGCGCGCCAGGCGCCGTGCCCCGCCGATGCCGCCGCGGCGGTACCAGCGCTCGAAGTAGTCCCGGTCGTAGACCTTTTCCCGATCACGTTCGTCCATTGGTGGCATCCTAGCGCGCGCCAACGCCTGGCGACCGGAGCCCGACGCGATGATGAATGCCTACCTGCTGACCAAGACCGCCCACCTGGTGTTCGTGATCGCGTGGATGTCGTGCGTGTTCTACCTGCCGCGCATCCTGGTCAACCTGGCCGAGGCCGGGAATGGCTCCTCGGAGGCCGAGCGTGCGGTGCGCGAGCGCCTGGTGCTGATGGGGCGGCGCCTGTACCGCTTCGGCCACATCATGTTCGGGTTGGCGGTGTTGCTCGGCCTGGCGCTTTGGCTGCACTTCGGCATCACCGGCGCGTGGCTGCACGCCAAGCTCGTGCTGGTCGCGCTGCTGCTGGTCCACTACATCGTCGCGGGGCGCTGGCTCAAGGGCGCGGAACAGGGGCGTGCGCTGCCGTCGCCGCGCGCGCTGCGCTGGTTCAACGAACCGCCGGTGCTGGTGCTCGCGGTCATCGTGTACCTGGTACTGGCGCGTCCGTTCTGAACTTCGCCGGATCCGGCAGTTCCACCGGCACGCCATCGGCGTTGCAGTAATCCCTGGCGCACATCGCAGCGCGCAGCACCGGCGTGGCCTGCAGCAGGAAGTGGAAGATGGTGTTCTGCTCGACGCTGCCGCGCACCGCGTCCGCGCCGGGCCCGCGTGCCCAGATGCCGACGTCGTCGCCGCCGTGCGATTCGCCGCTGCGCGGCACCAATGCTTCCTGGTGGTAGTCCGGAGCCTCGGTGTCGACCTCGCGGAGGTCCGGGCGCGCCCCGGGGACATGGCCCGGGCCGTTGGCGTAGACCAGCGTGGTGTAGGGCAGGCCGTCCGGATCCAGTGCCAACGCCTCCGAGCCGTCGCGGTTGCGCGACACGACCTTGCCGAGGATGGGATTGCCACGCACCGGATAGCCGACGAAGGACATGGTGTGGGCGTGGTCGGCGGTGACCAGGATGAGGGTGTCCTCGTCGGAGGTCATTTCGTCTGCGACCGCCACGGCCTCGCTCAGGGCGATGGTTTCGTCCAGGGCGCGGAAAGCGTTGCCTTCATGGTGCGCGTAGTCGATCAGCGCGCCTTCCACCAGCAACACGTAGCCGTCCGGATCGTTCTGCAGGCGCACGATGGCTTCGCGCGTCATCCGCGCCAGGCTCGGTTCGCCCTCGCCGTCGCCGCCGACGTCCTGCAGGTAATGCATGCGGCCCGGTTCGAACAATCCGAGCAGGGGGCCGGTCGCGGGCGCGGCGTCGAGCTGGGCGCTGTTCCACACCACGCTGCCACCGGGATGGCGTTGTTGCCACTCGGCGGCCAGGTCGCGGCCGTCGCTGCGGGCGCCGTGCCGGTCCGGGTCTTCGGGATCCTGCCGGGTGGACGGAAGCAGGTTCTCGCGCCCGCCGCCCATCAGCACGTCGGGCCCGGTGCCGTACGGCGAGCCGACGATCTGCAGGGCGATGTCTGTGCACGCGACCGTGCCTTGGGTTTTCGCCATCGCGGTGTCACTTTCCCAGCCGCGGTCGGCGACATGCGCGAATGTGGCACCCGGCGTGGCATGGGTAACCTTGGTGGTGGTGACCACGCCGGTGGCCATGCCGCTGGAGGCCGCCAGTTCCCACAGTGTCAGCAGCGGGGCGGCGAGGCCGCCTTCGCAGTCGTAGCGCGCGGCCTGCGGGCCGACGCTGATCACGCCGTAGCGCGACTTCACGCCGGTGGCCATGGCGGTCATCGTGCCGGCCGAATCGGGAGTCTGCGTGTCGGTGTTGTAGGTGCGGCTGAATGCGGTGGCGGGGAAGCGCTCCCAGGACAACAGGTTGCCTTCGCCCGGCTGGCCCTTGCGCTGTCCGTCGAGGATGCGCGCCGCGGTGACGGTCGGCAGGCTCATGCCGTCGCCGACGAACAGGATGACGTTCTTCGCCTTGCCCCCGAGCGCACCGCGTGCGGCGGCCTGGGAAGCACCGTAGCGGAACCACCACTCGGCCGTCTGGCCGTCCGGGCGTCGCACCTCCGGCACCGCGACCGCCGGCGGCGCCGCCCCGGTCGCCGCCATCGCGGGGGGCGGTGCCGGCATGGTCGCGCATGCGCCCAACAAGGTGGTGGTGATGCAGGCCAGGCTCGGTGCAAGGTGGCGGCGCATGGCGATCCTCGTTCGGCGGGATCGGCCATTATCACTCGCGCACGGGCGCGCGGTTCGCTATCTTCGACCGATGTCCCATCCGGAATTCCGATGAAGTTCGTCACCGCGTGGTTTCGTGTTCCGTTCTGGCAACGGGTGCTGGCCGGCTTCGTCCTCGGCGCCCTTGCGGGCTGGGCGTTCGGCCCCGCCGCCGATACCTGGTTCGGCCCGCTGGGCGATCTCTACGTCACCCTGATCAAGATGATCGCGGTGCCGCTGGTGTTCTTCGCGGTGATCCACGCGGTGTCGTCGCTGCACGGACAGCGCTCGATGATGGCGCTGGGCGGCCGCACCTTCGCGTGGTTCGCGGCAACCGCGGTGCTGGCGGTCAGCGTCGGCCTGCTGGTGGGCACGGTGATGCAGCCGGGCGTCGGCGTCGGTGCATTGAGCGTCTCGTCGGATTACGTGCCCAAGGTCGTTCCCGATCCGATCCGCGTCCTGCTCGACGTGGTGCCTTCCAACCCGTTCTACGCGCTGACCGGCATCGGCCAGGTCGCCAATGCCGACGGCAGCACGCAACTGGTCGCGGGCAAGGGATCGATCCTGCCGGTCATCTTCTTTGCCGCGCTGGTCGGTTTCGCCATGGTCAAGCTGGGCGAGCGCGTGGCGCTGGCGCGCAAGCTGGCGGGCGAGGCCAGCGACGTGATGATCCAGGTGACGCGCTTCGTGCTCGAGGTCACCCCGATCGGCACTTTCGGCCTGATCGCTTCGCTGGTGGGTGCGTTCGGTTTCGAGAAGCTGCTGCCGCTGGGCACTTTCGTGGTTGCGCTGTTCGTGGCCTGCGCGATCCAGATCGTGGTCGTGTACGGCGGCCTGCTCCTGCTGCACGGCCTCAATCCGATGAAGTTCTTCCGCGGCGCCGCCCCCGGCATGCAGGTGGCGTTCGTCAGTTCCTCGAGCTTCGCCTCGATGCCCGCGGCGCTGCGCAGCGTCACCCACAACCTCGGCGTGGACCGAGACTACGCCGCCTTCGCGGTGCCGCTGGGCGCGAGCATCAAGATGGACGGCTGCGGCGCGATCTACCCGGCGCTGGCGGCGGTGTTCATCTCGCAATACACCGGCACGCCGATGAGCGGCGACCAGTACCTGATCGTGCTGATCGCCTCGGTACTCGGCAGTTTCGGCACCGCCGGCGTCCCCGGCACCGCGGTGGTGATGGCGACCGTGGTGCTGACTGCAGCCGGCCTGCCGCTGGAAGCGATCGGCTACCTGTACGCCATCGACCGGGTGCTGGACATGATGCGCACGATGACCAATGTCACCGGGCAGATGCTGGTGCCGGTGCTGGTGGCGCGGGAAACCGGATTGCTCGACCGCGAGACCTACCAGTGCGCGTCCAGCAACATCGGCGTGGCCGAAGGCGAGGCGGCCGAGCCGCATCCGGTGCGCGACGCGGCGTAGGAGCGCGCCTCGCGCGCGCAATGTCAGGTCCCGGCGACGCGCCGGGCCTGGATGAACTTGTTGCCCCAGTAGCCGCCATCGAGGGTCGACACGGTGACTTCGCGCCCGGTGCGCGGCGCGTGCACGAAGTTGCCCTTGCCCAGGTAGATGCCGACGTGGTCGACGCGGCCCTTGCGGCGGCCGAAGAACACCAGGTCGCCGGGCGAGAGTTCGCTGCGGTCGATGATTTCGCCGGTGCGCGCCATGTCGCGCGAGACGCGCGGCAGGTCGATGCCGATGGTGGTGCGGAACACGTAGCCGACCAGCCCGCTGCAATCGAAGCCGTCGGTGGTGGTGCCGCCCCAGCGATAAGGCGTGCCCAGCAGGGTCAGCGCACGCTTGATCACCTGGTGGATGCGTTCGGTGGCGGTGGGTTCGGCCTCGGCTGCGGTCTCGACCTCGGTGCCGGTGGGCACGTCGATCACGATCGCGGTGTCGTCCGTGGCGGCCGGGCCGCTGGCCTGTGCGTCCTGCGCATGCGCCGGGGCGGCTAGCAGGGCGAGGGCGGAAAGGCCGAAGGCGAGGGTGCTGGAGCGAATCGTCACGCGTATTCCACATCGGTGAGCAGGGCGTGATGGTGCCGCAGCTCGCGGGAGCGGTTGTTAAATCCGCTTTCCACTTCAGTCAGGCAGGTGAAATGCGACGCCTGTTCAGCCGCCTGCTTCGGAGAGCACGCGGCGCGCGCCGCTGTAGTGGTCGCGCCACCAGGCGCCGTCCAGCCGGTCCAGGCGCACCGTGCCGCCGGTGCTGGGCGCATGCACGAACCGCCCTTCGCCGACGTAGATGCCGACGTGGCTGACCTGGCCGCGTTCGCCGAAGAACACCAGGTCCGCCGGGGCCAGCTCGCGCGGGGCGATGCGCGGCCCCTGGTATTCGGACAGTTGCCGGGAGGTGCGCGGCAGGCGCAGGTCCAGCATGTCGCGGAAGACGTAGTTGACCAGGCCGCTGCAGTCGAACCCGCCCTGCGGGGTGTTGCCGCCGTAACGGTAAGGCGTGCCGACCAGGCTGATGGCGCGCATCAGCACCGCGTTGGCCGCGGCCGGGTCGGCCGGGCGGACATTGCCCCAGTCGCGCGACGGCGCGGTCGCTGCCGCGGGGCCGCGCACCGGCGTGCTGCCGCAGGCGCAGAGCAGGGTGGCCGCGAGTGCGGCGGCCGCGAAAGCACACTTATAATGACCGGTCCCCATCAAAGCGATGCTAACCCCGCCATGAAGATCGAGAAAGACCGCGTCGTCCGCTTCCACTACGCGGTCGCAGAACAGGGCGCCGAGCCCGTGGAGAGTTCCGAAGGGCGGGACCCGCTGGCGATCCTGGCAGGCCACGGCAACATCATCCCGGGCCTGGAGAAGGCGATGGAAGGGCGCGAGGCCGGCGAGAAGTTCAGCGTCGACGTGTCCGCCGCCGAGGCCTATGGCGAGAAGCGCGAGGGCCTGACCCAGCGCGTTCCGAAGAAGCATTTCGGTGGACAGCGCCTGGAGCCGGGCATGCAGGTGGTGCTCAACACCAACTTCGGCCCGCGCGCCGTGACCATCGAAAAGGTGGGCATGAGCGTGGTCGATGTCGACCTCAACCATCCGATGGCAGGCAAGAACCTGCATTTCGACATCGAGATCGTCGAGGTGCGCGAGGCCAGCGCCGAGGAACTCGAGCACGGCCACGTGCACGGGGACGGCGGCCACCACCACTGACCCTGGCCGGGGCGCGGGCCGCTCCCGCGCCGCCGGACGGAATCCATGACCGGAAACGCTTGACGGGTTTCGCTTGCCGCTGTATATAACCATTGTGTTATTAAAACAAATGGTTATGAACCAACCGGACCGCCTCGACCTGACCTTCGCCGCCCTGGCCGATCCGACCCGCCGCGCGATCCTGGCGCGGCTGGCCAATGGCGAGGCCACGGTGACCGAGCTCGCCGAGCCGTTCCAGATCAGCCAGCCGGCCATCTCCAGGCACCTCAAGGTGCTCGAGCGCGCCGGCCTGGTTTCGATGGGCGTGGACGCGCAACGTCGCCCGCGCAGGTTGCAACCGGCGCGCATGCAGGAAGCGGTGGACTGGATCGAGCGCTACCGCGAGATGTTCGAACGAAACTACCAGTGCCTCGATGCCTTGCTCGAGGATCTCCAGGGCAAATAGAACCAGGGAGCAACCATGCACAAGCCCGCCGAAGTGACCTTGCCGAGCGATCGTGAAGTCCGCGTCACCCGTACCTTCCATGCACCGCGGCAACTGGTGTGGGATGCGCACACCAGTCCCGACCTCGTGCGCAGGTGGCAGGGCCACGGGGGCTGGGACATGCCGGTGTGCGACATGGACGTCAGGACCGGCGGCAAGTACCGGTGGCGCTGGCGTAATCTCGAGGATGGCAAGCAGTTCGGCTTCTTCGGCACGTTCACCGAAGTCGATGCACCAACGAAGCTCGTCCACGAGCAGTACTACGATCCGGGCGATACCGATTTCGCCATGCCCGAAGGCGATCCGTGCATCGTGTCCCTTGAGCTCGACGAGCAGGACGGCATCACGACGCTGGTCTGCAACCTGGCCTTCGCCTCGAAGGATGCGCGCGACGCCGCGGTCTCCACCGGCATGACCGAAGGCATGGAATACAGCTACACCCGCCTCGACGCACTGTGCGAGGCCGCGGCGTGAATGCCCGGGCGGCCGCGCCGCACCTGGCGCCGGTGGCCGCGGGCGAACGCATCGTCGCACTGGACGTGGTGCGCGGTGTCGCCCTGCTCGGCATCCTGCTGATGAACGTCGAGTTCTTCAGCAGGCCGATCGCCGACCTCGAATCGGGAATGGCCGCGGGCCTGCACGGCGCCGACCTGTGGATCGCATGGTTCGTGCACGTGTTCGTGCGCGGCAAGTTCTGGACCATGTTCTCGCTGCTGTTCGGCATGGGCTTCGCGCTGATGCTGCTGCGCGCCGATGCGAAGGGCGCGCCGTTCGGATGGCCTTACCTGCGCCGGACCCTGGTGCTTGCCTTGCTGGGTGCGGCGCATTACCTGTTGCTGTGGGCTGGCGACATCCTGTTCGCCTATGCCATGGGTGCCTTGCTGCTGCTGGTCGCGCTGGTGGCCGGGCTGCGGCGCATGCCGCCGGCGCGGATGGCCAAGGTCGGCCTGGCGATCTACCTGTTGCCATTCGTGCTGATGATGGTCGGCGGCGCCAACATGCTGGTCGCCCAGCCGGAACCGCCATCCGCGGAACAGGCTCAGGAACTCGCCCAGCGCGTGCAGGAGCACGAGGTCCGGGTGGCCGGGGAAGCCCGGGTCATGGCCGGCGGCAGCCATGCCGATGCCGTCGCCCTGCGCGTCGACGGACTGCCGAAGTTCATCGGCATCGGCGTGGGCTTCGGCGTGATCGTGGCGGGCGTCTTCCTGGTCGGCGCCTGGTTCGTGCGCTCCGGTGCGATGCTCGATCCTGCCGCCCACCTGCCGATGTTCCGGCGGATGGCGGGATGGGGTTTGCCGGTGGGCCTGGGCCTGTCGGTCGTCGCCGCGCTGGTCGCCACCCGTGCCGTTCCCGGCCAGAACGACGCCGAATTCCTGTTCGCATCCGGCCTGGCGGCCGTGGCGGCGCTTCCTGCCAGCGTGGGATACATCGGTGCCGTGGTCGTGGGACTGCACGGCCGGGCGCGCCGCTGGCTGGCGTGGTTCGCACCGGCAGGGCGCATGGCGTTGAGCAACTACCTGGCGCAGTCGCTGCTGGGCACGCTGTTCTTCTACGGCTACGGCCTCGGCCAGTGGGGAATGAGTCGCAGCGGCCAGCTCGTGTTCGTGCTGGCACTGTTCGGCGCGCAGATGCTGTTCTCCCGCTGGTGGCTGTCGCGCTTCCGCTTCGGCCCGCTCGAATGGCTGTGGCGCGCCGCGACCTACGGGCGCTGGCCGCCTCTGCATCTGCACTGACCCATCCCGGAAAGCCCGCCACATCGCTACACTTGCGGGATGGAAAAGAACGCCGATGTCGTGGTCGTGGGTGGGGGAGTCGTCGGCCTGGCCTGCGGCCTGGCACTGGCGGAACGGGGGCGTAGCGTGCGCGTGCTCGATGCCGGTCGCATCGGCGGCGGCAGCTCGCACGGCAATTGCGGCACGCTGACGCCGAGCCATGCGTTGCCGCTGGCGGCGCCGGGGCAGGTCGGGCGCGCGATGCGCTGGATGCTGACGCCCGATGCGCCGCTGTACATGAAGCCGCGCTTCGATCCGGCGCTGTGGTCCTGGCTGCTCCGGTTTGCCGGCCGCTGCAACCACGAGGCGATGATGCGCAGCGGCCAGGTCCGTGCCCGCCTGCTGCTGGCCTCGCGCGCGGCCTTCCCGGAATGGCTGGCGCGCCATGGCATCGACTGCGAGTTCGCCGAAACCGGCACCGACCATGTGTTCCGCGACGCGCGCGCGCTGGAGGAATACCGGGCCGACCTGCAGGCGCTGGCCGAGCTCGGCGTGCGCAGCGAGATCATCGACGGGCCGACCTACCTGCGCGACGAGCCGGCACTGCGCGATGGCGTGGTCGGCGTGGTCCGCTATCCCGACGACGCCAGCCTGCGTCCCGACCGCTACGTGTCGGGCATGGCGCGCGCGTTGCAGGCGGCCGGCGGCGAGCTGGTCGAGAATTGCGAGGTGCGCGGGATCGCCGAGGCCGCAGGGGGCGTGGACATCGCCACCTCCACCGGGACCCACCGCTGCAGCGACGTCGTGCTCGCAGTCGGCGCCTGGTCGCCGCGGCTGGCGCGGATGCTGAAGGTGCCGCACCTGGACAAGGTGATGCAGCCGGGCAAGGGGTACTCGATCACCTACAGCAGGCCGATGCTGGCGCCGCGCCGGCCGCTCACCCTGCAGGAGCGCAGCGTCTGCGTCAGCACCTGGGGCAGCGGCTATCGCCTGGGCAGCACCATGGAGTTCTCCGGCTTCGACACCAGCCTCAACCAGCGCCGCCTGGCCGCGCTGGAGCGCGCCGCGCGCGAGTACCTGCACGAGGGCGTGGGACCGGTGAAGCAGGAAGAGTGGTACGGCTGGCGGCCGATGATGGTCGACGACGTCCCGGCGATCGGTCCGGTGCCCGGGCGCCGGCGGCAGTGGCTGGCGACGGGCCACGGGATGCTCGGCGTCAGCATGAGCATCGCGACGGCGGGACTGGTCGCTGACCTGGTCACCGGTACCGAGCCGCGTTTCGACCCCGAGCCCTATCGCCTGGAGCGGTTCGGGTGAGCGATTTCGACCTGGTGGTGCTTGGCGGTGGATCGGGCGGCCTGGCCGGCGCGTTCCGGGCCGCGGGGCACGGTGCCCGGGTCGCGATACTCGAACCTGCCGAACTCGGCGGCACCTGCGTCAACGTGGGCTGCGTGCCCAAGAAGGCGATGTGGCTGGCCGGCGACATCGCGCACAAGCTCGCGCTGGCGCGCGAACTGGGCTTCGATCTCCCCGAAACCCCGCCCGCGCTCGACTGGCCTGCGTTCATCGCCTTCCGCCAGCGCTACATCGGCAACATCCACGCCAGCTATCGCAAGCGCCTGGACGCCGCGGGCATCGCGGTGCTGCCCACGCGCGGGCGCCTGGCCGGTGCCGGCGTGATCGAATGCAGCGACGGTGTCCGCATCCGTGCGCCGCGGATCCTGCTGGCCACCGGCGGCAGGCCGGTTCGACCTGCGATACCCGGCGCGGAGCTGGGCATCGATTCCGATGGCTTCTTCAACCTCACCGCGGCGCCGCGACGCGTAGCCATCGTGGGCGGCGGCTACATCGCGGTGGAACTGGCCGGCGTGCTGCAGGCGCTGGGCAGCAAGGTGGAACTGTTCGTGCGCGGGCGCCGGCTGCTCAGGGGTTTCGACGCCGACGTCGCCGCGCAACTGATGGAGGACTATCGCCAGCAGGGCATCCATGCGCATTTCGACAGCACCGTGCAGTCGCTGCATCGCAAGGACGGTGGCATCGCGGTGCGCGGTGGCGATGCGCGCGACAGCGACACGGCCGATGCAGGTCCCTTCGACAGTGTGATCTTCGCCACCGGCCGTCGCCCGAACAGCGACGGGATCGGCCTGGAGGAAGCCGGCGTCGAACTGGACGCGCGCGGGCATGTGGTCGTGGATGCGTTCCAGCGCACCAGCGTCGACGGGGTGCATGCGGTCGGCGACCTGACCGACCGGGTCGCGTTGACGCCGGTGGCGATCGCTGCGGCGCGCCGCCTCATGGACCGCCTGTTCGGCGGCCGCGCCGAAGCCAGGCTCGACTGCGACAACATCGCCACCGTGGTGTTCTCGCATCCGCCGCTGGGCACGGTCGGCCTGACGGAGGAAGCGGCGAGGGCCGCCCACGGCGATGCGGTCAGCGTGCATCGCGCCGGCTTCCGTCCGATGCTGCACGCCCTGGCCGACTCGCCCCAACGCAGCCTGTTCAAACTGGTCTGCGTCGACCGCAAGGTCGTGGGCATCCACCTGCTCGGCGAAGGCGTCGACGAAATCCTGCAGGGTTTCGCCGTGGCGCTGAAGCGCGGCATCACCCTCGACGACCTGCACGACACGGTGGCGATCCATCCCACCTCGGCCGAAGAACTGGTGCTGGTGCAATGACCCCCATCTTCACCCTCCATCGAGGCGAAGCGCCCCTGCTGGTCAGCCTTCCGCACGAAGGCAGCCTGATCCCGCCGGAGATCTCGGCGCGCATGGTCGAAAGCGCGCGGCGCGCGCCCGACACCGACTGGCACGTGGCGCGGCTGTATGCGTTCGCGCGCGACCTGGGCGCCTCGATCCTGGTGCCGTCGCATTCGCGCTACGTGGTCGACCTCAATCGCCCCCGGGACGACACGTCGCTGTATCCCGGCCAGAACACCACGGGGCTGTGCCCGGCCGTGCAGTTCAGCGGTGACCCCGTCTATTTCGAAGGCCAGGCACCCGGCGAGGCCGAGGTCGCCGCGCGCGTGGACACGTACTGGCGCCCCTACCACGAGGCCTTGCGCGGGGAACTGGACCGCATCCGCGACCAGCACGGGCGCGCGGTGCTGTGGGAAGGCCATTCGATCCGCGGCGAACTGCCGTTCCTGTTCGAGGGCCGCCTGCCGGACCTGAACCTCGGGACCGCAGCCGGCGCCAGCTGCCGCCCCGAGCTTCAGTCGCGGCTGGAAGCCGTGCTGGCCGCGCAGGACGACTACGACTGGGTCGCCAACGGGCGCTTCAAGGGCGGCTACATCACCCGCCACTACGGCGACCCCGGCAACGGCATCGACGCCGTGCAGCTGGAGATCAGCCAGCGCAACTACATGGACGAGGACAGCTTCGCCTGGGACGAGAGCAGGGCGGCCGCGCTGCAGCGCGTGCTGCGCGTGCTGCTCGAGGCGGCGCTCCAGTAAAAGCGCGCCTTGCGCGCGACCGGCGCGCATTCGCGCGCAAGGCGCGCTTCTACACTTCCAGCGTTGCCAGGTCGCCCTTGCGCTCCAGCCACGCCTTGCGGTCGCCGGCGCGCTTCTTGCCCAGCAGCATGTCCATCAGCGAACGGGTTTCGGTGCCGTCGTCGACGGTGAGCTGGACCAGGCGGCGCGTGTCCGGATGGATGGTCGATTCGCGCAGCTGCGCGGGGTTCATCTCGCCCAGGCCCTTGAACCGGGTGACGTGCACCGCGCCCTTGATCTTCTCTCGCTCGATGCGCTCCAGCAGCAGTCGCTTCTCCTCCTCGTCGAGCGCGTAGAACACCTGCTTGCCCACGTCGACGCGGAACAGCGGCGGCATCGCCACGAAGATGTTGCCGTTGGCCACCAGCGCCGGGAAATGCCTGAGGAACAGCGCCGAGAGCAGGGTGGCGATGTGCAGGCCGTCCGAGTCGGCGTCGGCCAGGATGATGACCTTGCCGTAGCGCAGGCCGGAGATGTCGTCCTTGCCCGGGTCGCAACCGATGGCCACGGCCAGGTCGTGCACTTCCTGCGATCCGAGCACGCTGCCCGAGGACACTTCCCACGTATTGAGGATCTTGCCGCGCAGCGGCAGGATCGCCTGGAAATCCTTGTCGCGCGCCTGGCGCGCGCTGCCGCCGGCCGAGTCGCCCTCGACCAGGAACAGCTCGGTGCGCGATAGGTCCTGGGAAATGCAGTCGGCCAGCTTGCCGGGCAGAGCAGGACCCTGGGTGACCTTCTTGCGCGTGACCTGCTTTTCGGTCTTGAGCCGGGCACTGGCGCGCTCGATCGCCAGCTGCGCGATCTTCTCGCCGAGCTCGACGTGGGTGTTGAGCCAAAGGCTGAACGCGTCGTGCGCGGCGCCCTCGACGAAACCGGCCGCCTGACGCGAGGACAGCCGCTCCTTGGTCTGGCCGCTGAACTGGGGCTCGGTCATCTTCAAGGACAGCACGAAGGCGGCGCGGTCCCACACGTCCTCCGGCGCGAGTTTCACGCCGCGCGGCAGCAGGTTGCGGAAGTCGCAGAACTCGCGCAGGGCATCGGTGCAGCCGGTGCGCAGGCCGTTGACGTGGGTGCCGTGCTGCGGCGTGGGAATCAGGTTGACGTAGCTTTCCTGCACCAGCTCGCCCTCGGCGACCCAGGCGATCGCCCAGTCGACGATCTCGGTGTCCTTCTTCAGCTGCCCGGAAAACAGTTCCGGCGGCAGCAGTTCGGCACCGGCGAGTTCGCCCTTGAGGTAGTCGCGCAGCCCGTCCTCGTAGTGCCAGCGCACGCGCTCGCCGCTGGCCTCGTCGAACAGCGACACCGTCAGGCCCGGGCAGAGCACGGCCTTGGCGCGCAGCAGGTGGCGCAGGGCACGCAGGTTGAACTTCGCGCTGTCGAAATACTTCGGGTCCGGCCAGAAACGCAGGCGCGTGCCGGTATTGCGCTTGCCGACGCTGCCGACCACCTCCAGCCGGCTCGCGGGCTCGCCGCCGGCGAAGTCCATGCGGTACTCGTTGCCGTCGCGCTTGATGTAGACCTCGAGCCTGCTCGACAGCGCGTTGACCACGCTGACGCCGACGCCGTGCAGGCCGCCGGAGAAGGTGTAGTTGCGGTTGTTGAACTTGCCGCCCGCGTGCAGCCGGGTCAGGATCAGTTCGACGCCGGGCACCTTCTCCTCGGGATGCACGTCCACGGGCATGCCGCGGCCGTCGTCGGAGACCTCGCAGGAGCCGTCGGCGAACAGGACGACCTCGATTTCACGGGCGTGGCCGGCGAGGGCCTCGTCGACCGCGTTGTCGACCACTTCCTGGGCCAGGTGGTTGGGGCGGCTGGTGTCGGTGTACATGCCCGGCCGGCGGCGGACGGGATCGAGGCCAGACAGGACCTCGATATCTGCGGCGTCATAGCGGCTGCTGCTCATGCCGCCATTGTCGCGTAGAATGGGGCTTTCCAGCGAGCCGCTGCCGCCATGTCCCCTGCCAGCCCCGTCACTCCGCTCATCTTCGTCACCGGGGGCGTGGTGTCCTCGCTGGGCAAGGGCATCGCCGCCGCGTCCCTGGCCGCGATCCTGGAAGCGCGCGGCCTGCGCGTGACGATGATGAAGCTGGACCCGTACATCAACGTCGACCCGGGCACGATGAGCCCGTTCCAGCACGGCGAGGTCTACGTCACCGACGACGGCGCCGAGACCGACCTGGACCTGGGCCACTACGAGCGCTTCGTCAACACCCGCCTGTCCGGGCGCAACTCGATCAGCGCCGGCAAGGTCTACGAGGCCGTGATCCGCAAGGAGCGCCGCGGCGACTACCTCGGCGGCACCGTGCAGGTGATCCCGCACATCACCGACGAGATCAAGCGCAGCATCGACGCGGCCACCGCCGGCTTCGACGTCGCGCTGGTCGAGATCGGCGGCACCGTGGGCGACATCGAGTCGCTGCCGTTCCTGGAGGCGATCCGCCAGATCCGCACCGAGCGCGGCCCGGAGAAGGCCCTGTTCATGCACCTGACCCTGGTGCCGTGGATCGCCGCCGCCGGTGAGCTCAAGACCAAGCCCACCCAGCACTCCGTCAAGGAGCTGCGTTCCATCGGCATCCAGCCCGACGTACTGGTGTGCCGCAGCGAGCAGCCACTGCCCGAGGGCGAGCG
Source organism: Luteimonas sp. 8-5 (assembly GCF_029763755.1). GTDB lineage: Bacteria > Pseudomonadota > Gammaproteobacteria > Xanthomonadales > Xanthomonadaceae > Cognatiluteimonas. The sequence continues at coordinate 28,415 of NZ_JARUVM010000001.1, forward strand.
GCGCAAGATCGCGCTGTTCACCAACGTGCCGGAGAAGGCGGTCATCTCCGCCGTCGACCTGGACAACATCTACAAGCTGCCGATGTGGTTGCGCGACCAGGGCCTGGACCAGATCGCGGTCGAGCGGCTCAAGCTCGCCGACAAGGCCGCCGAAGTCGCCGACCTGTCGCAGTGGGAGGCGGTGGTGGATGCTTCCGAGCATCCGGTGGACGCCGTGACCATCGGCATCGTCGGCAAGTACGTCGACCACCAGGACGCCTACAAGTCGCTGGCCGAGGCGCTCAAGCACGGCGGCATCCGCCAGCGCACGAAGGTGACGCTGAAGTGGCTGGAGTCCAGCGAGGTCGAGCGCGAAGGCGCGGCGGCGCTGCACGGCCTCGACGGCGTCCTGGTGCCGGGCGGCTTCGGCGATCGCGGTTTCGAGGGCAAGGTCCTGACCGCGCGCCATGCGCGCGAGTCGAGGCTGCCGTACTTCGGGATCTGCTACGGCATGCAGGCCGCCGTGGTCGACTACGCTCGCCACCTGCTCGGCATGGAAGGCGCCAACAGCACCGAGAACGACCGCAAGTCGCCGTATCCGGTGATCGGCCTGATCACCGAGTGGCGCACCGCCAGCGGCGACATCGAGCGTCGCAGCGAGGACAGCGACCTGGGCGGCACCATGCGCCTGGGCCTTCAGGAGCAGCGCGTCAAGCCCGGCACGCTGGCCCACAAGCTGTACGGTGCCGATGTGGTCGGCGAGCGGCATCGCCACCGCTACGAATTCAACAACCGTTACCGCACCCAGCTCGAGGACGGCGGCCTGGTGATCAGCGCCAAGTCCATGGACGACACGCTGGTGGAGATGATCGAACTGCCGCAATCGGTGCATCCGTGGTTCCTGGCTTGTCAGGCGCATCCGGAATTCCTGTCCACGCCGCGCAGCGGGCATCCGTTGTTCATCGGTTTCATCCGCGCCGCGCGCGAGCACAAAGCGCAGGCGGGCGGCCGGCTGCTCAAGGAGGCCAGCGCATGAAGCTGTGCGGTTTCGAAGTCGGCCTGGACCGACCGTTCTTCCTGATCGCCGGGCCGTGCGTGATCGAATCGATGCAGCTGCAGCTCGATACCGCGGGCAAGCTGAAGGAGATCACCTCGGCGCTGGGCGTGCCCTTCATCTTCAAGTCAAGCTTCGACAAGGCCAACCGTACGTCGGGCACCAGCTTCCGCGGGCCTGGGCTGGAAGAGGGCCTCAAGGTGCTCGCCGAAGTGAAGCGCCAGCTCGACGTGCCGGTCCTGACCGACGTGCACGAATACACGCCGATGGACGAGGTCGCCTCGGTGGTCGACGTGCTGCAGACGCCGGCGTTCCTGTGCCGGCAGACCGACTTCATCCAGAAGGTCGCCAGCGCCGGGCGACCGGTCAACATCAAAAAGGGCCAGTTCCTGTCGCCGTGGGAGATGAGGCACGTCACCGACAAGGCGAAGGCGACCGGCAACCAGCAGATCATGGCCTGCGAGCGCGGCGCAAGCTTCGGTTACAACAACCTGGTCAGCGACATGCGCTCGCTGGCGGTGATGCGCGACACCGGCTGCCCGGTGGTGTTCGACGCGACCCACAGCGTGCAGCTGCCCGGCGGCGCCGGCGGCAAGTCCGGCGGCCAGCGCGAGTTCGTGCCGGTGCTGTCGCGCGCGGCCATGGCCGTGGGCATCGCGGGCATCTTCATGGAAACCCACCCGGACCCCGACAAGGCCCTGAGCGACGGCCCCAACGCCTGGCCCCTGGGCAAGATGCAGGCCCTCCTCGAAACCCTCATCGCCATCGACGAAGTCACCAAGCGCAACGGCTTCCTCGAAAGCAACAGCTAAACGCAGGACGCGGATAACGCGGATATAGAGCGGATCAACGCGGATAAGGCAGTAATGGTTCCAGATCACGCTGCACCACTATTGTCTTATCCGTGTGAATCCGCTTCTCTATCCGCGTTGATCCGCGTCAAAGACAACTTCCACGATACGAAAGAGCCATGACGACCATCGCCAAGATCCATGCACGTGAAATCCTCGACAGCCGGGGCAATCCGACGCTCGAAGCGGAGGTGACGCTGGCCGACGGCAGCTTCGGGCGGGCCATGGTGCCCTCGGGCGCGTCGACCGGCAGCAAGGAAGCGGTGGAGCTGCGCGACGGCGACAAGACCCGTTACCTCGGCAAGGGCGTGCGCAATGCGGTTGCCCACGTGAACACGACGATCGCCGAGGCGCTCAAGGGCTTCGACGGCGACCAGGCCGCGCTCGATCGCAGGCTGGTCGACCTGGACGGCACCGAGAACAAGGGCCGGCTCGGCGCGAACGCCCTGCTGGGCGTTTCGCTGGCCAACGCGCATGCGGTGGCGGCGTCCAGGCGCATGCCGCTGTGGCAGCACCTCGCCGGTGACCGCCAGGTGTCGCTGCCGGTGCCGATGATGAACATCATCAACGGTGGCGCGCATGCCGACAACAACGTCGACCTGCAGGAATTCATGGTCCTGCCCGTGGGCTTCGATTCGTTCTCCGAGGCGCTGCGCGCGGGCACCGAGGTGTTCCACGCGCTGAAGTCGGTGCTCAAGGGCCGTGGGCTGTCGACCGCGGTCGGCGACGAGGGCGGCTTCGCGCCGGACCTGCGCAGCAACGAGGAAGCGCTGGAAACGATCCTCGAGGCGATCGGCAAGGCCGGTTACCACGCGGGCGAGGACATGATGCTGGGCCTGGACGTCGCGGCCAGCGAGTTCTTCGACAACGGCAAGTACCACCTCACCGGCGAGGGCAAGCGCCTGACCGGCGAGCAGTTCGTCGACTTCCTCGCCGGCTGGGCCGCGCAGTACCCGATCGTCACCATCGAGGACGGCATGGACGAAGGCGACTGGGACAGCTGGGAACTGTTGACCCGGCGCCTGGGCGACAAGGTCCAGCTGGTGGGCGACGACCTGTTCGTGACCAACCCGCGCATCTTCCGCGACGGCATCGAACGCGGCGTAGGCAATGCGATCCTGATCAAGGTCAACCAGATCGGCACGCTGACCGAAACCCTGGAAGCGATCGCGATGGCCGATGCGGCGCGCTATGCCGCGGTGGTGTCGCACCGCTCCGGCGAGACCGAGGACACCACCATCGCCGACATCGCGGTGGCGACCACCGCCACCCAGATCAAGACCGGCTCGCTGTGCCGCAGCGACCGCGTCGCCAAGTACAACCAGCTGCTGCGGATCGAGGAAGCGCTGGGCAGCGCCGCCCGCTACGCCGGCCGCGATGCCTTCGTCTCGCTGAAGCGCTGACGGCGCCCACGACCGATGCGCGGCCTGCGGATCGTCCTGCTGCTGTTGCTGGTACTGCTGGGCTGGTTGCAGTACCGGTTGTGGTTCGGCAGCGGCGGGCAGCGCGAGGTCGCGCAGCTGGAGTCGCAGGTGCGGCAACAGGCGCGCGACAACGCCGGACTGCAGCAGCGCAACGATGCGCTGGCCGCGGAAGTCGAGGACCTCAAGTCGGGCGAGGCGGCCGTGGAGGAGCGCGCGCGCAACGAGCTGGGCATGATCAAGCCGGGCGAGACCTTTTACCGGGTGATCGAACCGCAGGAACCTGCACCCGCGGAGCCGGCGCCATGACCTGGGCCGTGGTTCCGGCGGCGGGGATCGGCTCGCGCCTGGGCGCCGCGTTGCCGAAGCAATACCTGGCGGTCGACGGCGAGCCGCTGATCGCGCATGCGTTGCGCGCGCTGCTGTCGCATCCGGCCGTGTCGGGCGTGGTCGTCGCCCTGGCCGCGGGCGATGCGCACTGGCCGGGATGGACCGAACTCCAGGGCAAACCGGTCGCCACCTGCACCGGGGGCGCCTCGCGCGCGGAGTCGGTGCTGGCGGGGCTCGCGGCCCTGCCGGTCAGCGTGCGCGCCGACGATTTCGTGCTGGTCCACGACGCGGCGCGCCCCAACCTGTCGCAGGAAGATCTGCAGCAGTTGCTGGAGCGCGGCCGGGCGGATCCGGTCGGCGCGATCCTGGCCGCGCCCGTGCGCGACACCCTCAAGCTCGCCGGCGCCGACGGCGGCATCGACGGCACCCAGCCGCGCGAGAAGCTGTGGCGCGCGCTGACGCCTCAGCTGTTCCGGCGCCTGCAACTCACCCGTGCACTGCAGTCCGCGCGCGACGCCGGCATCGATGTCACCGACGAATCCATGGCCATGGAGCGGCAGGGCCACCGCCCGCTGCTGGTCGAGGGCAGCGACGACAACTTCAAGGTGACGACGATGGCGGACCTGGAGTACTTTCGATACCTGCGTTTCGCTGCGGCTTCCGCCGCTCCCACGGGGTCGCGAGGATGAACCTGCGAATCGGCTACGGTTTCGACGTCCACGCCTTCGGCGACGGCGACCACGTGATGCTCGGCGGCGTGCGCGTGCCGCATTCACGAGGCGTGGTGGCGCACAGCGATGGCGACGTCGCGATCCATGCTTTGTGCGACGCCATGCTCGGGGCGCTGGCGCTGGGCGACATCGGCCGTCATTTCCCGCCGTCGGATCCGCAGTGGAAAGGCGCGGCGGGCGACGTCCTGCTGCGTCGGGTGGCGGCGCTGGCGGGCGAGCGCGGCTGGCAGCTGGGCAACGCCGACATCACCATCGTTTGCGAACAGCCGCGGGTCGGGCCGCACGTGGCTGCGATGCGCGCCGCCATCGCCGCCGCGCTCGGTGTTGACGAGGACGCGATCGGCGTCAAGGCAACGACGACCGAAACGCTGGGTTTCACCGGCCGCGGTGAAGGCATCGCCGCGCACGCGGTGTGCCTGCTGCGCGCGCAGGCCGCGTGACCGCATCCGGCGAGCCGGCCTGTCCGCACGCCCATGGCGCGGCAGTGCTGGCGGCGCGTTTCCGTGCGACGCCCGAGGACTTCCGCGTCGACGAGATCGATGCGTTCGCGCCCAGCGGCGCCGGGGAACACCTGCTGCTGACGGTCGAGAAGCGCGGGATGAACACCGCCTTCGTGGCCAGATTGCTCGCGCAGTGGGCGGGCATCGACGAGTCCGGGATCGGCTACGCCGGGCTCAAGGACCGCCATGCGGTGACCGTGCAGCGTTTCAGCGTCCACTTGCCGAAGAAGGTCGCACCGGACCTGGCTGCGCTGCAGACGGAAGGACTGCGGGTGCTCGACTACGCCTGGCATGCGAAGAAGCTGCCGCGAGGCGCGCTGGCCGGCAACCGGTTCGTGCTGGTGCTGCGCGATGCGCAAGGCGATCGCGAGCTGGTCGAGTCGCGGCTGCAGGCGATCGCCTCGCGCGGCGTCCCCAACTATTTCGGCGAACAGCGCTTCGGTCGCGGCGGCGACAACGTCGCCAATGCGCTGGCGATGTTCGGCGGGCGCCGGGTTGCGCGCGACCAGCGCACCTACCTGTTGTCCGCGGCGCGCTCGCAGCTGTTCAACCGCGTCCTCGGCGCCCGGGTCGCGGCGGGCAACTGGGACATGCCGCTCGACGGCGAGGTGTGGATGCTGGACGGCACGCGCAGCGTTTTCGGGCCCGAATCGTTCGACGAAGCGCTGGCGGCGCGGCTCGCGGCGTTCGACATCCATCCCACCGCACCGCTGTGGGGCAGGGGCGAACTGCGCACGACCGGGGCCGCGGCGGCGCTGGAACGCGCGGCGCTGGAAGACCCGGAATCGCTGGCCCTGCGCGCGGGCCTGGAAAAGGCCGGCCTGAAGCAGGAGCGGCGTGCCACCCGCCTGCGCGTGCAATCGCTGCAATGGCAGTGGCCGCAGGCGGAAACGCTGGAGCTGCGCTTCAGCCTGCCGCCCGGCGCCTACGCGACCACGGTGCTGTCCGAACTCATCGCTTGAGCAGGACCAGCACTGCGCCGTTGCCGCCCTGTGCCGCGGGCGCGGAGTGGAAGGCGAGCACGTCGGCGCGCTGGCGCAGCATCCGGTCTACCAGGTTCTTGAGCACGGGGACGCCGCTGTCCGAGTGCAGGCCCTTGCCGTGGACGATGCGCACGCAGCCGTGTCCGGCCTGGCGCACCTCGGCAAGGAAGGCACGCAGCAATGCCTCGGCGCGCACGGAGTCGGCCGCATGCAGGTCCAGTTCGTCCTGTACCGCGTACTGGCCGCGCTTCAGGCGTTGCAGCACGCGACCGGGTACTTCGTCGCGGCGATAGGACAGGGCGTCGCCGGCCTCGAGCGTATCCGCAGCCATCATGGCGCGGCGGAATTCGCCCAGCGCCTCCGCGTCGTCGCGCGCGGCCATCCGCGGCAGCGGCCTGGGCGGTGCCTTGCGCGGAGGCTCCGGCATAGCCGGCAGTTCCCGCACCGGTCCGATCGCCTCCCGGAACAGGGCCGCGTCGTCCTGGTCGTCGTTTTCGCGCTTTGCCATGCCCCAAGCCTAGCGCGTCATCCGCTATCATTCCTGCATGCGCGTTCTGGTCAGCAACGATGACGGCGTCGACGCCCCGGGCATCCGGATCCTCGCCGAAGGGCTGCGTGCGGCCGGCCACGAAGTCCTGGTCGTCGCGCCGGACCGCGACCGTTCCGGCGCGAGCAACTCGTTGACCCTGGACGCGCCGGTGCGCGTGCTCCAGCGCGACGAGCACACCTGGTGCGTGTACGGCACCCCGACAGACTGCGTGCACGTGGCCATCACCGGCATGCTCGAGCTCGAGCCGGACATGGTCGTGTCGGGAATCAACAACACCGCCAACCTGGGCGACGACGTGATCTACTCGGGCACGGTCGCCGCGGCGATGGAAGGCCGGGTCCTGGGCCTGCCCGCGGTGGCGATGTCGCTGGCCACCCGCGACCACCGCGGCGAGCATTACGAGACCGCCGCGCGCGCCGCGGTCGAGATCATCGCCAGGCTGCAGGTCGATCCGCTGCCTGCCGACACCATCCTCAACGTCAATGTGCCGGACATCCCGTGGTCGGAAGTGCGCGGCTTCGAAGTGTCGCGACTGGGCAACCGCCACCGCGCCGAGCCGTGCGTGCAGCAGGACGATCCGCGCGGCCGCACCTGGTGGTGGATCGGCGCCGCCGGCGCGGAACAGGATGCGGGCCCGGGTACCGACTTCAACGCGGTGCGCAGCGGCCATATCGCGATCACGCCGATCAACGTGGACCTGACCCGTTACCAGGCCCTGGAGCAGGTCGCCAGCTGGGTCGGCGGGCTCGAGGCGGAGCTTCGCGAGGGCGTGGCATGACCCCGCGCCTGCGCCTGCAACCGGAAGCCGTCGGCGTCGGCATGACGTCGCAGCGGGTTCGCGACCGGCTGATCGAGCGCCTGCGCGCCGGGTCCGACCAGGCGGACGGCATTGCCGACGAGCGCGTGCTCAATGCCATCCGCACCGTGCCGCGGCACCTGTTCGTCGACGAGGCCTTCGCCACGCGCGCCTACGACGACACCGCGCTGCCGATCGGCCACGGCCAGACCATCTCCCAGCCGTGGGTGGTGGCGCGCATGACCGAAGCATTGTTCGCCGATGGTGCGCAGCCGAAGAAGGTGCTGGAAGTGGGCACCGGCTCCGGCTACCAGGGTGCGATTCTCGCTGCGCTGGGGCTGGAGGTGTACACGGTCGAACGCATCGGCGAACTGCTGCGCACCGCGCGCAAGCGCTTCCGCGCGCTGGGCCTGAACGTGCGCAGCAAGCACGACGACGGCCGCATCGGCTGGCCGGAAATGGGCCCGTTCGACGGCATCGTGGTGACCGCCGCCGCGCCGGCGCTGGTCGACGCCCTGTCGGCGCAGCTGGCGCCGGGCGGGGTCCTGGTCGCGCCGGTGGGCGCCGCGAACGGGCAATCGCTGCTGCGCCTGCGCAAGGACGCGGCAGGCAACATCCGGCAGGACGTGCTCGGTGCGGTAGTGTTCGTGCCACTGCTGTCCGGAACCATCGATTGAAGCTCTTCGGGCCCCTCTACGAGCGTGCCCTGCAGTGGTCGCGGCATCGCCACGCGCCGGCGCTGCTGACCGGGCTGAGCGTTGCCGAGGCCGTGGTGTTCCCGGTGATGCCGGAAGTGATGCTGGCGCCGATGGCGCTGGCGCAGCCACGGCGGGCCTTCCGTTTCGCCACCTACAGCCTGGCCGGCTCCATGGTCGGTGCGGTCTTCGGCTACCTGCTCGGCCTGTTCGCCTACGAGCTGGTGCAGCCGCTGCTGGCCAGCCTGGGCTGGGTGGAGCGCATCGACAAGGAGGTGGAGTACCTGCGCGGGGTAGTGGCGCAATCGCCGTGGAAGGCGTTCTGGATCCTGGTGCTCGCGGGCTTCACCCCGATCCCGCTGAAGATCTTCACCTGGGCATCGGGTATCGTCGGCGTGCCGATGCTGCCGTTCCTGGCCAGCATGCTGGTGGGGCGCGGCAAGCGCGTGTACCTGGTCGCGCTGGCGATCCGGCTGGGCGGCGAACGCGCGCAGGCCGCGCTGCACCGCTGGATCGAACCCATCGGCTGGATTGCGGTCGCATTGCTTGCCGCGATTGGCGGCTACCTGGCGTGGAGGGCACAAGGCGGATGACGGTGATGACGCGTAGCGGCGTGTGCCTGATGCTTGCAATCCTGCTTGCCGGTTGCGCAAGCAGCCGTGTCGTCAGCCGCACCGCCAGCGGCAGCGTGCGCGGCCCGGTGGCGGTGTCGACGCCCAAGCCCGGCGTGGTGGTCACCGTGCAGCGCGGCCAGAACCTGTACCGCATCGCCACAGACAACGGCATCACCCTGCGCGACCTGGCGGCCTGGAACGGGATCCGTTCCCCGTACACCATCCATCCCGGGCAGCGCCTGCGCCTGTACCCGGGGGGCGGCGGCAACGCCACCGTGCGCAACCCACCGCCGCGCAAGCCCGCCCCGACGAGCAAGCCGCCAGTGGCCGTGCCGGCGCCGACCTCGTTCTCCTGGCGATGGCCCGTGGACGGCCCGCTGCTGGCTACCTACCTGGCCGGGGAACCGACCCGCCAGGGCATCGACATCGGCGGCCGCGAAGGTGCGCCGGTGCGCAGCGCGGCCGACGGCGTGGTCGTGTACTCCGGATCGGGCCTGGTGGGCTACGGCGAGCTGATCATCGTCAAGCACGACGAGCAGTGGCTGTCGGCTTACGGACACAACCGCAAGCGGCTGGTCGACGAGGGCCAGGTGGTGAAGGCGGGGCAGCAGATCGCCGAACTCGGCCATTCGGGGGCGGCGCGCGACATGCTGCACTTCGAGATCCGCTTCAACGGCAAGCCCGTCGACCCCCTCCGCTACCTCCCCAAGCGCTGATCCCGTGGGCGAGCGCTTGCGCGCGAAGGTCTATCGCGCGCTTACGCTGGAAAGGCGGTCCGCTTTGGCGAATGTCCCCCGGCCGGGCCTGCGGCCCGGCCTCCTCCTTGATTTCGCCAAAGCGCACCACCTTTCCCGCGGCGCCCCGCTCGCAAGCGGGCGGTTCGCGTTTGCTTCGCGCGCAAGGCGCGCTCCTATGCGGTGGGGAAGACGAGGGCGGCTACGACGCGGCGGCCTTCGGCGGCGAGCACGCTGTAGGTGCGCGCGGCCGCGGCATTGGTCATCGCCTCGAGCCCCACGCCGCGCTGCAGGCAGGCGGCGAGGGTAGCCGGCGGCGGGAACGCCTGGGTGGCGCCGGAGCCGAGCACGATCAGCTCGGGATCCAGCGCAAGCATCGGTTCCAGGTCCGCGACCGACAGCGCGGTGATGTCGCGCAGGTGCCAGTCCTCGATCAGCGCATCGGGTGCGACGATGAAACTGCTGCGCAGCGAGCGCTCGTTGACCAGGGCGTGGTCGCCGTCGGCGCCGCGCAGGAAGTACTGGTAGTCGGGGCGTTCGAGGTGGAGCTGCATTACGGCCGGGGCAGGACGATCCGCCGGTGGTCGGTGGACGGGCGGTAAAGCACGGCGGTATGGCCGATGCGCTGCACCAGTGCGGCGTCGACGCGGCCGGCGAGGTCGGCGATCAGCGCATCGCGCGCTTCGCGGTCGTCGGAACCGACCTTCACCTTGATCAATTCGTGGTGCTCCAGGGCCAGGTCGACCTCGGCGGCGAGCGCGTCGGTCAGGCCCTTGCCCCCGACCTGCAGCATCGCCTTCAGGTCGTGCGCCTGGCCGCGCAGGAAGCGGGTCTGGGCGGCGGTGAGGGCGATCGGCATGGGGTCGGGCAACGGAAAGAAGGAGGAGGGGCAGGGTATCATGGCCACGACCATGGCCACCCGAAGCAAGTCCAGCCAACGCTGGCTGAAGGAGCACTTTTCCGACCCCTACGTGAAGAAGGCGCAGGCGGAAGGGATGCGTTCGCGCGCGGCCTACAAGCTCGAGGAACTGGTCGAGCGCGACCGGTTGCTGAAACCCGGCATGGTGGTCGTCGATCTCGGGGCCGCCCCCGGCGGATGGTCGCAGTGGGTGCGGCAGTCGCTGGGCGACAGCGGCCGGGTGGTGGCGCTGGACATCCTGGAGATGCCGACCCTGGCCGGGGTCGAGTTCCTTCATGGGGACTTCAGGGAAGATGCGGTGCTATCGGCCCTGGAAGCCACGCTGGACGGGGCCCGCGTGGACCTTGTGCTTTCCGACATGGCCCCCAATAAAAGCGGTATGGACGCGGTGGACCAGCCGCGGATGATGCACCTGGCCGAACTGGCGATGGAGTTCGCCGACAACCACCTGCGCCCCGGCGGCACTTTCCTGATCAAGCTGTTCCAGGGCGTGGGGTTCGACCAATACGTTCGCGACCTGCGCAGGCGATATGAGAAAGTGTCGATCCGCAAGCCCGCGGCCTCGCGCAAGCGTTCACCCGAGGTCTATGCCCTCGCCCAGAACAAGTTGTCCCGCCCCAAGTGAGCCCGTCCCAAAGTGAGCACCCCCGTAAATGAATGACCTTGTGAAGAACCTGCTGCTCTGGGTCGTCGTCGCCGTCGTGCTGATGGTGGTGTTCCAGAGCTTCAGCCCCAAGGGGCCGGCCACCCAGCCGCTGACCTACGACCAGTTCGTGCACGAGGTGCAGGGCGATCGCGTGGCCGAGGTCAAGATCGCCGAGGACCGCACCACCATCACCGGCGAGCGCAAGGACGGGACGAAGTTCACGACCCATGCGCCCAGCGACAAGGACCTGGTCGCCGACCTGCTGAACCACGACGTGACCCTGGTTCAGGCGCCGCCGGCCAGCGGCATGTCGTTGGGCATGATCCTGATCAACTTCCTGCCCTGGATCCTGTTCATCGGCATCTGGGTGTACTTCATGCGCCAGATGCAACAAGGCGGCGGCAAGGGCGCGATGTCCTTCGGCCGTTCGCGCGCCAAGCTGCTCAACGAGGACCAGACCAAGATCACCTTCGCCGACGTCGCCGGTTGCGACGAGGCCAAGGAAGAAGTGTCCGAGCTGGTCGAGTTCCTGCGCGACCCGACCAAGTTCCAGAAGCTGGGCGGCAAGATCCCGCGCGGCGTGCTGATGGTCGGCCCGCCGGGCACCGGCAAGACGCTGCTGGCCAAGGCCATCGCCGGCGAGGCCAAGGTGCCGTTCTTCTCCATTTCCGGTTCCGACTTCGTTGAGATGTTCGTCGGCGTCGGCGCCTCGCGCGTGCGCGACATGTTCGAGCAGGCCAAGAAGCATGCGCCGTGCATCATCTTCATCGACGAGATCGACGCGGTCGGCCGCCATCGCGGCGCCGGCCTGGGTGGCGGCCACGACGAGCGCGAGCAGACCCTCAACCAGCTGCTGGTCGAGATGGACGGCTTCGAGGGCGGCGAGGGTGTGATCGTGGTCGCGGCGACCAACCGCCCCGACGTGCTCGACCCCGCGCTGCTGCGCCCGGGCCGCTTCGACCGCCAGGTCGTGGTCGGCCTGCCCGACGTCAAGGGCCGCGAGCAGATCCTGCGCGTGCACATGCGCAAGGTGCCGGTCGCAGACGACGTCGAGCCGATGGTCGTGGCCCGCGGTACGCCCGGCTTCTCCGGCGCCGACCTGGCCAATCTGGTGAACGAGGCCGCACTGTTCGCGGCGCGCGAGAACGCGAAGGAAGTGCGCATGGAGCACTTCGACAAGGCGCGCGACAAGATCCTGATGGGTACCGAGCGCCGCTCGATGGCGATGAGCGAGGAGGAAAAGCGGAACACCGCCTACCACGAAGCGGGGCACGCGATCATCGGACGCCTGGTTCCGGATCATGATCCGGTCTACAAGGTGACGATCATCCCGCGTGGCCGGGCGCTGGGCGTCACCCAGTTCCTGCCCGAGGGCGACCGCTACAGTTCGACCCGCGAGAGCCTGCACAGCCGCCTGGCGACCCTGTACGGCGGTCGCGTGGCCGAAGAGCTCATCTTCGGCGTGGACAAGGTGACCACCGGCGCCTCCAACGACATCGAGCGCGCGACCAAGATGGCGCGCAACATGGTCACCAAGTGGGGCCTGTCCGAGCTCGGGCCGATCACGTTCGGCGAGGACGAGGACGAGGTGTTCCTCGGCCGCTCGGTGACCCAGCACAAGAGCGTCTCCGACGAGACCGCGCGCAAGATCGACGAGGTGGTGCGCGAGATCCTCGACGCCGCCTACAACCGCGCAAAGGCCATCCTCACCGAGAACATCGACAAGCTGCATGTGATGGCCAAGCTGCTGCTGGAGTACGAGACCATCGACGTGCCGCAGATCGACGCGATCATGGAAGGCCGCGATCCGCCGCCGCCGATGGGCTGGAGCCCGGGCGGCCCGGGCAAGGACCAGCCCAAGCCCATCGTCATCGGCGGCCCAGCCGAGGTCTGATGTTCGACACTGCTCCCCGGCTGGATTGTGCCGGTCGCATCGTGGTGCTCGATTGCCCGCGGGTGATGGGCATCGTCAACGTCACGCCCGATTCGTTTTCCGACGGCGGCGAGCACGCCAGCCTGGAGGACGCCGTTGCCCACGGGCTGAAGCTCGCCGAAGAGGGCGCGGACATCCTCGATGTCGGTGGCGAATCCACCCGTCCCGGCGCGGCCGACGTGCCGCTGGAAGAGGAGCTGCGCCGCGTCGTCCCCGTCATCCGCCAGCTGGCGCGTGAAACTGCGCTGCCGATCAGCATCGACACGTCCAAGCCCGAGGTGATGCGCGCGGCGGTCGAGGCCGGGGCCGGCATGGTCAACGACGTGTACGCATTGCGCCGCGAAGGCGCGCTGGATGCGGCCGCGTCACTGGGCGTGCCGGTGGTGCTGATGCACATGCTCGGCGAGCCGCGTTCGATGCAGGACGACCCGCGTTACGACGACGTCGTCGCCGAGGTGCATCGTTTCCTGGCCGAGCGCATCTTCGCCGCGGAGATGGCCGGCATCGCGAAGAAGCACATCGTCGTCGATCCGGGCTTCGGCTTCGGCAAGACCCGCGACCACAACCTGCTGCTGCTGGCCCGACTCGAACGCTTCACCGAACTCGGCGTGCCGCTGGTGGCCGGCCTGTCGCGCAAGAAGACGATCGGGGACCTGACCGGCCGCACCGATCCGCATGAGCGCGTACATGGGTCGGTGGCCGCGCACGTCATCGCCGCCCAGCGCGGCGCGAAGATCCTGCGCGTGCACGACGTCGCCGCCACGGTCGACGCCCTCAAGGTCTGGAATGCGGTGGCCGCGCAGCCGATGCCCAGGCCCCGCGAGGCCGCGCCGGCCATACGCTGGCCGGACGACGAATAGCGACCTGGGTTCTTCCCCAGTGGTCTCCCTTGGGGTAGATTCGGTCAGAACGGGGTCGGGGAAGGGGCCCTTGTTGACAAGCTGCCTCAAATGCGGCGGACGATAGGCAGCTTGGGCAACGCCAGCCTTTTCGAGCTGAGAAAGGAATCCCAGTATGAAGGCCATTTCCAGGCGAACTGCCCGTGCCGTCATTCTTCTTGTCGCATGCGTGCTCGCTATCCCGGCAGTATTCGCCCAGGACATGTGGGGCAAATATTGCATGTGGACGATTTATGGACAGCAGGTTTGCAAGGCGACACTCGAAGAGGTCTTCGAGGCGTATGAGGAGCCGTTTCCCTACCGGCGGACGTGGGTAGCCACAGGGAAAATCGAGCCTGCATCCGTTGGCACCGTCCGTATGGAATTTCGCACGGCTTACGCTCCACCGGCAGGTGTCGGTGAACCACATTTCAGCGCCGGGCCGTCGATTCCAGAGTGTGAAGGTCGCTGCATGTCTGAGCAACCGATCATCGACTATCTGGTGGAGCAGATAAGGACCGGAAGGGATCCTGATGCAACATTTGAAGTCACCGGTGAGTACGACCCGGAGTTCGAGTACGCGAGTACATTCGGACTGGATTTCGGATCCAAGCGAAAACTCGTTATCACCTATGACGATGGTCAGTCCGATGTGACATACACACTTCGGAAGAAGCAGGATTACGTGTGCCCGGCAGAGGCATTTCCCAATTCCGGGTGGAACATCGGAAAGTCGCCACCCGGCTCGGGAGAGACCGAAATCGCTTGGGGGCAGCTTTGCGGCGGCAGCGGGCCATATACCGTGACAGCAGGTGTGTATCAGCGGAGTACTTGCGCCGCCAACGCCAACCCGTGCTACCCGGCGACTGCGGAGAAGGCGCGTTTTGAAACGGACTTCGTGTTTGCTGGCCGGCCTTTTGTCAGGTCCTATCATTCCAGGCAGCAAGCACCGATGCCGGGTATGTCCCCTGGCTGGGCACTCACGTATGGAGGGCGCATCCACCGGGCGCAAGGAGTGACTTCGCGGGTCAGCGTCGTGGATGAACACGGGAACATCGACTCGTACAAGCGGGGTGACGACGGAAAGCTTCACTCCATCTTCCATCGAAACCTTACTGTTGCGATCACCGATGACGGCTATCTCTCGAGGGACCAAAGTGGCACCTATCGCGAGTTCGATGAAGAAGGCCTTCTCACCAAGGTCCGCGATCCAGAGCATCCGGAGAATGACGTTTTTGTCGTCCATGACCCTCTGGGGCGCATTACGGGATTGATGGACGCGCAGGGCCGAATGGCAGTGTTTACCTACGCCGGTCCAGAATGGGACAGCCTCCTTGCGTCCGTGGCATTCCCCGATGGTGCCATCGTGAGTTACGACTACGACGCCAACAGGAACCTTACCCGCGTTCACTATCCTGACGGGACCTCGCGTCAATACCTATACGCGGAGCCGGAGTTGGTTCCTTCGGGCGGAAAGCATCTGCTCAGCGGAATAATCGACGAGTCAGGACAACGGTATGCGTCATTTGGATACGATTCACGCGGACGCGTTGTCTCGAGCAAGCTGCATGCCGCTAATGGATTCGTGGAGGTTACGGAGCTTAGTTATAGCGGCGCGACGGCAACCGTGACGACGGATGGGGCCGGAACCCGTGCGTTCAGCTACCTCGGCGGAGATAGCCCACCCCCCTGGTTGATCGAGACAATTGGCGAGGGTAACCAGCAGTTCAACTACATAGAGGGCCGTGTATCGCGTGCAAAGAACGCGATGGGTGTGTGGACAAGTTTTGCCTATTCAGATAGTTATTTGACTCAGATGGTAGAGGCGGAGGGAACGCCGCTTGAGCGAGTAACTCGTTATACGAATGACGCGGATGGAAATGTCACTCGCACGGTGGTTGGGGATCTCAGTGAAGATTCGGCTCGGGACATTTACTCGATAGACAAGGCTTTCAATACTCGCGGGCAGGTAGTAAGCCAAACCGAAACCGACCTGTTGTCTGGCGAAACACGAACCTCGGCCAGGACATACTGCGAGCCCAAGGACGTAGACGCCGGTACATGTCCCTTGGTGGGTTTGCTGCTTTCGGTCGACGGTCCCCGCTCCGACGTCATTGATGTCACGGCATACCGTTATTTTCAGGATGACGCTGCAGATTGCGCAGATCCGGAATCCTGTTCATATCGAAGTGGGGACCTTCGACAAGTGGTCGATGCGCTCGGGCACGTAACCGATATCCTTCGCTATGACGGCAATGGCCGGGTGTTGTCCGTCAGGGATCCGAATGGTGTTGTGATCGACTATGAGTATCACCCTCGTGGATGGCTCACTGCGTACAAGATTCGTGGAGACGATGACTCCATGGAGTCGGACGATCGAATTACCCGTATCCAGTATCGGCCAACCGGGCTGGTGCGGAAGATTACCCAGCCTCATGGCGCCTATATCGAATATGTATACGACATTGCGCATCGGCTAGTGGGCGTGTCTGACAATACCGGGGGCAGCATCCGTTTTGTTCTCGATGCGGCTGGGAACAGAGTGTCCGAAGAGGTTCGGGATTCGAGCGGAGATCTCCGGTTCACGGCGTTGCGCATCTACAACGCGCTGTCACAGCTTCAGACCAGCGCAGACTCGGAAGCAAATCCAACGGACTTCAACTATGACATCGGCAACCGCGTCCAAACCGTCGTTGATCCGCTTGGACGAGTGGTGGATAGGGATTACGACAAACTGGATCGAGTGATCAGGGTTGCGGATGATGCGGATGGCGTAGAGGCGGCCTCCAGCTTCGACTACGACGCTTTTGATCGCGTGGTACGAGTAACCGATCCCGGCGGACTCGTAACCGGCTATGCATACAACGCGTTCGGGGATCTGCAGCATCAGCAAAGCCCGGACTCTGGCCTGACCAGTCACTCCTATGACAGTGCGGGCAACCAGATCGGAACCGTTGATGCTGCAGGTGCAGTGACAAGTCGCGCATATGATGCTTTGAATCGGCTGATCGCCGTGGCATACGACTCGCCCTCGTTGAACATGAATTTCAGCTATGACGTGATCAACAATGCTTGTGCCGACGACGAGCATTTTGCGGTAGGTCGTCTTGCAAGGGTGGATGACGCCAGCGGAAGCACTCAGTATTGCTATGACCGTGCCGGAAATGTCGCTCGCAAAGTTCAGGTAACTGCGGGCCGAAGGTTCGTTACCCGCTACAACTATGACAACGCGGATCGATTGAAGTCGATCAGGTATCCGAGCGGCCATCTTGTCCGTTATCGGACCGATCAGCTTGGGCGGCCGCGCAAGGTTGAAGTGGGGTTGGCTGGCTCCGATACCGAAGTCGACTTGCTTTCCAAGGTCGCATATGCGCCGTTCGGTCCTGCAACTGTGCTTACATACGGCGATGGAAGGAAGCAGCGGAGAATTCTCGATCTGGACTATCGTGTTGCCAGGGTCGACGATCAATCGCCAGACGGCCTTGCGCTGAAGTATGTGCACGACCCTGTTGGCAACGTCGTGCGCCTAAACAGCTCAAGCGACAACACCGTTTTGGCTCGCTACGGATACGATTCGCTCGATCGACTCGCACGGGTCAAGGATGGCCCGACTGATACTTTGATCGAAAGGTACGAGTACGACTTGGTTGGAAATCGGATTTCCGTTAGAACCTCGAGCGGAAAGAGTACCTACGTTTACGAAGAGGACAGTAACCGCCTGAGTATTGTAAGCGGTGCCGGCGGGAACCAAAGATACGCCTATGATGCGAACGGGAGCCTGAAGTCGTTGAAGGGCGACATGGAGCGTCGATTCAAGTACGGGGCCGATGGGCGAATGAGCAAAGTGTTGGACGGCAACGGCGAAGTTCTGATGCAGTATCGATACAATGCCAAGGGCGAGCGCGTCAGAAGTTTTCCGGACGGAGAGTCGGTAGCCCAGAAGTTCTTCGTTTACGACGAGTCCGGAAGAGTCATTGGCATATACGATAGCGCCGGCACGATGATCCAGGAAATCGTCTGGTTGGAACACTTGCCCGTTGGTGTAATCGTCGCAACTGAGTCGGGACCGAATGTCCTGCAGATCCAGTCGGATCATTTGGGGACGCCGCGTGCCGTAATCGACCCTGCGCGACAGTGCGCCATCTGGACCTGGTCTCCGATCGGTGAAGCCTTCGGCGCAACGCCGCCGAACCAGGATCCTGACGGAGATGGTGAAGCATTCGTTTTCGACTTGCGCTTCCCGGGGCAAATCTACGACGACGCAGGTGGATTGCACTACAACTACTTCCGCGATTACGACCCGACAACAGGAAGGTATGTTCAGAGTGATCCACTGGGTTTGAATGGGGGGCTCAATTCTTATGCTTACGTCGATGGGGACCCGATTTCATTCTCGGACCCGTTCGGCTTGCAGCGTGGTCCAGTCAGGAGGTTCAATCCTGCGCAGCCGACCGCATCCCCTTATCCGGTGCGGATCTATAACGTAAATCTTCCTCCAAGGTACTATGGGAATGGCCTGAGACCGAACGAAATCTCTAGTGCGGAAAATTTGAGCATGATGTTGGTCCAGGCTGGTCTGGCCGACTACACCCAGTACTGCAGAGTCGCGAATTGTCCACAAAAGCAGGATCAATGTTCAATTGGCGACATCAGAAGCAGTTTTATTCCCGGTGATCCGACGGTTGGGCAGGTGCAGTCGTGGGGCTGCGAATGCCTTGTTCCCTATTACCAAGGGATGTCTCCGATTAAGGATCCGTCGGCAGGCCCATTGGATCTTCTTCAGGTGATGAAGGAGGTGTTTCTTGGTCGCTAGAGACGCAATGCTGAAAATTTTCGGCGCATGCGTGGCGCTCGTGACTATCCCAGCCGGTTTGGTAGTGATTTTCAGTGAGATGCAAGGAGCAGGTCCTTGCGGCAGATTCTGCGGGATTCTGACATCGTTGCTCAATGTATTCGGGCAGTCCGCTTACAACGTCATTTATGGGTCGTTATTGGTTGTCATTGGAATCGGGTTTGCTGGGCTTTCTTTTTCTCGGCGTGGCGAGCGCGGCCCAGCGGACCACGACGTCTAGGATTCAGCCAAGAAGGGAAGTGATGTTGCAATTTTTCCGCGCTGGAGCAAATGTGCCCGTTCTTATGCGGTTCGGGGGTGGGGTATGACCGCAAGCACGCCACTGCTCGTCACTTTTTCCGCCTATCTGTTGCTGATGGTCGGCATCGGGTTCGTGGCCTGGCGCTCGACCCGGGACTTCGACGACTACATCCTCGGCGGCCGCTCGCTGGGGGGCTACGTCACCGCGCTGTCGGCTGGCGCCTCGGACATGAGCGGCTGGTTGCTGATGGGGCTGCCCGGTGCGCTGTACCTGTCCGGCGCCTCTGAAGCATGGATCGCCATCGGCCTGATCGTGGGCGCCTGGTTCAACTGGCGCTTCGTGGCCGGGCCGTTGCGCGTTTACACCGAGCACAGCGAGAACGCGCTGACCCTGCCGGACTACTTCACCACCCGCTTCGCTTCGGGCGGCAAGGTGCTGCGCATCGTGTCGGCGCTGGTGATCCTGCTGTTCTTCGCGGTCTATTGCGCCAGCGGCATCGTGGCCGGCGCGCGCCTGTTCGAGAGCGTGTTCGGGCTGCCGTATGCACAGGCGCTGTGGTGGGGTGCCGCCGCGACCATCCTGTACACACTGGTCGGGGGCTTCCTCGCGGTGAGCTGGACCGATACGGTGCAGGCGACGCTGATGATTTTCGCGCTGCTGCTCACGCCGATCGTGGTCATCGTCGCTACCGGCGGCCTGGGGGCCAGTTTCGCCGTGGTCGAGCAACTCGATCCGGCGAAGCTCGACTGGTTCCGGGGCGGCGAGCTCGGCCTGGTCGGCATCGTTTCGCTGCTGGCCTGGGGCCTGGGGTACTGCGGACAACCGCACATCCTCGCCCGCTTCATGGCCGCCGAATCCCTGGCCGTGATCCCGAATGCGCGCCGCATCGGCATGACCTGGATGATCCTGTGCCTGCTCGGCGCGATCGCGACCGGCTTCTTCGGCATCGCCTATTTCGCCGGGCATCCGGGCAGCGGTGCGGACGCGGTCGCGGCCAACCCGGAGCGGGTGTTCATCGAGTTGGCCGAGGCGCTGTTCAATCCCTGGGTCGCGGGCGTGCTGTTGTCGGCGATCCTGGCGGCGATCATGAGCACGCTGTCGTGCCAGTTGCTGGTGTGCTCGAGCGCGCTCACCGAGGACTTCTACCACGGCTTCGTTCGCAAGCATGCCAGCGAGCGCGAACTGGTATGGGTCGGCCGCACGATGGTGCTGCTGGTCGCGCTGGTCGCGATCTGGATCGCGCGCGACCCGGAGAGCAGGGTGCTCGGCCTGGTGGCGTACGCCTGGGCCGGCTTCGGCGCCGCGTTCGGCCCGGTGGTGCTGCTGTCGCTGTTCTGGAAGCGCATGACCGGCATCGGCGCGCTCGCAGGCATGGTCACCGGCGCACTGGTGGTGCTGCTGTGGAAACATACCGGCAGCGCGTTGTACGAGATGGTGCCGGGCTTCGTTGCCGCGGGCATCGCGGTGGTGGTGGCGAGCCTGCTCGACCGCGAGCCTTCGGTGCAGGTGCAGGCCACCCACGAACAGGTCCACGCGAAACTCGCGTCGGGCTCCTGAGGTTTCGCCATGGCGATCGATCGGCGCCCGCCGGCGCTGGCGCTGATGGGCCCGACCGCGTCGGGCAAGACAGCGCTGGCATTGGAATGGGCCGGTCGCCTGGGCGGCGAGATCGTGAGCGTCGACTCGGCGCTGGTCTATCGCGGGCTGGACATCGGTGCGGCCATGCCCAGCGCAGCCGAGCAGGCCGCGGTGCCGCATCACCTGCTCGATGTCCGCGATCCGTGGCAAACGTATTCGGCCGCCGAGTTCGCCGCCGATGCGCGCGTGGCGATCGACGGCATCGTCGCGCGCCGGCGGTTGCCGATCCTGGCCGGCGGAACCGGCCTGTATTTCCAGGCGTTGCTGCACGGCCTGGCCGACATGCCCGGTGCCGACCCGGCGTTGCGCGCGCAACTGGAACGCGAGGCCGAAACCCGGGGTTGGGCCGCCCTGCACGCCGAACTGGCGGCGGTCGACCCGACGGCGGCCGCGCGCATCCACGCCACCGACGCCCAGCGCATCCAGCGCGCGCTGGAGGTGTACCGGAGCAGCGGGCGGCCGATCACCGAATGGCAGCGCGAAGCCGTGCGTGAGCGCTTGCCCCTGCGGGTGCTGCCGCTGGTGCTTGCGCCAAAGGATCGGGCGGCGCTGCACGCCCGCATCGAACGTCGCTTCGACCTGATGCTGGAACAGGGATTCCTCGACGAAGTGCGGGCGTTGCGCGCCCTGCCGCAACTGGCAGCCCATCCCGCGCCGCTGGACCTGCCCGCGATCCGCGCGGTGGGCTATCGCCAGGCGTGGGAGTTCCTGGACGGCGGGGAAGCCGACCCGGCCGGGTTCCGGGAGCGCGCGATCGCCGCCACCCGCCAGCTCGCCAAGCGCCAGACCACCTGGCTGCGCGGCGAGCTCGGCGCGCGCTGGTTCGACCCGGAATGTGACGGCGCGCACCTGGAGCGGGCGCTGTCGATGTTCTTGGGGTAGCATCGGGCCGGTCGCCGCCACGGGGAGCGTGGGTCGGGCGATGCGGCCGGGCGACCGGGCGGAATAACAACACACAAAGAAGAACAGACAGAGGGGGCTACACCATGTCCAAGGGGCAATCCCTGCAGGACCCGTTCCTGAACGCACTGCGCCGCGAACGCGTGCCGGTTTCGATCTACCTGGTCAACGGCATCAAGCTCCAGGGCACCGTCGAGTCCTTCGACCAGTTCGTGGTCCTGCTGCGCAACACCGTCAGCCAGATGGTCTACAAGCATGCGATCTCCACCGTGGTGCCGGCGCGCAACGTGCGCATGAACAGCCCCGCCCAGGCCGGCGAGGACGAGGCCCAGCCGGCGACCGCCGACGAGGCCTGATTGCGAGGCTCATCGCGAGGCTTGAATAGGGCCCTGCCTGCCCGCATCTCGGATCGATGTTCGAACGTTCCCGCAAGGGTGAAAACGCGCTGCTGATCCAGCCCCACGCGGGCGGGCCGCCCGACGAGGGGCTGCTGGAGGAGTTCGCCGACCTGGCGCGGTCGGCCGGGGCCAGCGTGGCGGCATTGCTCAATGCCCGCATCGACCGCCCGAACCCGGCCACCCTGATCGGCAGCGGCAAGCTGGAGGAGGTCAGGGCCGCGGCCGACGCCACGGGCGCCGACCTGGTCCTGGTCAACCATCCGCTGACCCCGGTGCAGGAGCGCAACCTGGAAAAGGCGCTGCAGCGGCGCGTGGTCGACCGCACAGGCCTGATCCTGGACATCTTCTCGCAGCGCGCGCGCAGCGCCGAAGGCAAGCTCCAGGTCGAGCTCGCCCAGTTGCGGCACATGGCCACGCGCCTGGTGCGGGGCTGGACCCACCTGGAGCGCCAGCGCGGCGGTGCCATCGGCCTGCGCGGCCCCGGCGAAACCCAGCTCGAGACCGACCGCCGCCTGCTGCAGAAGCGGGTCGAGCAGTTGCAGAAACGGCTGGACAAGGTCGAGGTCCAGCGCACCCAGATGCGCCGTGCGCGCGTGCGCAGCGAGCTGCCGCGGGTGGCGCTGGTGGGATACACCAACGCCGGCAAGTCGACCCTGTTCAATGCGCTGACCGGCGCCGACGCCTACGCCGCCGACCAGCTCTTCGCGACCCTGGACCCGACCGTGCGCCGGGTTTCGCTGCCCGGCGGCCATATCGTCCTGGCCGACACCGTGGGCTTCGTCCGCGACCTGCCGCACGAGCTGGTGGCGGCATTCCGCTCGACCCTGAGCGAGGCGCGCGAGGCCGACCTGCTGCTGCACCTGGTCGACGCCGCCGATCCGCTGCGCGAGGAGCGCATCGCCCAGGTCGACGCGGTCCTGGCCGAGATCGGCGCCGGCGACATCCCCCAGCTGCTGGTCTACAACAAGATCGACCGGGTCGACGCGGGCGAAGGGCAGGGCATCGCCCCGCGCCACGACCTTCCCGGCAACGGCACCGGCCATGGCAGCCGCGAACGCGCCTGGATCTCGGCGAAGGAAGGCCTCGGCCTCGACCTGCTGCGCGACGCCCTGGGCGCACGCCTGGGCCTGCACCGGATCCGTGCCGGCCTGCAACTGCCGCCGGAAGCCGGGCGCCTGCGCGCGCGCCTGCACGAACTCGACGCGGTGCGCGGCGAAACCCACGACGAAGCCGGCTGGCACCTCGACCTGGACCTGGCACACGCCGATGCGGTGCGCCTGGCCAGCCAGTCCTGGGGCGCGCCCCTGCAGGCCTTGCTGGCCGACGCCGCTGCGGTCGACCCCCACGGCGCGGCCGGATAGAATCGACCGGATTCCCTGGAGTAAAGATGGCCTGGAACATTCCCGGCGGGTCCGGCAACAACGGCCGCACCCCACGCAAGCGCGGAAACGCGAACCCCCTGGACCGGCTGCTCGAGCCGCTGCGCGGCGTGTTCGGCGGCGGCAACGGCGGCGGCGCCAGCATCGCGCGCTGGGCCGGGCTGCTGGTCGCGCTGTGGCTGGTGTTCAACTGCTTCGTGCTGGTCACCGAGCAGCAGCGCGGCGTGGTCCTGCGCTTCGGCGAGGTCGCGCGGATCATGCAGCCGGGGCCGCACCTCAAGTGGCCGTGGCCGGTGGAGCGGGTGATCAAGGTCGAGGCGACCCGGATCAAGACCTTCAGCGACACGGTGCCGGTGCTGACCCGCGACGAGAACATCGTCACGGTCGAGGTCAACGTGCAGTACCGCGTCGACGATCCGGAGCTGTACCTGTTCGGGACCCGCAACGCCGACCAGGTGCTGCAGCAGGCGACGCTCAGCGCCGTGCGCGAGCAGGTGGGCCGCTCCGAACTCGATACCGTGCTGAGCGCGCGCAGCGCCCTGTCGGCCTCCGCGCGCGAGAAGCTGCAGGAAGCGCTGAAGGAATATCGCACCGGCCTGATCGTGACCGAGCTCAACCTGCCCAACGCGCGTCCGCCCGAGGAAGTGAAGCCGGCGTTCGACGACGTCAACAGCGCACAGCAGGACAAGGACCGCGCGCGCAGCGAGGCCGAGGCTTACGCCAGCCGGATCGTGCCCGAGGCACGCGGCCAGGCCGCGCGCGTGCGCACCGTGGCCGAAGGCTACAAGGCCGCCAAGATCGACGGCGCCACCGGCGACGCCACCCGCTTCAGCCTGCTGCTGGACGAGTACAAGGCCGCGCCGGAGG
The DNA here is from genome assembly GCF_029763755.1 of Luteimonas sp. 8-5. Lineage (GTDB taxonomy): Bacteria > Pseudomonadota > Gammaproteobacteria > Xanthomonadales > Xanthomonadaceae > Cognatiluteimonas. The sequence goes on from NZ_JARUVM010000001.1 coordinate 52,304, forward strand.
TCACCCGCAAGCGCCTGTGGCTGGAAACCGTGCAGCAGGTGCTGGCCGGAAACCGCATCATCGTCGGCGGCGACAGCCGGCAGCTGATCTACGTGCCGATGGCGGGCGCCAATGCGGCCACGGGCGGCGCCACGGCGCCGCTCATCACCCCGGAGATCGTCGCTCCCGCCGTCGATTCCACGACTTCCACCCCGCGCCCGCCGCGTGAGCCGCGCGGCACCCGACAGGAGCCCGGCCGATGAAGACCACTGCCTGGATCCCCCTGCTCATTGCCGCGGTGCTGGCGCTGTTCGGCTCGGTGTACGTGGTCAACGAGGGCCACGTGGCGATCGTCCTGAACCTGGGCAAGGTCGTGCGCAGCGACGTCGGCCCCGGCCTGCACTTCAAGTGGCCGCTGGTCGAGACCGCCCACGTCTACGACCGTCGCCTGCAGGTCCTCGACGCCGAGCCCGAGCGCTACCTGACATCGGAGAAGAAGGACGTCAGCGTCGACTTCTTCGCCATCGGCAAGATCGAGGACGCGCGCACCTTCTACCGCGCCACCGGCGGCGACGAATCGGTCGCGGTCGCGCGCCTGGCGCCGATCATCAGGGATTCGCTGCGCAACGAGATCAACTCGCGCACGCTGCAGCAGGTCGTGTCCGGCGACCGCAACGAGGTCGTGGCCCGCCAGATCGGGACGATCAACCGCGGCGCGGCCACCCTGGGCGTGAAGATCGTCGACTTGCGGATCAAGCGCATCGACCTGCCCACCGGCGGCGAGGTCATCGAGCAGGTGTACCGGCGCATGCGTGCCCAGCGCCAGCAGGTCGCCAGCAAGCTGCGCGCCGAGGGCGAGGAGTTGTCGCAGCAGATCCGTTCCGAGGCCGACCGCCAGCAGGCGGTGATCCTGGCCGAGGCCGAGCGCGACGCGCAGAAGCTGCGCGGCGAGGGCGACGCGGAGGCGGCGCGGATCTACGCCGAGGCCTACGGGCGCGATCCGGCGTTCTATGCCTTCCACCGCAGCCTGGAGGCCTACCGCAAGGCCTTCGCCAGCGGCAACTCGGCGATCGTGCTGGACCGCGACGACCCGTTCCTGAAATACCTGCAAGAAGACCGTTGAGCGAGCTGTGGACGGCGCTGTGCCTGATGGCCGTCTTCGAGGGCCTGCTGCTGTTCGCCCTGCCTGACGCCTGGCGGCGTGCCGCCGAGCAGCTCCACGCCATGCCCAACCGCCAGCTGCGCGCGGTCGGCGCCCTGGTGGTGGCCGCCGGGCTGCTGTCGCTGCTCTTCGCCCGCCACCTGCTGTAGAATGCACAAAAGCCGGACGGGGGTCCTCCCCGCCGGCTTTTTGCGTGTCTTGGTCGCGGCTTCCGCCGCTCCTACAGGAGTTGTGCAGATGGGTCAGTCAGTCGTCGTTCTCGGTGCCCAGTGGGGCGATGAAGGCAAGGGCAAGATCGTCGACCTGCTGACGCAGGACATCGGCGCGGTCGTGCGTTTCCAGGGCGGCCACAACGCCGGCCACACGCTGGTGATCAACGGCAAGAAGACGGTGCTTCACCTGATCCCGTCGGGCATCCTGCGCGACGACGCGCTGTGCCTGATCGGCAACGGCGTGGTCCTGCATCCCGGCGCGCTGCGCAAGGAGATCGAGGAGCTGGAGGCCACCGGCGTGGACGTGCGTTCCCGGCTGAAGATCAGCCCCGCGACGCCGATCATCATGCCGTACCACGTGATCCTGGACCAGGCGCGCGAGAAGGCCGCCGGCGGCGCCGCCATCGGCACCACCGGGCGCGGCATCGGCCCCGCCTACGAGGACAAGGTCGCGCGCCGCGGCATCCGCGTCGCGGACCTGCACTATCCCGACGAACTCGCCGAGAAGCTGCGCTCCACGCTCGACTACCACAACTTCGTGCTGGTCAATTACCTCAAGGCCGAACCGGTCGATTTCCAGAAGACGCTGGACGAGGCGCTGGCGTTCGGCGAATACATCGAGCCGATGAAGTCCGACGTCGCCGGCGTGCTGCACGAGCTGCGCAAGCAGGGCAAGCGCGTGCTGTTCGAAGGTGCGCAGGGTTCGCTGCTGGACATCGACCACGGCACCTATCCCTACGTCACGTCCTCCAACACGACCACCGGCGGCGCGCTGGCCGGCACCGGCGTCGGCGCGGACGCGATCGACTACGTGCTGGGCATCGCCAAGGCCTACGCCACCCGCGTCGGCGGCGGCCCGTTCCCGACCGAGCTGCACGACGAGGTCGGCCAAGGCATCCGCGACCGCGGCCAGGAATATGGCGCCACCACCGGCCGCCCTCGCCGCTGCGGCTGGATGGACGTGGTCGCGCTCAAGCGCGCCGTGGCGATCAACGGCATCACCGGCCTGTGCATCACCAAGCTCGACATCCTCGACGGCATGGAGACGCTGAAGATCTGCATCGCCTACGAGTACCACGGCAAGCGCAGCGAATACGCGCCCCTCGACGCGCAGGGCTGGGACGAGTGCACCCCGGTGTACCTGGAGTTCCCCGGCTGGCAGGAAAGCACCCACGGCATCACCGAGTGGGACAAGCTGCCGCCGGCGGCCCGCGCCTACCTGCGCGCGCTGGAAGAGCTGGCCGGCAGCCCGCTGGCGATCGTCAGCACCGGTCCGGACCGAGACGCCAACATCGTGCTCCGCGATCCCTGGGCCTAGGCCCCATTCACCGCGCCACCACCGGGTGCGGGTCAAGCTGGAGGCCAGACCGCGATCCGGGAGGCCTCCCATGACACGCCTCGTACACAAGCGTTTCGTACAGATTGCCGCAACTGCCGCCGTGGCCCTCGCCGTGGCCGGCTGCGCTTCCATTCCGCGGGTGCAGACCGAGCACGATCCGTCGGTGGACTTCGCCCGCTACCAGACCTATGGCTGGCGCGAGAAGCCCAGTGGCGGCACGGCGCTGGCCATGCAGCGCATCGTCACCCGAATCGACGAACAGCTGAGGGCGAAGGGCTGGCGCCAGGTCCCGGTCGCCGAGGCCGACGTCGTGCTCGCCGCCCACGTCGCCACCCACCAGGAACACCGGCTCGACAGCTTCTACGACGGCCCGATGTGGACCGGATGGGGCTGGTATGGCCCGTGGGCGTGGGGTCCGCCGATGGGCTATCGCACCCAGGTGACCACCTACACCGTCGGTACCCTGGTCGTCGACATGTTCGACACGAGCACCAAGCGCGCGGTGTGGAGCGCCGTGGCCGACGACACGGTGCCGAACACGCCGGCGAAGATCAACGCCGACATCGACGCGGCGGTGGCCAGGATGTTCCTCGATTTTCCGCCCGGCAAAGCGCCCCCCGGATACTGAGGTCGCGGTCACGATATCGCGTGGACGGGGCAGTATCTGTCCTGCAAGCGTCGCTTCCTGCGTGTAGCTACTTCAATGAATCGAAGTCGCACGGAGATAGGGAATGAAGCGATCGGCATGGATGACGCTGGCTCTGGCGCTGGCGCTGGCGCTGGCGTTGGCGTTGGCAGCGGGCGCCTGCAGCGGTGACAGGAACGGCCAGGAGGCCTCGTTCACCGAAGTCCCGCAAGGCGAATGGGACGCGCTGGTCGGCCAACTGACCACTGCAAGGGACCTGGACGAAGCAGTGGCCGCAACGCGCGAGATCCTGGCGCGCGGCGGCGTCGCCACCCGCGACGGCGAACGTGAACTGGTCGCCGCGCGTCCACCGGCAGCCTCGTTCAGCGTGAGTCCGCGGCAAGTCGAGCACATGGCGATGGAGGCGCGCGCGCGTGGTGTGCGCGCACGCCTGGAGGTTGCCGAATTCGCCCACATGCTCGCTTCCTTCGGCTGGGAGTTCCCCAATGCGAGGTCGCGAGGCGACGCGACGCAGCCGAACCCCGACATCGAGGACGGATACACGCAGGAACGACGTTCCGGACGGCAACGCGAGCGCATGCAGGCGCGCGAATCCGCGCGCAAGGCGGAGGAGGACGCGTACAAGGTCTGGCAGGCGTCGGTCACCGATGCGCCCAATGCACGCCATGATGCAGCACGCGCCCGGATCGATGCAGCCAACAAGGCGCTGCGCGCAGCATCCGGCGCCGACTCGAAAGCGGCTGCACGGGTGGAAGTCGAAGCGGCGCGGGTGGAACTGGCCGCAGCGCGGGACGCTGCAAGGGCCGCGCGGGAGACGCTGCGCGAGCGCCAGGAAGCCCGTGAACGGGAGCGCGATGCCGTGCGCGAGTCCCAGCGCATGGAGGATCTCTACGCACGCAAAATCGGTCCCGAATACGGCGCGGGCGAGGATTTCCAGGTGGCGCTCGAGCGTTGGGCACAGGCGGCGGCGAAAGACCCGGAGGCCGACGCCAGCTTCGTGCCGCTGTTCATCACCGGCATGGCGCGGCTGCAGGATCCGCCGGTCGATCTTGCCGATCCGCAGCGCCGCGCGCTGGGACGGTCGGGCTCGGACCTCCCGGTGAAGGGGGCCGGCCCTCGCTCCGGCCAGACCCGCCTGAGCCTGCTGGAAATGCAGTTGATCATCGCCGCATTCGATCGCAATGCCGGTACGGCGGCCGACAAGGCGCTGACGGCAGCTTTCCACGATGCCGTCGATGGCAAGGCGGAAGCGGTTTCTGCGGCGCTGGCGCAGGCCCACCGCGTCGTCACGATCGCATCGCTGCAACCGGCTGTTCCACTGGACCTGGACGTCGAACCGGTCAAGGTGCATCGGCCCGTCGGCGAGGAGTTGCGGGTCCGGTTCGCTGCCGACGCCGACGACAGCGTGCGTGGAAGCGCAAGCTTGCACTGGCGACTGCTTGCCGGCGCCCCGGCGCACGCCATCTGGTCGCTGGCCGACAACGACGGCTTCCGGCTCGAGGGCGGCAGCGGCCAATCCGCGGCGCCGGACAAAGGTTATGTCGTCGATGTCCGCCAGGAAGAAGCTCACCACGGCAGCCAGGCGCGCGGATACGTGACCGCGCGTACTGCTGCGGAAGACGAGGACGCCCCCTCGCTTGAACAGTGGAAGGAAGTCGCCCACCGCGGCTTCCAGCGCAGCGCCCAGGAGCTGATCGCGATGATGGACGCGCAGCCTCCGCCGCGCGGTTTCCAGCGGTCTCCCGAGGAACTGCTCGCCACTGCCGACGACCCGTCCCGCGGTTTCCAGCGTTCGGCCGAAGAGCTGGCGATCGAGGCCGGCTGGCTCAGGGAAATGTCGATGCCCAGGGCCTACGCCAGCATCGAGGTCGAATACCATTGCGCGAATCCGACCACGATCCATCTCTCTGTCACCGATCCGGTGGCGGACGGCCGCGGGGACGGAGGCGATGCCTGCACCTACACGTTCGAAACGCGCGAGGCCTTCGAGCAATGGCGGGAGGCGAACGCCTACTGAGGCGATGCTACGGGGCCGGTGGGTCGATACGCTCCAGCGCCGCGCGGATCGACCCTGTGCCCAGGGGGCGCACTACGCGCGCCAGTTCCTCGCCATCGCGAAGGAAGACCAGGGTGGGCCAGAACTTGACCCGGAACGAGCGGCCCAGCAGCCGTCCCTGGCCGTCCTCCACCTTGATGTGGCGCACGTCCGCATGCGCCCCGAGCGCCGATTCCACCAGCGGCCTCGCGGCTGCGCAGTGTCCGCACCAGTTGGTACCGAATTCCAGCAGCACCGGGCCGCGCATGGCCTCGATGGCGCTGCGTTCGGGCTGATCGGCGCTATAGGGATTGGGATCGCTCATGCACCCAGCTTCCACGCCCCCCCGTTCAGGGGGGCGTGAAGCCCGCGGGATCCGTTCAGGAAACCTGGTGCCGGATCAGAGGAAGTTGTATTCGAGCAGCAGCGTGTAGCTGCGCCCGCGCGGATCGGCGATGCGCGGTTCCCAGCCCGCACCCGCGGCGAAGTCGTTCATGTGCGCGGTGAACGGCGGATCCCTGTCGAGCAGGTTCTTGATGCCGAACCCGAGCTTGAGGCCGTCGATGCCGGTCCAGGTGATGCTGTAGTTGTACGTGGTGTACGCATCGACCTTGGGGTCCCACGCCGGCGGGATGTAGGTGCCGTTGGCGACGCTCACCGGCTCCTCGTCCAGGTAGCCATGGCGGTAGAGCTGCATCAGGCTGTGGGTGAAGTTGCCGCGGGTGTAGGTGAACCCCAGCGTGTGCTTCCAGCGGATGGGCAGGTTGAAGTAGCGCACGTAGGAGCCGACCAGGTTGTCGGTATACGGCAGGGTCTCCAGCGCCTTGGTCCTGAACAGGTTGGTGTAGCTGCCGTTGAGGTGCAGCAGCCAGCGCCCGCCGGCCAGTTCGCCGGACAGGTTGGAATCGACCTCGACGCCTCGGGTCAGGCTGCCGCCGGAGTTGATGTAGCGCCGGTCGATCGCGATCACCTGGTTGTTCGCGTCGCGGATCCAGTTCGCCTGGAACACGTCGTAGTACTCGATCAGCACTTCGCGCGGCGCGGGGCGGATGGTGTTCTCGCGCTCGATCTCCCACCAGTCCACGCTGATGTTGAAGTTGCCCATGGGCGCATACACGAAGCCGAAGCTCTTCTGCGTGGATTCCTCCGGCTTCAGGTCTTCCTTGCCGCCGAACAACTCGTCGGGGCGGATGCTCTCGCAACCGGGAGTCGTGGTGTCGGCGACGCCGCCGGGGCAGGTGGCCGGGTCGGCGAGGTCGAGGCCGGTGTACTGGACCTCGGACACGCCGTTGAACAGCTGGTTGAACGACGGCACCTTGAAGCCGGTGCTGTAGGCGCCGCGGAACAGCAGCGATTCGATCGGCTTGAACTTGAACGACACCTTCGGGTTGAAGGTGCTGCCGAAGCCGGTGTAGTCGTCGTAGCGGCCGGCCAGGGTGACGTCGAAACTGCGGGTCAGCGGCGCCAGCATCTCGACGTAGACCGCGCGGATGTCGCGGCTCACGTTCTCCAGTGCGTTCGCGTCGTCGAACGGTGCATTGAAGACCGGACGCCCGTTGACGCGGTTGTCGCCTTCGAACCGGAATTCCTCGCGACGCAGGTCGACGCCGGCGGCCATGGCCATCGTGCCGCCCGGCAGGTCCAGGCCGATGTCGCCCGACACGCTCGCGTCCAGCGCGGTGACGATCGATTCGCCGCCGTACATCCTCACCCCGCGCGCGGAAGCCGCCTCGAGCGCGGCCATCGCCTCCGGACTCTGCTCCTGGCCGGGCAACAGGAAGGGATTGAGCAGGCCGCTGCCCAGCACTTCCTGCAGGGCGTCGGTGTAATGGAAGCCGCTGCCGAGGACCGAATCCGACTTGCTGGAAGCCCGCGACAGGCCGACGTCGTAGCTCCAGTTGCCGATCAGGCCGCCGATGCCGACCAGGGCACGGTAGGCGGTGGTGGTGGTCTCGATCTGGCGGGGACCGCAGGCCATGCAGCGCCAGCGGTAGGCGATCCGTTCGCCGTAATTAAGCTGGCCGGCGCCGAAGTAGTCCGCCAGGGCGTCATAGACCATGTCGTAGGACTCGCCGGTGACCGGATACCAGGTATCCGGTCCGAAAGTGGAGCCGGGCGAGATCTGGTTGGGCTCGAAGGTCTTGGAGACCTCAACCCTGGAAGCGGACAGCTCGGCATAGGCTTCGTGCACCGAGCCGATCCGGAACGTCGCGCGGCCGACGAAATCGATGCTGTCCATGGGCTGCTGGATCACGGCCGCGGCCGGGTAGTCCCAGGCGCAGGCGTAGCGCGATGCCGGGACGTTCCAGATCTGGTATCCGTACGGCCCCATGTTGTCGCCGCCGCTCTCGCAACCTTCCGCACCGGGCAGGTTGAGGATGTTGATCGCGGTCATGGTGCCGTTGCCGGCCGGATCGGTCAGCCCGGCGCCGATCAGGTTGATGTCGGCCTGGGTGCCGGTGCGGTTGAACACCGTGGCGAACGGCGTGCCGCGGGTGTCGGGCGACAGGCCGCGGTCGGGCTGGAAGGCATTGGAGAAATCGCGGTCGTCGCCGCGCAGGATCGTGTTGCGCTTGACGCTCAGCGTGCCGAAGGCGTTCCAGCCGTCGCGGTCGAGGTCGCCGTGGCCGAACAGGATGCTGCCGCGATAGATGTTGCCGCCGCCGGCTTCGCTGACGTCGACGAAACCGGTCACCTGCGCGCCCTGGAAATCGCGCCGGGTGATGAAGTTGATTACGCCGCCGATGGCGTCGGTGCCGTAGACCGCCGAGGCGCCGTCGCGCAGCACCTCGACCCTGTCGATCGCCGCGAACGGGATCGCGTTGAGGTCGACCGCGCGGCCCTTCAGGCCATGGGTCGCGACGCGGCGGCCGTTGAGCAGCACCAGGGTGGCGTCGGCACCCTGGCCGCGCAGGTTGGCGCCGGAGACGCCGTTGTTGCCGCGCTGGTCCTCATGCACGATGCCGCTGTTGCTGGCCAGGTTGTCCGAGCCGTTGCCGGCGACGTTGAGCACCATCAGCAGCTGTTCGGCCGAGGTGATGCCCTGCTGGTCGATCTCCTCGCGCGTGACCGTGGTGATCGGCAGCGCCTGCTCGACCTCGATGCGGTTGATGCGCGAACCGGTGACCGTCAACCGGTCCAGGGTCTTGACCTGGTCGTCGGTCTCTTCGGTGTCGGAAGTGGTGCCGGCCTGCTGGGCCATCGCCGGCATCGCAAGGACGGCGGCAATGGCGAGACACAGGACCCGGGCCTTGCAGGGCTTGGACGCGGTCATCGGTTTCCTCCCCAGGAGACGGTAACGGGCCTAATCTAATCCAGATCGGGCCCGGGGAGGCAACCGCGGGCCTGATCAGGACACGGCGGGCTCGCTGAAGGCCTCGATCTCGCCCGCGAAGGCTTCGACCGGGACGCAGCTGCAGAACACGTTCTTGTCCCCGTAGACGTTGTCCACGCGGGCTACCGGGGGCCAGTACTTCTGCTGCTTCAGCGAGGGCAGGGGGAAGGCCGCCAGCTCGCGCGGGTAGGCGTGGACCCACTGGCTCGCGCTGACCTGCGCGGCGGTGTGCGGCGCGTGCTTGAGCGGGTTGTCGTCGCGGTCCATGCGACCTTCCTCGATCGCGCGGATCTCCTCCCGGATCTGGATCATCGCGTCGCAGAACCGGTCCAGCTCGTGCAGCGATTCGGACTCGGTCGGCTCGACCATCAGCGTGCCCGCGACCGGGAAGCTCAGGGTCGGGGCGTGGAAGCCGAAGTCGATGAGGCGCTTGGCCACGTCCTCCGCGCTGATGCCGGTGGCATCCTTGAGCGGCCGCAGGTCGAGGATGCACTCGTGCGCGACCAGGCCGTTGCGGCCGGTGTACAGCGTCTCGTAGTGCGGCGCCAGCTTGCGCGCGACGTAATTGGCGTTGAGCAGCGCGACCTGGGTGGCCTTCTTCAGGCCGGCCGCGCCCATCATCGCGATGTACATCCAGCTGATCGGCAGGATCGAGGCGCTGCCGAACGTTGCCGCCGACACCGGTGCGCCCTTGCCGACGCCGTCGGTGCGCACGTCGTTGCCCTGCGCGCCCGGCAGGAACGGCGCCAGGTGCGCCTTGACCGCGCACGGGCCCACGCCGGGGCCGCCGCCGCCGTGCGGGATGCAGAAGGTCTTGTGCAGGTTGAGGTGGGACACGTCCGAACCCCACTTGCCGGGCTTGGCGACGCCGACCAGCGCGTTCATGTTGGCGCCGTCGGTGTACACCTGGCCGCCGTGGCGGTGCACGATCTCGCAGATCTCGACCACGTCCTCCTCGAACACGCCGTGCGTGGACGGGTAGGTCATCATGATCGCGGCGAGGCGGTCGGCGTACTTCCCTGCCTTGGCGCGGATGTCCTCGACGTCGACGTTGCCGTTGGCGTCGCACTTGGTCACCACCACGCTCATGCCGCACAGCTGCGCGGAGGCGGGATTGGTGCCGTGGGCCGACTCCGGGATCAGGCACACGTCGCGCTGCGGTTCGCCGCGCGAGCGGTGGTAGGCGCGGATCGCGAGCAGGCCGGCGTACTCGCCCTGGGCGCCGGAATTGGGTTGCAGGCTGACCGCATCGTAGCCGGTGCACTCCACCAGCATGGCTTCCAGGCCGGCGATCAGCTCGCAGTAGCCCTGCGCCTGGTCGGCCGGTGCCAGCGGATGGATGTCGGCGAACTCGGGCCAGGTGATCGGGATCATCTCGGCCGTTGCGTTGAGCTTCATCGTGCACGAGCCCAGCGGGATCATGGTGCGATCCATCGCCAGGTCCTTGTCGGCGAGTGCGCGCATGTAGCGCAGCATCTCGTGCTCGCTGTGGTGGCTGTTGAAGACCGGGTGGGTCATGAACTTCGAAGCGCGGCGCAGCGCCTCGGGCACCAGCGCCGGCGCGGTGGCGTCGAGCGCGTCGATGTCGGGCAGCACGGCGGCGTCGCCGCCGAAGATGCGCCACAGCAGCTCGACGTCGGCGCGGGTGGTGGTTTCGTCCAGGGAGATGCACAGGAACCTGCCCCAGGCCTTGCGCAGGTTGACCCCCATGGACACCGCGCGCGCGGCGATGGCATCGGTGCGGTCGCCGGTCTCCAGCGCGATCGTGTCGAATGCGCCCTCGTGGCGGGAGGCGGTGAAGCCGAGCTGCAGCAGCCCGGCCTTCAGGATCGCGGCGAGCCGCGCGACGCGCGAGGCGATCCGGACCAGGCCTTCCGGCCCGTGGTAGACCGCGTACATCGAGGCCATCACCGCCAGCAGGACCTGCGCGGTGCAGATGTTGCTGGTGGCCTTCTCGCGGCGGATGTGCTGCTCGCGGGTCTGCAGCGTCAGCCGGTACGCCTGGTTGCCCTCGGCGTCGATGGAGACGCCGATCAGGCGGCCGGGCATCGAGCGCTTGAAGGCGTCGCGGCAGGCCATGAACGCCGCGTGCGGTCCGCCGAACCCGTAGGGAACGCCGAAGCGCTGGGTGTTGCCCACGACGATGTCGGCGCCCATCTCGCCGGGCGGCTTGAGCAGGGTGAGCGCCAGGAGGTCCGTGGCGAAGATCGCCAGCGCGCCCCTGGCGTGGACCTTGGCGACTTCGTCGCTCCAGTCGCGCACCCAACCGGTGCTGGCCGGGTACTGGAACAGCACCGCGAAATAATCGTCGGCGGCGATCGCGGCGTCCCACTCTTCCGCCGAGTTCGGCTGGCGGATCTCCAGGCCGAGCGGCTCGGCACGCGTGCGAAGGACCTCGATCGTCTGCGGATGGGTGTCGCCGAACACCACGATGGTGTTGCCCCTGGCCTTCGACGCGCGGCGGGCCAGGGTCATGGCCTCCGCCGCCGCCGTGGCTTCGTCCAGCAGCGAGGCGTTGGCGATCTCCATGCCGGTGAGCTCGGCGCACATGGTCTGGAAGTTGATCAGCGCTTCCATCCGCCCCTGCGAGATCTCCGCCTGGTACGGGGTGTAGGCGGTGTACCAGGCCGGGTTCTCGAGGATGTTGCGCAGGATGACGTTGGGCACGTGGGTGCCGTAGTAGCCCTGGCCGATGAAGCTGCGGAACACCTGGTTCTTCTTCGCCAGGGCGCGGATCTTCTCCAGCGCGTCGACCTCGGCCATGGAGGCAGGCAGGTCCAGCGGCGCCTGCGAGCGGATCGATGCGGGAACGATGGCGTCGGTCATCGACTCCAGCGATTCATGGCCGATGGCCGCGAGCATCGTCGCGATCTCGGCGTCGTTGGGGCCGATGTGGCGCTGGACGAAGGCGTCGTGGTGCTCGAGGTCGCGAAGCGGGGCGGGCTGCTGGGTCATGGCGGGCGTCATGTCGTGGAAGGGCGCCCCTCTGTCCTTTTGCCTGAGAGTTTGGAAGCGCCCGGCGGGTGGGGAGGGATCCCTGCCGGTCATGCTTCTTGCCCCTTCGGCGCCGGTTCTCCACGGGGGAGCCGGTCTCTCCAGAGTGTGTGCACGCGGCGGTTGTGGGGCCTGAGCGATTACGGGCGTTTGCGCCTTCGGCAGCGGCTTCCGGCCTGGGCCGGCGGGGCCGCTTCTCCCACCGCGTACTGCCCCTGAAGTATAGCTTGCGGGGGGTTGTGGGAGCGGCCGTAGCCCGGACAATAAGCCGATGCTCCCCCACCGGGTTCCCCACTATCGTCGCCTGGCCTTGCTGCTGGGCGGCCTGGCCATGTTCGGCCCGTTCTCGATCGACACCATCTTCCCGGCGTTCCCGGCGATCGGTGCCGACCTGGGCGCCGACAAGCTGGCGATGCAGCAGACGATCAGCGTGTACCTGGTGGCCTATGCGCTGATGAGCGTGGTCCACGGGCCGCTGTCGGACGCCATCGGGCGGCGGCGGGTGATCCTGGGCGGCCTGGGCGTATTCACCTTGGCCTCCGTGGGCTGCGCGCTGTCCACGGATTTCGTGGTGTTGCTCGCGTTCCGTGCATTGCAGGGCCTGTCGGCCGGCGTCGGCCTGATCGTCGGCCGCGCGGTGATCCGCGACGTGCTCCAGGGCGACGACGCGCAGCGGCTGATGAGCCACGTCTCGATGATCTTCGGCATCGCTCCTGCGATCGCCCCCATCGTCGGCGGCTGGATCCTGGGCTGGAGCCGCTGGCCGATGATCTTCTGGTTCCTGGTGGCGTTCTCGCTGCTGCTGATGCTGGCCACCTGGCGCGCGCTGCCGGAGACGCACCCGCCGGACATGCGCCTGGCCCCCGACGTGCGACGGTTGCTGCGCGACTACGTCGCGATCTTCGTCAACCCGCGCTTCCAGCGCCTGGCCGCGGCCGGCACCTTCAACTTCAGCGCGCTGTTCCTGTACATCGCATCGGCGCCGGCGTTCGTGCTCGACACGCTGCGCCTGGACGAACGCGGCTTCGGCTGGTTCTTCATCCCGATGATCAGCGGCATGATGCTCGGTGCCTTCATCTCCGGGCGCCTGGCCGGCAGGATCACCGGCGTCTTGCAGACCCGCCTGGGTTTCGCCTGCTGCGGAGCGGCGGCGCTGGCCAACATCGCTTATTTCGGGATGGTGGACGTGGTGTCGGTTCCCTGGGCGGTGCTGCCGATGATGTTCAATGCGTTCGGCATCGCGCTGGTGTTCCCGATCCTGACCCTGGCGATCCTCGACATGTACCCTCGCCAGCGCGGCAGCGCGTCGTCGCTGCAGGCGTTCACCGGGCTGGTCTGCAACGCGCTGGTGGCGGGGGTGCTGTCGCCGCTGCTGAGCGGGAATCCGCTGCACCTGGCGATCGGGGCGGGGATGTTCACCCTCGCGGGCTGGGCCTTCTGGCGCTGGGAACTGCATGCCGGTACGCGCATGCCCCCAGGCGACCCCGAATACGCGGCGGCGCTGGAACCTACCGAACGCCTGTAGCGGCCCGCCACAGTTCCTGGAAGTGGTGCACGCCGCTTTCGCGCAGCGGGTTCAGTCGGCCAGCAACGTAGGAGCCGGAGGCGAGGCCGCGCTGCACGTCCTCGCAGATGCGCAGGTCCTCGAGCTGCACTTCGTCGCTGAAGGCACGGTCGGCGTCGCGCCTGGCGCGCGCCTCGCCGGAGTCGTCGACGGGATAGTAGAAGTCGAACTCGACCCGGCAGCGATCCACGCCCAGCGGCAGCACCCGGTTGGTCTGCAGGCGCCCGGGCAGGATGTTGAGCATCGTGTTGGGCCACAACCAGTAGTACAGCGCGTCGCCATCGCCGTACAGGCCGGGGTCGCTCTCGAGGGGGCTCCACTGCAGGCTGTGCCATCGCGCCAGTTCGGTTCGGTAGCTGCGGTAGTCGAGCATCCGGTTGAGCGCCGGATGCACGTGGGGGACGTGGTAGCCCTCCAGGTAGTTGTCGACGTAGACCTTCCAGTTGCAGGCGATGTCGTAGGCCGCGTGCTGGTGGTGGCCGTAGCCGGCAAGGCCCCGCCCGTCGCCGATGCGCGCATCGATGCCCGCAACCAGCTCGTCGAAGGGCGTGGCGGCGGTCTCGTCGACACAGGCGAACACCATGCCTTGCCATTCGCGCACCGCCAGCGAAGGCAGGCGTACGTCGGCGACATCGAAGCCTTCGACGCCCTGCATTTCAGGCGCGGACTTCAGCTGTCCGTCCAGGCCGTAGGTCCAGCCGTGGTAGCGGCAGCGCAGGGATTTCGCCGCCAGGCCGTCGCATTGCGCGATGGGTCCGGCGCGGTGGCGGCAGACGTTGTGGAAGGCGCGGATCGGGCCAGGCCCGCCGTCCTCGTCGGCGCCCCGCACGGCGATGACCGGCAGGCCGGCGCAGTCGACCACGACGTGGTCGCCGGGGCCGCGCAGGCGCGACGCATGGGTGAGCAGATGCCAGCCCCGGTCGAAGACGGTGCCGCGCTCGAGCGTGACCGTCGCCGGGTCGCAATACCAGCGCGCCGGCAGTGCGTCCGTGGCGTCAGTCCTTGCCGTCGGCCGAGCCGGCGGCGGCGGGTGCGGCTGCGCTCGACCAGCCGCAGTCGCGGCCCTCGTTCTGCTGCTCCAGCCATTGCTGCAGCGGCGAGAAGTACTCGAGCACCGCGGAGGCGTCGAGCTGCTCGGTACCGGTCAGCGTCTTCAGCGTCTTCTGCCACGGTTGCGACTGGCCTTCGGCGAGCATCGCCTGGTACTTGCGGCCTGCGGCTTCGCTGCCGTAGAAGCTGCACTCGTACAGCGGGCCCTGGAAGCCGGCGGCGTCGCACAGCGCCTTGTAGAACTGGAACTGCAGCACGTGCGAGAGGAAGTAGCGGGTGTAAGGCGTGTTGCCCGGCACGTGGTACTTCGCGCCCGGGTCGAAGTAGTCCTCGCCGCGCGCCTGCACCGGGGCCACGCCCTGGTACTTGGCCTTCAGGTCCCACCAGGCCTGGTTGTAGCGGTCGGGCTTGATCGAGCCGTCGAACACGCCCCAGCGCCAGCGGTCGATCATCAGGCCGAAGGGCAGGAACGCGACCTTGGCCAGCGCCATGCGCATCTGCGCATTGATCAGCGCTTCGTGCGACTGCTGCTGCTCGTCGACCAGGCCGATCGAGGCGAGGTACTTCGGCGTCATCGCCAGGACGATGGTGTCGCCGATGGCTTCATGGAAGCCGTCGTTGGCGCCGCCCTGGAACAGCGGCGGCTGCTTGCCGTAGGCCAGGTAGTAATAGACATGGCCGAGCTCGTGGTAGATCGTGGTGAAGTCTTCCTCGGTCGGCTTGATGCACATCTTGGTGCGCACGTCCGGGCCGATCGCGGGATCCGCCGACGGATTGCCGCCCATGTTCATGTCCCAGGCGCTGGCGTGGCAGACCACGTCGCGGTCGCGCGGCTTGATGAACTGGGTCTTCTCCCAGTAGCTCGCCGGCAGCTTCGGCATGCCCAGCGACACGTAGAAGTCTTCCGCCCGGCGGGTCATGCGCAATGCGCTCTCCAGCTGCGCGCCGCGTTCGTAGCCTACGATCTCGGACGGCGTGGGCGTGCCTGCATGTTCCGCGAGCTGGGCGGTGTAGTCCTGGCGGTATGCCGCTTCCAGCGCACCGGTGATGTCGAGGCTGCCCGCATCCTGGTACGGCTGCAGCAGGTCCCACAGGTTGCTCCAGTCCTGCTGCCACATGTTGCCCATCAGGTGCGCCGGCAGCAGGCCGTTGCCGACCTGGCCGCGCTCGACGCCATAGGTCGCCGCAAGGCGCGTACGTGTGTAGCAGTGCAGCTGCTCGTACAACGGCTTGACCTGGCCCCACAGGCGGTCGGTTTCGGCCGCGATCTGCGCCGGCGGCATGTCGTAGCCGGCGCGCCACACTTCGCCGGCATCGGCGAAGCCCATTTCCTTGGCGCCCTGGTTGACCAGCTCGACGAAGCGCACGTAGTCCTTGCGCATCGGCTGCGAGATGGTGTGCCAGCCGCGCCATGCGTCGAGCTGCTCGTCGTAGTCGCGGCTGGTGCGCAGAACGTCCTCGAGTTCGCCGAGCTGGCGGCAGCTTTTCGCGTCGCCTTCGCCGGTGCAGTACTCGCCCGAGCCGTACATGCCTTCCATCTTGCTGGCGATGCGCGCCAGTTCGGCAAGCTTCTCCGGGTCGCGCGGCGCCGGCATCGCGGTCATCAGCTTGAGCAGCGACCGCGCGCGCGCGGTGGAGGGCGACGTCGCCTGTCCTTCGAAACGGCGCGCCTGTTCGATCCAGCCGTTGAGCGCGGTCAGCCAGCGCTCGTTGGCCTTGGCCGCGAGCAGTTCGCTGTCGCCGGTGATGTAGGTGGACGAAACCCACTGCGCCGCGCTGAGCTCTTCCAGGTGCGTGCGCATCTCGCGGTTGACCCTGGCGATGAAGGCATCGGCGTTCTCGTCGGCCGGAACCGTGCTGCTGCCGGTGTCGGCCTGCGGCGACGGCGAGCGGGTGCAGCCGGCAACGGCGAACAGGGAGGCGGCGATGGCGAGCGCAAGCAGTTTGCTGCGGGACATGGCAGGTATCCGTTTGTCTGGAGCGAGGTTGTGGAGCGAATGGGGGAAGGCTACAACAAGCGCTGGTCGGCCGACACCAGACCGGCGCGGCGCAGCCAGGCCCAGGCCTCGGCGGCATCGTGGCTGACGTAGGCCGCGGCCGAACCGAGGCGGAAGGTGTAGCCCCATTCGTCCATGTCGGCCAGGACGCGGGCCGCGCCGACGCCCGGCAGCGCGTCCCCGAGCAGCGACTGCAGCACGCACACCGCGTCCTCCTCCTCGACCGAGTCGGTGGCGTCGGTGTGGACCGCGGCACGGCGCCCGGGCGGGAGCACGATCAGGTGCGCGGCTTCATGCAGCAGCGAGTGCACGGGGGTGTCGCTGCGCGCGTACACGGTGCAGCCGACGAGCCCGGCTTCGGGCTCGCCCCAGTAGCTGCCGGGAATCGCGGCGCCGTCGGGCACGCGTTCCAGCTGCAGGCCGTAGCGCGCGAGCAGCGCGGCTAAGTGGTCCGCATCGATGTCGGCCAGGGTCAGCATCGCGGCTTCCGCCGCTCCAACCTCAGGCGGTCGCCGCGCGCCCGTCGGGGAGCGACACGGAGATGTCCAGCACGTCGTGCTCGCCGTCCTTCACCAGGTCGACCTTGACCGCATCGACGTCGACGTTGACGTACTTGCGGATCACCTCGAGCAGCTCGCGGCGCAGCAGCGGCAGGTAGTCCGGTCCGCCCAGGGTGCTGCGTTCCTGCGCGATGATGATGCGCAGGCGATCCTTGGCGATCGACGCGGTGTTCTTCCTGGCCCGGAGGAAATCGAACATGCCCATGCTCAACCCCCGAAGAGCTTGCTGAAGAAGCCCTTCTTGTCGGCCTGGGTGAAGCGCATCGGGCGATCTTCGCCCATCAGTCGCGCAACGGCATCGTCGTAGGCCTGGCCTGCAGGCGATTCCATGTCGAGGATCACGGGTTCTCCCTTGTTGGAGGCGTTGAGCACGTCGCCGGATTCCGGGATGACGCCGATGGTCTTGAGCCCGAGGACTTCCTCGACGTCGGCGATGGAGAGCATTTCCCCGGTTTCCACGCGCGCGGGGCTGTAGCGGGTGAGCAGCAGGTGTTCCTTCACCCGTTCGCCGTTCTCGGCGCGGCGGGTCTTGGAGGCCAGCAGGCCGAGGATGCGGTCGGAGTCGCGCACCGAGGACACTTCCGGGTTCACCACCACGATCGCCTGGTCGGCGAAGTACATGGCCAGGAACGCGCCCTTCTCGATGCCCGCGGGCGAGTCGCACACGATGTAGTCGAAGCCGTCGTCGGCCAGTTCCTTGAGCACCTTCTCGACGCCCTCGGTGGTCAGCGCATCCTTGTCGCGGGTCTGCGAGGCGGCCAGCACGAACAGGTTGTCGCTGCGCTTGTCCTTGATCAGGGCCTGGCGCAGGGACGCCTCGCCCTGGATCACGTTGACGAAGTCGTACACCACGCGACGCTCGCAGCCCATGATCAGGTCGAGGTTGCGCAGGCCCACGTCGAAGTCGATCACGGCGACCTTCTTGCCATGGCGGGCGAGGCCGCAGGCAAGGGAGGCGCTGGTGGTGGTCTTGCCCACGCCGCCCTTGCCGGAAGTGACTACGATGATTTCGGCCAAAACACTTCTCCCAGTGTGGTTGTGCCCAGTGCGCGTGCTCAGTCGAGCGCCGCGATCCTGAGTTCTTCGTTGTCCAGCCAGACCTGCACGGCCTTGCCGCGCAGTTCCTTCGGGATGTCTTCGAGCACCTTGTAGTTGCCGGCGATCGCGATCAGCTCGGCGTGGAACTCACGGCAGAAGATACGTGCCTTTTCGTTGCCTTGCGCGCCGGCGAGGGCGCGGCCGCGCAGCGGGCCGTAGATATGGACCGAGCCGTCGGCGATGACTTCGGCCCCGGCGCCCACCGCCGAGAGCACGGTGAGGTCGCGGTTGGCGGCGTAGACCTGCTGCCCGGAGCGGACCGGGGCGGCCTGGATCAGGCCCGGCTCGGTGTCCGGGGCCTTGGGGGCGATCGTGGGCGCGGCGGAAGCCGCGACCGGGGCTGGGGAGCGGGACGCCGGGGCTTTCGCGGCTTCCGCCGCTCCCACAGCCTCCGCTCCCGCCGCCGGTCCGGGCTCGTAGCTGGCGCGGAACTTGGCCAGCAGCGGCAGGCCGAGCTCCCGGGCCAGGGCGTCGTTGTCGCTGGTGCCATAGGCCAGTGCCACCGGCAGCACCCCCGCCTCGCGCAGGGCATCGACCAGGGCCTGTGCCGTGGCCCTGTCCGGCGTTCTGGGCAGGCCACCGAAATCGATCACCACGGCGGCGCGTTCGAACAGCTTGGGTGCGCGTGCGACGCGTTCGCGCATCTCTTCGGCCAGGCGCGCGGCGTCCAGGGTGCGCACCCGCAGGTTGGCGATGCCGACCTGGCCGATCTTCAGCTCCCCCGCGGGCTCGTAGTCCATTCGCGCGGCTGCCATCTCAGGTTCCCGTCGCCCGCGGCGGTTCGGCCTGCGCGGTGCGCGGTGCGGCGATCCACGGCACTTCGGGCAGCGACTCGCCATAGGTGTCCTGCACCCACTGGTAGCTGCACATGTCCTTGAGCAGCATGGCCGCGCGGTGCCCCGGCTTGCCGTCGACGCCCTCCATCACGCGCTGCCCGATCTCGCGGAAGCCGAAGCTGCCGTGGAACAGGAGCGCCGGATCGTTGCCGTCGTCGAGGAAGACCTCGCAGGCCAGGTGCGGATGGCGCAGTTCGGCATAGCTGGAAACGTCGGCATAGAACGCGCGGCCGACGCCGCCGCCACGCCGGCGACTGGCCACGACGATGCGGTCGATATAGAAGAAGTCCGGATAGCGCTCGCGGAACCAGGCGAAATTGCTGCTGTCGTGGGGCGTGCCGGCGCCGAACCCGACCAGGAACCCGGCCAGGTTGCCGTCGCGTTCGGCGATGCGGAAATAGTCGGCGTCGGCGTGGAAGCGGCGGAGCCGGGCGGCATCCAGCGGCAGGATCGAGGGTCCGGCGGCGTTGTTGAGGGCAAGGACGGAATCCAGGTCGTGCTCGCGCACGTCGCGGATGACGATCGACATTCCAGACTCCGGCTTCGAAAACGGTCGCAGCCCGGCGATCGGGCTGCCACGTGGATTATCGCATGGCCCGCATGACTTTCGATGGCTGCCCGGGGCGGCGCGATAAGCCTAAGATGCCGCATGTTCGCGCGACTCAACCACACCAGGCTGCTGCGCTATTCGGGGCTGTTCACCTGGGCCGTGGTGGGCCTGCCGCTGCTGTACTCGTGGCTGGTGCCGCCGGAACTGGCGGAGGAGCCGCTAGGCCTGCAACCCATGCGCCTGCTGGGTTGGGGCTCCTACCTGCTGTTCGGCGCCTGCTATCTCTGGCTGACCCGCAGCCTCGGCGTGCGCAAGGTCACCGGGGCCGATTTCATCCTCCTCGGCCTGCTCACCGCCAGCGCCATCGGGGTCAGCTACTACAGCATCAGCGGCCTGGGCAGCATCCTGCTGATGGTGACGGCCTGCGTACTGCCGTGGCTGCTGCCGCTGCCGGTGGCGGTGTTCTGGCTGGTGGCCAGCCAGTTCGCGGTGGTGCCCGTGTTCATGAGCGGATTCAGCTTCCCGCTGGTGGACGCGCTGCTCCAGTCCGGTTTGTACGTGGGCCTGTCGGCCTTCGTCTTCGTCACCAGCCTGGTGGCGCGGCAGCAGGCCCAGGCGCGCGAGGACCAGCGCCGGCTGAACGCGGAACTGCGCGCTACCCGCGCGCTGCTGGCCGAGAGCGCCCGGGTCAACGAGCGCACCCGTATTTCCCGCGAGCTGCATGACCTGCTGGGCCACCACCTGACCGCGTTGAGCCTGAACCTGGAGGTCGCCGGGCACCTGGTCCAGGGCAAGGCGCTGGAACACGTCAACCAGGCCCATACCCTGGCGCGGTTGCTGCTCAGCGACGTGCGCGAGGCCGTGAGCCGGTTGCGCGCGGACGACGCGATCGACATGTCCACGACCCTGCAGCCCCTGGTCGACACCGCGGCCGGGCTGCGCATTGCCCTGGAAATGCCGTCGCCGTTCCTGCTCGACGACCCCGAACGGGCGCACGTGCTGCTGCGCTGCACCCAGGAAATCATCACCAACGCGGTGCGCCATGCCCAGGCCACCGAACTGCGCCTGGAATACCGCTACGATGGCCGCGCCGTGCGCCTGCTGGCCCGCGACAATGGCCGCGGCGCCGAGGTGGTGGAACCGGGCAACGGGCTGCGCGGCATGCGCGAGCGGCTCGCGGCCTGCGGCGGCCAGGTCGAGGTCAGGACCGCGCCGGGCGAAGGTTTCGAACTCGAGCTGCGCCTGCCGCTGGACAATGGACCCTATTTCCCGGCGCCGCGCGCGCCTGCCGTAGCTGGAGTGACCCGATGATCCGCATCTGCCTCGTCGACGACCAGACCCTGGTCCGCCAGGGCATCCGTTCCCTGCTGGCGCTGGCCGAGGGCGTCGAGGTGGTCGCCGAGGCCGCCGACGGCAAGCAGGCCGTGGAGCTCATTCCGCAGGCGAGGCCGGACGTGGTGCTGATGGACATGCGCATGCCGGTGATGTCGGGGCTCGAGGCCCTCCAGGCGCTGGCCCGGATCAACGCGCTGCCGCCGACCATCATCCTCACCACCTTCGACGACGACCAGCTGGTGCTGGCCGGGCTCAAGGCCGGCGCCAAGGGCTACCTGCTCAAGGACGTGTCGCTGGAGCAACTGGTGGGCGCGATCCAGACCGTGGCCGCCGGCGGTTCCTTGGTGCAGCCAGCGGTGACCCAGCGCCTGCTGTCGGGGCTGGAGCACATGCGCAACGATTTCGTCAGCCTGGACCGCCCGGATCCGCTGACGGATCGCGAGACCGAGATCCTGCGCCTGATGGCCTCGGGCTTCTCCAACAAGGAGATCGCCAACTCGCTGGGCGTGGCCGAGGGCACGATCAAGAACCACGTTTCCAACATCCTGTCGAAGCTGGGCGTCCGCGACCGGACCCGCGCGGTGCTCAAGGCCTTCGAGCTGCAACTGGTGTGACGCCGGGCGCGAAACGGCACACGGTCGTTGGCAGCGGTACGGGCGGCACGCTACGATTGGAGGTCTGCGCCCCGGTCCCGGCTGCCGGGTACCTCCTGGAGAACCCTGAATGACCCGTCTGATCGAGATCCTGATTTCCCTTGCGATCGTGCTCGCCATGTTCCTGCTGGTGGCCCTGGTGCTGCCGTCGAGCCGCCATCTCGAGGAGAAGGTCGAGACCAACCGCAAGCTGACGATCGTGTACGACACGCTCAACAGCCTGCGCCGTTTCCCCGACTGGAACCCGCTGGTGCTGCGCGATCCGCAGATGGACCTCAAGCTCTCGGGCCCGGCTTCCGGCGTGGGCGCGCGCCTGGATTACAGCTCCGACAAGCCGAACCTCGGCGACGGCAGCTGGGAGATCATCGCCACCCAGCCGCGCGCCAGCGTGACCTACGCGCTCGTCAACCCGCAGCGCGGCCATGACAAGGTCACCACCTTCAGCCTGAAGCCGACCGGCCGCTCGGGCCGCAACGTCGAGATCACCCAGAGCTACGACGTCACCTACGGTTGGGACCTGCTGGGTCGCTACGCCGGCCTGTACGTCAGCCGCCACGTCGGCGACGACATCAAGCTCGGCCTGCAGCGCCTGAGCAACATGCTCGCCCAGGTGCCGAACATCGACTACGCCGTGCCGGGCAGCAAGCTGGCCGGGCTGTCGTTCGTGGACATGCCCGCCGAGGACCTGCTGGTGGTCCGCGCCGGTTCGATCGAGCGCAACAACGTCAAGATCATGCAATCGATGAAGTCCAACATGGAGTGGATCAAGCGCAGCATGGACGGCAGCGGCCTGGTCGCCGCCGGCCCGATGCGCATCGTCTCCACCGAGCTGGGCCGCGAAAACTACACCTTCGACGTGGTCGTGCCGGTGCGTCGCGCTTCGGACGCGAAGGCCGAGGCCGAATCGCAGGCCGCCGCCGACGCTGCGGCCGAAGAGGGCGCCGCCACCGACGAGGCGGTTGCAACGGAAGACGGCGAAGCCACCGCCGAGGGCACCGCTGCCCCGGCCGAGCCGGTGCGTGCCGAGATCATCCCGGCCAGCGGCGAGCCGCTCACCGACCTCAAGCTGCTGGGCCCGGTGATGTACGAGCGCACCGAGCCGCATCGCTCCGCCACCGCCACCTACGTCGGCTACATGGCCGAGCTGGAGAACGTGCGCAACGCGCTGCGCGCCTGGGCGCTGACCCAGGGCGAGGAAGCCGTCGGCCGTCCGTACGAGATTTACAAGAACGGCATCGACGCCGCGTTCACCGCCGAAGGCCAGTACGACGTGTACTGGGCCATCAAGTAACGCAACCGTAGAACCTTGCCCCGGTACGCGCGCGGTTTCGATACCGGGGCAGCCCATGCCCACCTGGCGAAGCGCGATCGCAAGCTCGCCGCGTGGATGAAGCGGATCGGGGTGATCGAGCCCGATCCGCGCTGGCGCAAGCGCTTCGACCCGGTAGACGCGCTGGCCCGCGCGATCCTGTACCAGCAACTCAGTGGCAAGGCCGCGGCCACGATCGTCGGCCGCGTCGAGGCCGCCATCGGCAGCGACCGCTTCCATTGCGACACGCTGGCGCGCTGCGACGACGCGACCATCCGCGCCTGCGGCGTGTCCGGCAACAAGCTGCTGGCGTTGCGCGACCTGGCGCGGCGCGAGGAGGCGGGCGAGATCCCCGACCTGCGGCGCATGTCGGTGATGGAGGACGATGCGATCGTCGAGGCGCTGGTGCCCATCCGCGGCATCGGGCGCTGGACCGTGGAAATGATGCTGATGTTCCGCCTCGGGCGCCCGGACGTGCTGCCCGTCGACGACCTGGGCATCCGCAAGGGCGCGCAGCTGGTGGACAAGGCCGGGGAGATGCCCACGCCCAGGGAACTGGCCGCAAGGGGCGAGCGCTGGGGGCCGTACCGCACCTATGCCGGGCTGTACCTGTGGCGGATCGCGGACTTCGCCAGCCAGGCCAAGGCGCCCACGCCGCGCTCGCAGGGCTGACACCATTGACAATGCGCGTGCCGGCCCCGAAAATGCGCGGCTCGCACCTGCCCAGGTGGCGGAATTGGTAGACGCACTAGTTTCAGGTACTAGCGGGTAAAACCGTGGAGGTTCGAGTCCTCTCCTGGGCACCAACGATGCAGACGACAAACCCCGCCGCAAGCGGGGTTTTTTGTTGCCTTATGCTTGCAGCATGAAATGGAAGCGGGTCCCCCGCCGGTTTTACCTGCGCCATCCGGCGGACGTCGCCCCGGAACTGCTCAACAAGCTGCTGGTGCGCGACGACGGCCGTGCGGGGCGTATCGTCGAGGTCGAGGCCTATGCGGGCTCCGATGACCCAGCCGCGCACTCGTTCCGCGGTCCGACGGCACGCAACGCGACGATGTTCGGCGAAGGCGGGCACATGTATGTCTACTTCAGCTACGGCATGCACTGGTGCGCCAACGCCGTGTGCGGCAAGGGCCAGGGCTGGGGCGTGCTGCTGCGCGCCATCGAGCCGGTCGCCGGCATCGAGCTGATGCGCGAGGCCCGCGGGTATCCGGCCAGGGAGCGCGACCTGGGATCGGGTCCGGGACGCCTGGGCCAGGCCATGGGCATCACCCGTGCCTTCGACGGCGCGGACCTGGTCGAGGGCGACTGCGGCATCCGCATCCTGTCCGACGGCATGCCGCCTCCCGCCGATCCGGTGGCAGGCCCCCGGGTGGGGATCAGCCGTGCCGCCGAACGGCCCTGGCGCTGGCACGTGCCCGCCCACGCGCACGTGTCACGCGCGCGGAAGGCTTGATTTCGCCCCGGCACCAATCCCGCAAGCCGCAAGCGTTTCCAGCGCAACGGGCCCGCGATTTGCTGCTAGTCTCGGTGGGTCATGGGGATGATGCGTGCCGAGATCGACCGCCAGCTGTCGCGGATAGCCGCGGAAGCACGCGAAACCCTGCGCGAACACCAGGACGATGCGGCCGTATCGCAACTGGTCGTCGCACGCACCCGCGAGTTGTTGCGCACCGCCGATCTCGACGACCACCTGCACATCTGCGACACCGCGCAGCACCTGCTGCTCACGCTGGGCCTGGACGATGACGACGACGAGGCGCGCGACACCGACGGCGCCCCGACGCCGGAGAACATGCCGCCACCCAGCGTGTTCGACGATCCCGACCTGATCCGGGCGGTGCAGCTCGTCGACGGGCCGCCCCCATCTGACGTCGGGCTGCGGCTGCTGGACGATCCGTTCGACGTCGATGCCTTTCTCCCGGAGGAGGGCGCCGCAGCGGACGGGCAGGGGGTGGAAGCGTCCGTGGCGTCGTCCTGCACGCCGGTTCCGGTGGAATCCGACCGCCGCACCGAATCCAGCCCTGCGGATGAAGCGGCGCTTCGCCGCGGCCTCACCCACCGGCAGCTGGCGACGCTGGACACGATGTCCCAGTTCGGATGGACTCTGCGCTTCGTCCGCCGCCCGATGTTCCTGCCGCCCATTCCCGTGGCTTTCGACCGCAACCGCCAGCGCTACGTCGTGATCGAGCCCGACGGCAGCGTCGACGAGGATCCGGGCCTCACTATCCGCCACTGAACGTCGACACCGGGGGTGTACCATCCCGGCGATGACGAAGAAGACCAGTTCGCGCGGTGGCAAGGCGCCCCCGAAGAAGCCCGGGGCGAAGCCCGGAAAGAAGGCCGCAACCAGGGCCGGGCAGAAGCCCGGAAGAAGGAAGTCCGCCCTGCCGGGCTGGATGCCCGAACCCCCGCCGAAGCGGGCGCCGACGCAGCCGCCGCGTGAAGACCCGCAGGCCGAGCGTGAAGCGCAGCGTTACGCGCAGCCGATCGCCAGCCGAGAGATGATCCTCCAGGTCCTGGCTGCGCACGACGGCCCGATGGACGCGCAGGCCCTGGCCGAAAAGCTGGCGCTGACCGAACCCGAGCGCTTCGAAGCGCTGGGCAAGCGCTTGTCGGCGATGCTGCGCGACGGCCAGCTGTTGCAGAACCGGCGCGGCGGATTCGTGCCGGCCGAGCGCGCCAACCTGATCGCCGGCACCGTGATCGCCAATCCGGACGGTTTCGGCTTCCTGCGCCCGGAAAGCGGCGAGGGCGACGACCTGTTCCTGCCGCCGTACGAAATGCGCAAGGCGCTGCATGGCGACCGCGTGCTCGGCAGCGTCACCGGCATGGACCGGCGCGGCCGGCGCGAGGGCGTCATCGTCGAAGTGCTCGAACGCCGTCTCAACCGGCTGATCGGCCGCTTCATCGTCGAGGCCGGCATCAGCTACGTCGAACCCGACGACCGCCGCATCCAGCGCAACGTGCTGATACCGCCCGATGCCGGACTGGATGCAAAGCCCGGCCAGTTGGTGGTTGCCGAGATCGTGCAGGCGCCGGACACGCGGCGACCGCCCATCGGCAAGGTGCTGGCGGTGCTCGGCGACAAGCTCACCGCGTCGCTTGCAGTCGAAGCTGCGATCCACGGCCACGAGATCCCGCACGAGTTCCCGCCTGAGGCGCTGGCCCAGGCCACCGCGGTGCCGCTCGAAGTGCAGGCGGCCGAGATCGACGGCCGGGTCGACCTGCGCCAGGTGCCGCTGCTCACCATCGACGGCGAGGACGCCAAGGACTTCGACGACGCGGTCTGGTGCGAACCCAACCGCGACGGCTTCCGGTTGATCGTGGCCATCGCCGATGTTTCCCATTACGTGCGTCCGGGAACCCCACTGGACGACGAAGCGCAGAAGCGCGCGACCTCGGTCTATTTCCCCGGCTTCGTCGTGCCGATGCTGCCCGAGACGCTGTCCAACGGCATCTGCTCGCTGAACCCGGACGTCGACCGGCTGTGCTTCTGCTGCGACATGCAGGTCGGGCGCGACGGCATCGTCACCCGCGCGAAGTTCTACGAAGCGGTGATGCGTTCGCACGTGCGCCTGACCTACACCCAGGTCTGGAACGCGGTCGGCGACGGCGTCCCCGACGATGACCGCGACGCTGCACTGGCGAAGATCGGCGCGCAGCTGCCGCAGGTGCAACGCCTGCACCAGCTTTACCGGATCCTGGACAAGGCGCGCGCCAGGCGCGGCGCGATCGAGTTCGAGACCAGCGAGGTGCGCTTCGTGCTCGGCCCGCAGGGCGAGGTCACCCAGGCCGGCATGATCCAGCGCAACGACGCGCACAAGCTGATCGAGGAATGCATGATCGCGGCCAACGTGCAGGCCGCCGAATTCCTGCTGCAGGCGCAGGTGCCTGCGCCGTACCGCGACCACGACAAGCCGCCGGAAGCCAAGTACGCGGACCTGGAAGAGTTCCTGAAGGAGTTCAAGCTGCGCCTGCCGCCGTGGGGCAAGTTGCAGCCCAAGGACTTCCGCAACCTGCTGGAGAAGATCCGCGAGCGTCCCGATGCGGCGCTGCTGGAATCGGTGATCCTGCGCAGCCAGTCGCTGGCGGTGTACGCGCCGGAGAACATCGGCCACTTCGGCCTGGCGCTGGCCGCGTACGCGCACTTCACCTCGCCGATCCGGCGCTACCCGGACCTGTTGGTGCACCGCGCGATCAAGCACGCGCTGTCCGGCAAGCGACCGGACCAGTACACGTACTCGCCGCACGAGATGTCGACGCTATCGCTGCAGTGCTCGGAGCGCTCGCGCCGCGCCGACGAGGCCCAGCGCGAGGTCGACGAGCGCTATCGCGCGGCGTGGATGGAGGAGCACGTCGGCGGCGAGTTCGACGGCACCATCAGCGGCGTCACCAGCTTCGGCCTGTTCGTCGAGCTGGACGAGTCCAAGGTCAACGGCCTGGTCCACGTGACCCAGCTGCCGAGCGACTATTACCAGTTCGATCCGATCCGCAAGACCCTCACCGGCGACCGCCGCGGCCACCAGTACCGCCTCGGCGACCGCGTCCGCATCGTGGTCCTGCGCGCCAGCCTCGAGGAACGCAAGATCGACTTCCGCCTGGTCGAAGCCAAGTCCCGGCCCGAGCCACCCCCGCCACCCCAGCGTGGCCAGCCCGCCAAACGCAAGAAGCAGAAGTATTAGCCGCGGATCAACGCGGATAAAGAGCCTGATTCACGCGGATCAAGCAAGATGGGGTGGGCGCATCACTACGGTCCGCGACTGACCATTTCTGCTGTATCCGTGTTTATCCGGCTTTTGATCCGCGTTGATCCGCGTCAGAATATTCCCCCCAGTCGCGAGAGTTCCCGATGAGCAAGGACAGTCAGTGGATCGCGGGGATCAATGCGGTGGCTTCGGCCATCGAGCATGACGGGGACAACGTGCGCGAGGTGCTGCTCGAGGCGGGGGCGCGGAATCCGCGCATCGTCGAGATCGAGGGCAATGCGCGGCGCCTGGGCATCGAAGTGCGCCGCGTCGCGCAGCAGGCGCTGGACGGGGTCGCAGGGGGCTTGCGCCACCAGGGCGCAGTGGCGCGCTATGCCGCGGCCCGCACCTGGGACGAACACGAGCTGGCGGGGCTGGTTGCGGCCGCCGAGGGCCGCGCGCTGGTGCTGGTGCTCGACGGTGTGCAGGACCCGCACAACCTCGGTGCGTGCCTGCGCAGCGCGGCGGCTGCCGGGGCCACGGCGGTGGTGTTCCCGAAGGACAAGGCGGTGCAGGTCAATGCCACCGTGCGCAAGACCTCGTCGGGCGCCGCGGACACGCTGCCGATCTTCAGCGTCACCAACCTGTCGCGGACGCTGCGCGACCTGCAGAAGGCCGGGGTCTGGATCTATGGCTTCGCCGGCGATGCGGACGCTTCCCTGTACTCGCTGGACCTCAAGGGCAACGTGGCCCTGGTGATGGGCAGCGAGGGCGACGGCCTGCGCCGCCTCACCCGCGAGAACTGCGACCAGCTGGTGAAGATCCCGATGCCGGGCAGGTTCGAGAGCCTCAACGTGTCGGTTGCGACCGGCATCGCGCTGTTCGAGGCCGTGCGCCAGCGGTTGTAGGAGCGGCGGAAGCCGCGATGCCGGATCGCGGCTTCCGCCGCTCCTACGGCTGCTGCCAGGCGTTGGCGATCTTGCAGAACACCTCGGCGGTGCGCTCGGCGTCGTAGACGGCCGAATGCGCATCCTCGCTGCGCCACTCGAAGCCGGCCGCCTGCACCGCGCGCGCCAGCACGGTCTGCCCATAGGCCACGCCGGCCAGGGTGACGGTGTCGAACACGCTGAAGGGGTGGAACGGGTTGCGCTTGTGCTGCACCCGGGCCACCGCGGCGTTGAGGAAGTTGAGGTCGAAGTGGGCGTTGTGGCCGACCAGGATCGCGCGCTGGCATTCGTGCCGCTTCACCGCCGCGCGCACCGCCGCGAACACGTGGTCAAGCGCTTCGCGCTCGGGCTTGGCCATGCGGAACGGATGGTCGAGGACGATGCCGGTGACCTCGAGCGACTTGGGGTCGATCTCGGTGCCCGGCGCCGGTTCGAAATGCGCGCAGGCGACTTCGCCCGGGACCAGCTTGCCGTCCTCGTCGATCTCGATCGGGATCGCGGCCAGTTCCAGCAGCGCGTGCCGGTTCCAGTCGAAACCGCCGGTCTCCACGTCGACGACGACCGGGAGGTAACCGCGGAAGCGATCGGCCATGCGCCGGAACGGGCGAGCCTGCGGCTCGGGGCTGGGGGAGGCCTCGGTCATGCGCCAAGGGTAACTTACGCTGCCCCGGGCTCCTACAGGCTCGCCGTGCCGTCGCGCTTGTCGCGCGGGGGCAGCCCGTCGCCGCCGTGCACCAGGAACCAGACGTTCTCGGCGATGTTGGTGGCGTGGTCGCCGATGCGCTCGATGTTCTTGGCCATGAACAGCAGGTGGGTGCACGAGGTGATGTTGCGCGGGTCCTCCATCATGTAGGTCAGCAGCTCGCGGAACAGGCTGGTGTACTGGGCGTCGAGTTCGGCATCGGCTTCGTGAACGCGCTGCGCGGCCTCGGCATCCCCGTCGCGATAGGCGGCCAGGACGTCGTCGAGCTGGCGCAGGGCCAGCACGCCGAGCGCGCGCAGGCCGCGGGTGTGCGGGACGGGCGGGGCGGCATTGAGCGCGATCGAGCGCTTGGCCACGTTGGCGGCGTAGTCGCCGATGCGCTCGATGTCGGAAGCGATGCGCAGGGCTGCCAGGATCTGGCGCAGGTCGCGCGCCAAGGGGCCGCGCAGGGTCAGCTTGATCACATCCTGGCTGGTCTCGTGTTCCAGCGCATCGATGGCCTCGTCGTTGTCCACCACCCGGCGCGCGGCGTTGTCGTCGCGGCGCTCGACCACGTCGAGCGCGGCCTCCAGCTGGGCGGCGGCCATCGCGCCCATGCGCAGCAGTTCCCCGACGAGGCGCTGCTGCTCCTCGTCGTAGCTCCTGACGATATGTTCGTGCGGCTGGTTGTTCATCCGAATCGTCCCGTGATGTAGTCCTCGGTCTGCTGCTTCGAGGGGTTGGAGAAGATGGCCTCGGTGCGCCCGTGCTCGACCAGGTCGCCCAGGTACATGAAGGCGGTGTAGTCGGATACGCGCGCGGCCTGTTGCATGTTGTGGGTGACGACCAGGATCGTGTACCGGCGCTTGAGCTCCTCGATCAGCTGCTCGATGCGGCTGGTGGAGATCGGGTCCAGCGCCGATGTCGGCTCGTCGAGGAGCAGCACTTCCGGTTTCAGTGCCACCGCGCGGGCGATGCACAGGCGCTGTTGCTGGCCGCCCGACAACCCCAGCGCGTTCTTCCCGAGCTTGTCCTTGACCTCGTCCCAGAGCGCGGCCTGGCGCAGCGCGGACTCCACGCGCTCGGCCATCTCCGCCTTCGACAGCCGCTCGTGGTGGCGGATGCCGTAGGCGACGTTCTCGAAGATCGTCATCGGGAACGGCACCGGTTTCTGGAACACCATGCCGACCTTGCTGCGCAGCCGGTTCATGGAGTACTTCGCGTCGAGGATGTCCTCTCCGTCCAGCAGCACCCTGCCGCTCGCCCGTTGGCCCGGATACAGCGCGTAGATGCGGTTGAACACACGCAGCAGCGTGGACTTGCCGCAGCCCGACGGCCCGATCAACGCGGTGACGTGCCGTTCCGGGATGTCCAGGCGGATGTTCCTGACCGCGTGGAAGTCCCCGTAGTGGAAGTCCAGGCCGCGGGCCGAGAGCTTGGCAGGGGCGGTCGTGGTTGCGAGCGGGTCAGTCATGTCCAACACGGTTCCTCGAAACGATGGCGCGGGCCACCAGGCTGGTCAGCAGCACGAACAGGGTGAGGATGAAGGCGCCCGCCCAGGCCAGCGAATGCCAGCCCTCGTACGGGCTCATCGCGTACTGGAAGATCACCACCGGCACGTTGGCCATCGGTGCCAGGATGTCGGTGGTCCAGTACTGGTTGTTGAGCGCGGTGAACAACAGTGGCGCGGTTTCACCGCAGATGCGGGCCAGGGCCAGCAGGATGCCGGTGACGATGCCCGGCATGGCCGAGCGGTACAGCACCTGCACCGTCACCTTCCATTGCGGCACGCCCAGCGACAGTGCGGCCTCGCGCATCTGCGCGGGCACCAGTTGCAGCATCTCGTCGGTCGTTCGCACGACGACGGGCAGGACGATGAAGGCCAGCGCGATCGCACCGGCCAGCGCCGAGAAGTGCCCCATCTGCGCGACGACCAGGGTGTAGACGAACAGGCCGAGCACGATCGACGGGGCCGACAGCAGGATGTCGTTGACGAAGCGCACGGTCTCGCCCAGCGGCCTGGCCCACGACCTGTTGGCGTATTCGGACAGGAAGGTGCCGGCAAGCACGCCTACGGGCGCGCCGATGGCGATGCCGAGCAGGCTCATGATCGCGCTGCCGACAAAGGCGTTGAGCAGGCCGCCTTCGCTTCCCGGCGGTGGGGTCATCCGTGTGAACAGGTCGAGGTTGAGCGATGCGATGCCATTGCTGAGCGTGGTCCACATGATCCAGACCAGCCAGAACAGGCCGAACACCGTGGCCAGGACCGCCAATGCCTGGGCCGCCAGGTTCTTCGCGCGTCGCAACGTGTAGAGCGAGGGTGCGACCACGTCAGCGACCCTCCTTCTTCGCCAGGTGGCGCAGCATCAGGCGCGCAACCGTCAGCACCACGAAGGTGACCAGGAACAGGACGAAGCCCAGCGCGATCAGCGAGGAGCGGTACATCTCCGAGTCGGCCTCGGCGAATTCGTTGGCGATGGTCGCGGCAATGGAATTGCCCGGCATCAGCAGGGATGCGACCAGGGTGTGCGCATTTCCGAGCACGAAGGTCACCGCCATGGTTTCGCCCAGCGCGCGGCCCAGGCCGAGGAACACGCCGCCGATCACCGCGGAACGCGTGTAGGGGAGCACGCCGTCCCACACCACGTCCCATCGGGTCGATCCCAGTGCGTACGCCGACTCCTTCAGTCGGTTGGGGACCGTCAGGAATACCTCGCGCATCACCGAGGCGACGAACGGGATCACCATGATCGCCAGCACCAGGCCGGCGGTGAGCATGCCCAGTCCCAGCGGCGGGGCGGACAACAGCGCGCCGACCAGCGGCAGCTGGCCGAGGTTCGCATCGACCCACGGGTACACATGCTCGGCCAGCACCGGTACCAGCACGAACAGGCCCCACATGCCGTAGATGATCGAAGGGATGCCGGCGAGCAGTTCGATCGCGGCGCCGACGGTGCCGCGCATCCACTTGGGCGCGATCTCGGTGAGGAACATGGCGATGCCGAAGCTCACCGGCACCGCGATCAGCATTGCGATCGACGCCGTGACCACGGTGCCGTAGATCGGCACCAGCGCGCCGAACTGCTGGCCGACCGGATCCCAGGAATCCGACCAGAGGAACCCGAAGCCGAACTTCGCGAACGCGTCGCGTCCGCCATGCGCCATCGACAGCATGGCCGCGGCGAGCGCGGCCAGCACCAGGAGGCCGGCGCCGGTGACCAGCCAGCGGAAGCCGCGGTCTGCAATGGCGTCGGCGCGCTGGTTCATTCCTGCGCTTCGCCGGCCTGCACTTCGCCGGCCTGCACTTCAGCGGCCTGCACTTCAGCGGCCCAGTACGCCTCGACCTGCTCGACCAGCGCCGGCGGCAGCGGCACGTAGTCCAGCGCCCGTGCCTGCGGCTGGCCGTTCCCGAGCGCCCACCTGAAGAATTCGAGCGTCGCGGCCGAACGCTGCGGGTCCTTCGGCTGCCGGTACATCAGCATGAAGTTGGTGGCCGCGATCGGCCAGGCATCGGCGCCTGGCGCATTGGTGATCACCAGGCTGAAGTCCTTCGCCGACGCCCAGTCGGCGGTGGCCGCCGCGGCCTGGAAGCTGGCCGCATCCGGTTGCACCCAGCTGCCGGCGGCGTTCTGCATCTGCACGAACGACATGCCGTTCTGCGAGGCGTAGGCGAGCTCGACGTAGCCGATCGAACCCTTGATCTGCTTCACGTAGGCGGCCACGCCTTCGTTGCCCTTGCCGCCGATGCCACCCGGCCATTCGACCGAAGTTCCTTCCCCGACTGTGTCCTTCCACTGCGGGCTGACCTTGGACAGATAGTTGACGAAGTTGTAGGTGGTGCCAGAACCGTCGGATCGGTGCACGACGTTGATCTTCGACGCGGGCAGCGCGACGCCGGGGTTGAGGCCGGCAATCGCCGGGTCGCTCCAGGTGTCGATCGCGCCCAGGTAGATGTCGGCGATGACAGGCCCGGTCAGGCGCAACTGGCCGCTGCCGATGCCGTCGATGTTGACCACTGGCACGACGCCGCCGATGGCCGACGGGAACTGGATCAGGCCGGATTCGGCGAGTTCTTCGCTGGACAGTGGCTTGTCCGTGGACCCGAAATCGACGGTCCCGGCCTTGATCTGGGCGATGCCACCGCCCGAGCCGATCGACTGGTAGTTGATCTTGTGGCCGGTGGCCTTGTTGTAGTCGTCCGACCACTTCGAGACCAGCGGATAGATGAACGTGGCGCCGGCGCCGGTGATCTCGGCAGCGATGCGGTCGCCTGCGACCACGGCTGCGTCCCGGCTGGGATCTGCGGGCTTGCAGGCCGCGAGGGCGATCGCGGCGGCAAGGGCGGAAATGGCAACGCGCAAGGAGGTTTTCATGCCGCCATGAGATGATTTTTATGTGACAGCCCGATGACAAAGGCAGAACGGGGGCCAAACGGAACATAAAAAAAGAGCGCGGGCCTGGGCCCGCGCAAACATGGTCCCCGGGGGTGGGGACCTAGTAGGGAAGGTTGCCGGCCCAATGCGCCTCGATCTGCCGCACCAGCACGTCGGGCAGCGGCACGTAGTCCAGCGCGGTCGCCTGGGCGTCGCCGTTGGCATACACCCATGCGAAGAATTCGCGCGCCTGCTTCGCAGCGGCGGCGTCGCGGGGCTGTTGCCGCATCAGGATGAAGTTGGTGGCCGTGATCGGCCAGGCATCGGCGCCCGGCGCATTGGTCATGACCAGGTAGAAGCCCTTGGCGCTGGCCCAGTCGGCGCTGGCCGCGGCGGCCGAAAAGCTCTCGGCCGAGGGCAGCACGAAGTTTCCGGCGGCGTTCTTCAGCCGGGCATACGGCATCTTGCTGCCCAGCGCGTACGACAGTTCGACGTAGCCGATGCCGCCGTTGATCTGCTTGACGTACGCGGCGACGCCTTCGTTGCCCTTGCCGCCGATGCCGGTCGGCCACTTCACCGAGGTGCCTTCGCCGACCTTTTCCTTCCACTCCGGGCTGACCTTGGACAGGTAGTTGACGAAGTTGAAGGTGGTGCCGGAACCGTCGGAACGGTGGACCACGGTGATCTTCCGCGCCGGCAGCTCGAGGCCGGCATTGAGCGCGGCAATGCGCGGATCGTTCCACTGCTTGACCTTGCCCAGGAATATGTCGGCGAGCAGCGCACCGTCGAGCTTCAGCGCGCCCGGCGCGATGCCCGGCACGTTCATGACCGGCACCACACCGCCGATCACCGACGGGAACTGGACCAGCCCGGCTTCGGCCAGGGCCTCCGGCTTGAGCGGTGCATCGGAGGAACCGAAGTCGACCGTGGCCGCCTTGATCTGGGCGATGCCGCCGCCGGAGCCGATCGACTGGTAGTTGACCTTGTTGCCGGTGGCGGTGGCGTAGTCGGCCGACCATTTGGTCATGACCGGATAGATGAAGGACGCGCCGGCGCCGGTGACGTCGGCGGCGCGGGCGTTGCCGGCGAATCCGGTGGCGAAGGCGAGTGCCGCGGCGAGGGTGAAGGTGAACCTGGTCATGCGTGCTCCGGGGCTGGAAGTTGGGATCCATTCCAGCGCGCCCGCATGACACTGCAGTGTCCGGCACGTTTCAGCGGCATGACGCGATGCGTTCACCGGGGCCTAACGAGCGCCGGACCCATCATGAAGGCCCTTCAGATCGGGCCCAACCCATGGAAACGTTCAAGGTCGGTTATCTCGTCGGCAGCCTTGCGAAAGAGTCGATCAACCGCAAGCTGGCCGGAGCGCTGGTGAAGCTGGCACCGCCGGGCATGGAGATGACGGAGATTCCGATCCGGGACCTGCCGTTGTACAGCTACGACTACGACGCCGACTACCCGCAGGTGGCCCGCGACTTCAAGCAGGCCATCGCCGATGTCGACGCCGTGTTGTTCGTGACCCCGGAATACAACCGCTCGATCCCCGGCGCGCTGAAGAACGCGATCGACTGGGCCAGCCGTCCCTGGGGGCAGAATTCGTTCGCGCGCAAGCCGTCCGGCGTGATCGGCGCGTCGCCGGGTTCCATCGGCACCGCGGTGGCGCAGCAGCAGCTGCGCGGTGTGCTGTGCTTCTGCAACTCGCCACTGATGAACACCATCGAGGCCTACATCCACTACAAGCCGGGGCTCGTGGACGAGGAAGGCAACGTCAGCGACGCGTCGACGGCGGAGTTCCTCGGCAACTACATGAAGGAACTGCGCCTGTTCATCCAGCGCGTGCTGACGGTGCTGCCGCGGGAGGGCTGAAGCCTTACCAGTGGAACTGCGCTCGCGCCTCGATGATAGACGGGTCGTCGTTGTTGCCGTTGCGGTCGCTGCCGACCTTGACGTAGTTGAGCATGAACTTGAAGTTGGAGCGCACGTACCAGTTCACCCCGGCGGTGATCGCGTCCATGGTGCCGCCGGGCACTCCGGTGTCGTCCAGATCGATGGTGTCGTAGCGCAGGCCGAGCTGCCACATGCCCGAACCGGGGTTGTCGGGCAGGCCGGTAGTCGGCACGCCGTTCTTGTAGCCCCAGGTCTCCCCCGTCAGGTTCCACAGTGCGCTGACGTAGCCGCTGCTGCCGGTGAAATCGCTGGAGCCGGGACGGTACCGGCTGACGTCCGAGCGCATGTACTCGCCCTGGAGCTTGACCGGGCCGTTGATCCATAGCGCTTCCAGTCCGGTGGTGGCGATGCGGTCGGTGTCGGTCATGTTGCCCGTGTCGATGAGGCGGTTGGCCATGTCGGCGCCCGGGCGCACGCGCAGGCGCAGGGTGTCGGCGTCGGTGTCGTAGTCGGCGTGCGACAGGCCCAGGTGCATCACGCGGCCCTTGTCGTTTACCGGCGCCCAGTAGCCGCGCGCCGCATAGCCGCTGCCATGCGCACGGTTGCGGGTCAGTTCGCGGCCGAACACGCTGGCGGTGAGGCCCCAGTCGGCTTCGGCAATGCCGGCGCCGATGCCCAGACGGCGGGAAATCGCGAAGGTGTTGGTCACCATCGCCTTGGCGATGAAGTCGTTGTTCTTGGAGGAGGACAGTTCCTCCATGCTGCCGGGTTGCTTGAACTGGCCGATCTGGAGATAGCGTCCGGAGTTGCCGCCGAGCTTGTATTTCGCGAACACGTCGAGGAACTTGCCGTCGCCCGACGCGTCGTAGCCGGCGGCCCATTCGAAGTTGCCCGGGCCCTTGCCCTTGAAGGCGATCTCGGCGCGACGCAGCCCGAAATCGTGATCCAGCCCGTCACCGGCATCGGCATCGAGGTCGAGCACGTCGCTGTCGTACCAGTAGCCGTCGGCCTGGAGCAGGCCTTCGAACGCGATGTCGGAGCCGGCGACAACGTCGATCGGGATTTCGGCGTATGCGGCGGGACTGGCCAGCAGGGCCAGCAGGGAAAGAGCGAGGAGATTGGGGCGGGTGTTCATGGGCGCCTGCGATTGTGGAGACGCAGGGCAGGGTATGGCGTGAATGTTGCGCTAAGGTGACGACTGCGGCGGGGGTGTCTTGTACGGCCAGCGGCACAGGTCGCGGATCGGGCAGCGCCAGCATTCGGGCTTGCGCGCCTTGCACGTGTAGCGCCCGTGCAGGATCAGCCAGTGGTGGGCGCCGTGCAGGTATTCGTACGGCACCGCCTTCAGCAGCCGGTCTTCCACCTGGCGCACGGTCTTGCCGGGCGCCAGGCCGGTGCGGTTGGACACGCGGAAGATGTGCGTGTCCACCGCGATCGTCGGCTCTCCGAACGCGGTGTTGAGGATCACGTTCGCGGTCTTGCGGCCGACGCCGGGCAGGGCTTCCAGCGCTTCGCGCGTGCGCGGCACCTCGCCGCCATGCAGTTCCAGCACCTGCCGGCACATGGCGATGACGTTCGCCGCCTTGGCGTTGTACAGCCCGATGCTGGAGATGTAGCGCTTCAGGCCTTCCTCGCCGAGGGTGAGGATGGCGGCGGGCGTGTTGGCCACCGGGAACAGCCGTCGGGTGGCCTTGTTGACGCCCACGTCCGTCGCCTGCGCCGACAGGATGACGGCGACGAGCAACTCGAATGGAGTCGAGTACTCCAGTTCGGTCTTCGGGTCGGGGTCGAGTTCGGCCAGCCGCGAAAACAGCTCGCGCACGTCCCTGGGCTTCACGATCCGCCGCGTCCCGCGGCGCGCGCCCGTGCCCGCGCCAGTGCGGCCGCCGCAGCCGGCGGCAGGGAGGAGGTTTTCGATGCGGTGGCGGCAGGCTTGCGTCGCTCGGCGCGTTCCCGCTGGCGCCGTTCAAGGCGTTCCGTACGCGCCCGGAAGCGATTGCGGGCGGCCAGCGCGCGTTGCCGCTCGGCGCGCGCGGCACGGAGCAGGGCACGGCAGGCTTCGCTGCATGCCGCGCACGCAATGGCTTCGTCCAGCAGGCCAAGCGTGAGCGCCTGGTCGATATCGCCGGCTTGCAGCGCGGCGACCAGCGCGTGCGCGCGATCGCCTTCGTTGCCGATCGCCGTGCAGCCGCAGGCAGGGCAGGACATCGTCGCGGCTCAGCGCCCGGTGAAGGCGGGCTTGCGCCGCGCGAGGAAGGCGCTGGTGCCTTCGCGCATGTCTTCGGTGGCGAACATCAGGCCGAACTGCGCGGCCTCGTAGGCCAGGCCTTCCTCGATCCCGCATTCGCCGCCGTGGTTGATGCAGTCGAGCACGCCACGCAGCGCCAGCGGCGCCGACGCGGCGAGCTGCTCGGCCAAGGCCATGGTCTGGGCCTCGAGCTCGGCCGCCGGGACGACGCGATTGACGATGCCCAGCTGCAGCGCCCGCGCCGCGTCGATGGGTGCGCCGGTGAGGCACAGCTCGAGCGTAGCGGCGCGGCCGGCCAGGCGCAGCAGGCGCTGGCTGCCGCCGAAGCCCGGGATCAGGCCCAGGTTCACCTCGGGCTGGCCGACCTTGGCGGTATCGGCGGCGACGCGCAGGTGGCAGCACATGGCCAGTTCCAGGCCGCCGCCGAGGGCGAAGCCGTTGACCATGGCGATCACCGGCTTGGGCATGGTTTCCACGAAGCGCATCATCCGCTGGCCGCGAAGGGCGAAATCACGGCCCTGTACGGGGCTCAGGGTGTTCATCTGGGCGATGTCGGCGCCGGCCACGAAGGCCTTGGGCCCGGCGCCGGTCAGCACCACCACCCGGACCCCCTCGTCGCCGGCAGCGGCAGTGAAGGCGGTCTGGAGCGCGTCCAGGGTGGCCGCATCCAGCGCGTTCAGCTTGTCGGGGCGATTGATGGTGAGGATGCGGACCGCGCCGCGGTCGCTGCTCAGGAGGACGGTTTCGCTCATGGGATCGTGAATCTCGGCTATGTGAAGGCCCCGCGCGCGGAACTTGCAGCCGCGGCGCTGGTCGCATGGGGTGCGGTTCGCTATCCTATCGCGCCCTCGTGGTGTTGGCCCGGGGCCCATAACCGGAGAAATCCCCGAATGAAGTTGCGTCTGTTCGCTGTCGCCACCCTGGCGGCCCTGACCCTCTTGCCCGTCGTCGCCATGGCCCAGGACACCGCGTCCGCCAAGGGCAAGCTCAGCTACGCGCTGGGTTACCAGCTCGGCCGCGAGGCGATCGAGAGTGGCGAGGCGCTGGACCTCAACACCATCACCAAGGCCCTGCAGGACGGTTACGCCAAGAAGGATCCGGCCGTTTCCATCGAGGACATGCGCGCCGCCTACGGCGAAATGCAGCAGCGCCTGCAGGCCAAGGCCAAGGCCGCCTTCGACAAGGCTGCCGCCGAGAACAAGACCCGCAGCACCTCCTTCCTGGCCGAGAACAAGGCCAAGTCGGGCGTGAAGTCGCTGGCCGACGGCGTGCAGTACCGCGTCATCGAGGCCGGCAACGGCGCCAGGCCGACCCCGGCCAGCACGGTCGAACTGGAAGTGGCCGGCCCGTATCCGTGGGGCCAGCGCCCGAACCCGGCGCAGCCGGCGCAGAAGATGCCGGCGACCAAGGTCAGCGAAATCGAGATGCCGGCCATCCGCGAAGTCCTGGCGATGATGCCGCAGGGCTCGAAGTGGGAAATCACGCTGCCGCCGGAGAAGGCGTTCGGCAACGACCCGCGCAGCCCGTTCCCGCCGAACGTGGCCGTCGTGTTCGAGGTCAAGGTCCTCAGCGTCAAGTAGGGCGTATCCGGCAGGAGCCGCGCCTTGCGCGCGATAGCCCCGCTTGCCTGACTCCCCAACGCCGGCCCAGTGCCGGCGTTGTTATATTCGAAACCGTGCCGATGCCCGCCAACCACTATTACGCCGCGATCCTGAGCCCCTGCGTGGGCGTCTGCAGCCTCGATGCCGGCGGCCTGTGCACCGGGTGCCGGCGCACCGCCGCCGAGATCGCGGCGTGGAGCACCATGGACGACGCGGCGCGGCTGCGGGTGATGGACGCCCTGGATGCGCGCGGCGCCGACGCCGGATCGTGACCCGGCTGCCGCCTGCCCTGCAGGGCCTGGGCGCGGCCCTGCATCCGTTGCCCGCGATTCCCGCCGGGCCGGCCTGGAACCTGGACGAGGTCGCCGACCTGTTGCCGTCGGGCGCCTCAGTGCCTGCGGCGGTGCTGGTGGGCCTGATCGCGCGCGACACCGGCGTGCAGGTACTGCTGACGCGACGCAACGATGGCCTGCGCCACCACCCCGGGCAGGTCGCGTTCCCCGGCGGCCGGGTCGAACCGGATGACGCCGACGCCTGCGCTGCGGCGCTGCGCGAGGCGAACGAGGAAATCGGCATCACCCGCGACGAACTCCTGCCGATCGGCTGGCTGGATCCGCTGGCAACGGTCACGGGATTCACGGTACTGCCGCTGGTCGCCGCGATCGGCGTCGACTTCCGCCCCCGGCCGGATCCGGGCGAAGTCGCCGAGGTATTCGAGGTGCCGCTGGATTTCCTGATGGACACCCCCAATCTGCTGATCAAGGAGCTGGAGTGGCGCGGGCGTCGCCGCAGCGTGCTGGAGTTCGCCGACCACGGCGTGCCTGCGCAGCGGATCTGGGGCGCGACCGCCTCGATCCTGTTCAACCTGCGGCAACGACTGGAGGGAAGGGCATGACGATTTGGACAACCCTGGCGCAGGCCGAGGAACTGGCCGCGGCGCTGCGCGACGGATCCGTGGCGCAAGGTGGCCCGGTGATCGTGGATTGCCGGTTTTCCCTCGCCGATCCCGAAGCCGGCGAACGCGACTACAGGCAAGCGCACATCCCGGGCGCGGTCTACGCGCACCTGGATCGAGACCTGTCCGACCACCGCAA
Source organism: Luteimonas sp. 8-5 (assembly GCF_029763755.1). GTDB lineage: Bacteria > Pseudomonadota > Gammaproteobacteria > Xanthomonadales > Xanthomonadaceae > Cognatiluteimonas. Next base: position 92,477 of record NZ_JARUVM010000001.1, read on the forward strand.
GCGCGGGCAAGGGCAGGGCAGGCATCCCTGGCCCGACGCGTCCGATTTCGCCGCGCGCCTGGGCGCATGGGGCATCGGGCCGCGGACCCAGGTAGTCGCCTACGACGATCTCGACGGCTCGCATGCGGCGCGTTTCTGGTTCCTGCTGCGCGCACTGGGCCATGAGCGGGTCGCGGTGCTCGACGGCGGTATCGCGCGCTGGAGGGCGCTCGACCTGCCGCTCGACGAGGAGGTGCCGTCGCCGCGCCCGGTGCGTTACGAGGCGTCCTTCGACGACGCACGCCTGCTCGATGCCGGACAGGTGCAGGCGCGGCTGGATGCGGGCGACGTGTTGCTCGATGCGCGGGGCGCGCCGCGTTTCCGCGGCGAAGTCGAACCGATCGATCGCGTGGCGGGACACGTGCCCGGCGCGCGCAACCGGCCGTTCCCGGACAATCTCTCAGGCGGGCGTTTCAAGCCCGCAGCGCAGCTGGCCGAGGAGTTCCGCGAGGTCCTGGCGGGCCGCGAGCCGGCACGCACCATCGCCATGTGCGGCAGCGGCGTCACCGCCTGCCACCTGATCCTGGCGATGGAGCATGCGGGTATGCCCGGTGCGAAGCTGTTCACCGGCTCGTGGAGCGGATGGATCGAGGATCCGTCGCGGCCTATTTCCCGAGCTTGAGCATCAGGGCGCGCAGCGCCGATTGCGTGTCGTCGGAATACCAGGCGTCGATGAAGCGATCGAGTTCGATGCGCTCGGGCTCCAGCGCAGCGACGAGGTCGGCGCGGGCGATGCGGCGGGTCTCCAGCATGGGTTGCCGGGGCAGGGCGAGCAGCTGTTCCAGCCAGACGCGGGCGCGGGTGGCGACGCTGTCGATGTCCACCAGTTCGTCGACCAGGCCCATCGCCAGCGCGGCATCGGCCTGTACCAGCTCGCCGGCGATCAGCAGGCGTTCGGCGCGATAGGGGCCGACCACGCGCCGCATCAGGTGCTGGATGCCTTCCGGCGCGACCAGCCCGACCTGGGTTTCGTTCAAGCCGATCGCATACGGGCCGCTGGCCATCACCCGGTAGTCGCAGCACAGCGCCAGCACGCAACCGCCCGCGGGCGCGTGGCCGGCAAGCGCGGCGACCACCGGCACGGATGCCTGCGCGATCGCGCGCGCGGCCAGGAAGAACGCTTCCCAGGCCGCCCGCAGCGCGCCGCGGTCGGCGCCCAGCGAGACGAGGTAGGGCACGTCCAGGCCGGCGGAAAATACCTTGGGACCACCGGAAAGCACCAGGCCTGCGACCCCGGAGCCGGGCGCGGAGGCCGCGGCGACGGCCGCCGCGAGTTCGCCGCTCAGCGCGGGATCGAGCGCATTGACCGGTGGCCGCGCGAGGCGCAGTTCGCGGATCGGGCCGTGGTCGATGGTTTCGACGAGCTTGGGCATGGCGGGCCGGACCTGGATTTCCGTGGGGTTTACAATTATGCGCATGAACCGCCTTGTCCTGCTCCTGCTCCTGATGGCAGCCGCCCTGCCGGCGGTCGCTTCGGAAGCGTGCATGCCCGTCGCCAGCGACGGCTGGATCCGCAAGCCGCCGGCGAACCTGCCGGTCATGGCCGGCTACGCGACGCTGGAGAATCCCTGCGATACGGCGGTCACGATCGTCGCGGCAAGCACCGACGCCTTCGCCGACACCAGCATCCACGTGACCAGGATCGAGGACGGCGTCAGCCGCATGCGCGTCACGCCGGCACTGGAATTGCCCGCGGGCGCGACGGTCGGCATGGAGCCCGGCGGCCTGCACCTGATGCTGGTGAATCCGAAAGCGCCCTTGCAACTGGGCGACAAGGTGTCGATCGCGTTCGCGCTGGAGGACGGACGCACGCTGACGGGCGAATTCGAGTTGCGTTCGACTGCGCCCTGACGGCGCCGACGACGGTCCTCAGCCGGATGCGACTTCCCGCACCGCTTCGGGCAACGGGACCGGCTTGCCGCTGGCCCGGTCGATCCAGACCATCACCACGTGGCCGTCGGCATGCAGCACCTTGTCGTCGGCCGACACCACGCGGTGGCCGATGGTCACGCTCGTATTGCCCACGCGCTCGGCGAACAGTTCGACCACGATTTCCGACGGATACGGGATCGGCGCCTTGTAGTTGATCTGCACTGCCGCCAGCAATGGCGCGATCGCGTCGGTCACCCACGGCTTGTCCAGTCCCATGAACCAGCGGATGCGTGCTTCCTCGAGGTAGGTGAGGAAGTTGGAATTGTTGACGTGGTCGAACGCGTCCAGGTCGCGCCAGCGCGGCGTGACCGGGTGGCGGTAGAGCACGGGAACCGGGTCGTTCATGCGGCGGATTTCCTTTTCTTCTTGCCCGTTTCCACGCCCAGCGTGCGGGCGAGGAACTGGCCGGTGTAGGACTGCTCCATCTTCGCCAGCTGCTCGGGCGTGCCTTCGGCGATGATCATGCCGCCGCGATGGCCGCCTTCCGGGCCGAGGTCGACGATCCAGTCGGCGGTCTTGATCACGTCCAGGTTGTGTTCGATCACCACGATGGTGTTGCCGTCGTCGCGGAGCTTGTGCAGGACCGCCAGCAGGTGCTCGATGTCGTGGAAGTGGAGGCCCGTGGTCGGCTCGTCGAGGATGTACAGCGTGCGCCCGGTGTCGCGGCGCGACAGCTCCTTCGACAGCTTGACGCGCTGCGCCTCGCCGCCGGACAGCGTGGTTGCGCTCTGCCCGAGCTTGACGTAGCTCAGCCCGACGTCGACCAGCGTTTCGAGCTTGCGCGCGATCGACGGCACCGGTTCGAACAGCTTGAGCGCATCCTCGATCGTCATCTCCAGCACATCGTGGATGCTGTGGCCCTTGTACAGGATCTCCAGCGTCTCGCGGTTGTAGCGCTTGCCCTGGCAGACGTCGCAGGGCACGTACACGTCCGGCAGGAAGTGCATCTCGACCTTGATCAGGCCGTCGCCCTGGCAGGCTTCGCAGCGGCCGCCGCGTACGTTGAAGCTGAAGCGGCCGGGCGCGTAGCCGCGCGCACGCGCCTCTGGCACCTGGGCGAACAGCTCGCGCAGCGGCGTGAACAGCCCGGTGTAGGTGGCCGGGTTGCTGCGCGGCGTACGCCCGATCGGCGACTGGTCGATGTCCACGACCTTGTCGAACAGGTCGAGGCCTTCCACCGAGCGGTACGGTGCGGGCTTGTGCGAGGCGCCGTTGATCTCGTTGGCGGCCAGCGCGTAGAGCGTGTCGTTGATCAGGGTCGACTTGCCCGAACCGGACACGCCGGTGATCGCGGTGAACAGCCCGGCCGGGATCGACAGGTCGACGCTCTTGAGGTTGTTGCCGCTGGCGCCTTCGATCCGCAGCATGAACTTCGGGTCGGCGCGATGGCGGCGGGCGGGCACCTCGATCCTGCGCTTGCCGGACAGGAACTGGCCGGTCACCGAACGCGGCGACTTGAGCACCTGTTCGTAGCTGCCCTGGGCGACCACCTCGCCGCCGTGCACGCCCGCGCCCGGGCCGATGTCGACGATGTGGTCGGCCAGGCGGATCGCGTCCTCGTCGTGCTCGACCACGATCACCGTGTTGCCGAGGTCGCGCAGGCGGGTGAGGGTGCCGAGCAGGCGTTCGTTGTCGCGCTGGTGCAGGCCGATGGACGGCTCGTCGAGCACGTACATCACCCCGACCAGGCCGGCACCGATCTGCGAGGCCAGGCGGATGCGCTGGGCTTCGCCGCCCGACAGGGTGTCGGCCTTGCGCTCCAGGGTCAGGTAATCCAGGCCGACATCGACCAGGAAGGTGAGCCGCTCGCGGATCTCCTTGACGATCTTGGCCGCGACCTCGCCGCGCCAGCCGGGCAGCTCGAGCTTGCCGAAGAACGCCAGCGCCTCGTCGATCGGCAGCACCACCACCGAATGCAGCGGGGTCTCGCCGACGAACACGTTACGAGCGCTGCGGTTCAGGCGTGCGCCGCCGCACTCGGTGCACGGCTGTTCGCTGATGTACTTGGACAGTTCCTCGCGCACCGCTGCCGATTCGGTCTCGCGGTAGCGGCGCTCGAGGTTGGGAATGATGCCCTCGAACTTGTGCCGGCGCTGGCTGCGCCCGCCGCCGTCGGTGAGGTAGGTGAAGTTGATCAGCTCGCCCTTGCTGCCGTAGAGGATCGCCTCCTGCACGTACTCGTCCAGGTCCTGCCAGGGCAGGTCGACGCTGAAGGCGTAGTGCCTGGCCAGCGAGGCGATGAGCTGGAAGTAGTAGGCGTTGCGGCGGTCCCAGCCGCGCACGGCGCCGGCGGCCAGCGACAGCTCCGGGTGCACGACCACGCGCGACGGATCGAAGAACTCCGATACGCCCAGGCCGTCGCAGGACGGGCAGGCGCCCATCGGCGCGTTGAAGGAGAACAGGCGCGGCTCGAGTTCCGGCAGCGAGTAGTCGCACACCGGGCAGCTGTACTTGGACGAGAACAGCATCGGCGGCGCCGCGGCGTCGTCGAGCGACTGCACGATGGCCATGCCGTCGCCCAGCTTGAGCGCGGTCTCGAAGCTTTCGCTCAGGCGCTGCTGCAGGTCCTCGCGCACCTTGAAGCGGTCGATCACCGCCTCGATCGTGTGCTTCTGGCGCAGGGCCAGCGGCGGCACCGCGTCGATCTCGTGCGGCTCGCCGTCCACGCGCACGCGCACGAAGCCCTGGGCGCGCAGCTGCTCGAACACCTGCACGTGCTCGCCCTTGCGCTCGCGGATCACCGGTGCCAGCAGCATCCAGCGCTGCTCGGCCTTCGCCGGGTCCTTGTGCATCGCCAGCACCTGGTCGACCATCTGGCTGACCGTCTGCGCCTCCAGCGGGTAGCCGTGGTCCGGGCAGCGCGGGATGCCGACCCGCGCGTACAGCAGGCGCAGGTAGTCGTAGATCTCGGTGATCGTGCCCACCGTCGATCGCGGGTTGTGCGAGGTCGACTTCTGCTCGATGGAGATCGCCGGCGACAGGCCCTCGATGTGGTCGACGTCAGGCTTCTCCATCACGCTCAGGAACTGCCGGGCGTAGGACGAGAGCGATTCGACGTAGCGGCGCTGGCCCTCGGCATAGATGGTGTCGAAGGCTAGCGAGGACTTGCCCGACCCGGACAGCCCCGTGATCACGATCAGCTTGTCGCGCGGCAACTCGAGATCGATGTTCTTGAGGTTGTGCGTCCGTGCGCCGCGGATGCGGATGGTGTCCATCGCCATGGGGGAACTGGCCTCGGGCTGCGGGTGGGGGTGGGCGCCGGCGGGACCGGAAGCCAACAAGGGAGCGTAACGAGCCTCCGATCTGGGGGCAAACCGGGGTGTCCTCCAGTGTGCCCCGGGGCCGTCGCAGACCCTGCGACGGGCACGATTCATGTAGGGCCGGCCTCCCTGGGCCCGGGTAGGGGGGGCAGTTGACCGTAACCGCCTGAAACCCCTACAATTCCGCTTCTGTCCGGCCTCGATGCCGCGGCAGCAAAGAAGAACTACAGAAGATCCATGGCCCGACGGGCCCGAAATCAGGAAACGCAATCATGTACGCAGTACTGGTCACCGGCGGTAAGCAATACCGCGTGATGGAAGGCGAGACGCTCCGCGTCGAGCTGCTCGGCGAGCACGAGGCCGGCAAGGAGATCACGTTCGACAACGTGCTCATGCTCGGCGACAGCGACGGCATCAAGGTCGGCGACGCGCTCAAGGGCGCCAGCGTCACCGCCAAGGTCGTCGGCCACGGCCGCGCCGACAAGGTCCGCATCGTCAAGTTCCGCCGCCGCAAGCACCATCGCAAGCAGATGGGCCACCGGCAGCATTACACCGAAATCCAGATCACCGGGATCTCCGGATCCGGTTCGAAGAAGTAAGGAGAAGCAGCCATGGCACATAAAAAGGGCGTAGGTTCCTCGCGCAACGGCCGCGACTCCAACCCGAAGTACCTCGGCGTGAAGATGTACGGCGGCCAGGCCATCGAGGCCGGCAACATCATCGTTCGCCAGCGCGGCACCCAGTTCCACCCGGGTCCGGGCGTCGGCCTCGGCCGCGACCACACCCTGTTCGCGCTGGTCGACGGCACCGTCGACTTCTCGATCAAGGGTGCGAAGAAGCGCCGCACCGTGAGCGTCGTGCCTGCCGCCTGATGGTGGTGGCCACTGCGCCGTGAGGAGCCCCGCTTCGGCGGGGTTTCTTGTTTGTGAAGCCGGGAATGAGGGGAGTAAAGGGAATGAAGGGAATGGTTGATCCCTTGTGTCCGCACGCTCCCTTACACTGCCCATTCCCCTCATTCCCCATTCCCCTCATTCCCGCCCTATGAAGTTGGTCGACGAAGCTGAAATCACCGTCACTGCCGGCAACGGCGGCAACGGCTGCGTGGGCTTCCGGCGCGAGAAGTTCATCCCGCTGGGCGGGCCGGACGGCGGCGACGGCGGCAAGGGCGGGGACGTCTGGCTGCTGGCCGACGAGAACCTCAACACCCTGGTCGACTTCCGCCACCAGCGCCAGTTCAAGGCTCAGCGCGGCGAAAACGGCATGGGCAGCCAGATGTACGGCAAGGGCGGCGAGGACAAGGTCATCACCGTTCCGGTGGGCACGGTGGTGGTCAACGTCGACACCGACGAGGTGATCGGCGACCTGACCCGCCACGGCGAGCGCCTGCTGGTGGCGCGCGGCGGCAAGGGCGGGCTGGGCAACATGCACTTCAAGAGCTCGACCAACCGTTCGCCGCGGCAGTCGACGCCGGGCGAGGAAGGCGAGCAGCGCGTGCTCAAGCTCGAGCTGAAGCTGCTGGCCGACGTCGGCCTGCTCGGCTTCCCCAACGCCGGCAAGAGCACCTTCATCCGCGCGGTCTCGGCGGCGACGCCGAAGGTCGCGGACTATCCGTTCACCACCCTGTACCCGAACCTGGGCGTGGTCAGCGTCGAGCCCCACCGCAGCTTCGTCATCGCCGACATCCCCGGCCTGATCGAGGGCGCGGCCGAAGGCGCCGGCCTGGGCGCGCAATTCCTGCGCCACCTCCAGCGCACCCGGCTGCTGCTGCACCTGGTGGACATCGCGCCGATGGAAGGCGGGGTGGAAGGGGTGACCGCGGTCGAGCAGGTGCGTGCGATCGAGCGCGAGCTCGGCCGCCACGATCCGGAGCTGCTGGAAAAGCCGCGCTGGCTGGTCCTCAACAAGGCCGACCTGATGTTCGAGGACGAGGCGCGCGCCGCCGCCGGGGCGGTGGTCGCCGAGCTCGGCTGGACCGGGCCCTGGTACCTGGTATCGGCGATCTCGCGCGAAGGCACCTGGCCCATCATGCTCGACGTGCAGGCGTTCTTCGACCGGCTGCGCGAAGAGCAGGCCGAAGCCGCGCAAGACGACGCGTGGCGGCCGGCGTGACAGGCAACAAAAAACCCGGCCTGTGCCGGGTTTTTCGCGTGCGGCGCGTGCCTGGTTGCCCAGGCGGCTGCTTACGCGGCCTGCAGCGCCTTGATGCGCGCGGTCAGGCGGCTCTTGTGGCGGGCGGCCTTGTTGCGGTGGATCAGGCCACGCGCGCTGAAGCGGTCGAGGATCGGCTGGGCGACGTCGAACGCGGCCTTGGCGCCGGCGGCGTCGTTGGCGTCGATCGCCTTGAGCACCTTCTTGACGGCGGTGCGCAGCATCGAACGCTGGGCGGCGTTGCGGGCATTGCGCACGACGGCCTGCTTGGCGCGCTTCTTGGACGACTTGATGTTGGCCACTGGGAATCCTGGAAACTTGGTGTGTTGAAGGGTGTTGGGGTCTGGGCGGCCACGGGTTTCGGCCCGGGCAGACAGGAAAGTATGGGCGATTCATGGACTTGCGTCAAGATATGAGCATGGATCGCAAGCCAGGCCTGTTGCGCTCGACCGCAGTGTTCAGCTCGGTCACCTTCCTGTCCCGGATCACCGGCCTGGTCCGGGACCAGGTCTATGCGGCCGTGTTCGGGGCCAGCCCGGCCATGGACGCCTTCGTGGTCGCCTTCCGGATCCCGAATTTCATGCGCCGGCTCTCGGCCGAAGGCTCGTTCTCGATGGCCTTCGTCCCGGTCCTGGCCGAATACAAGGCCCGCGGCGACCACGCCGCGGTCAAGGCCCTGGTCGACCGGGTCGCCGGCACGCTGCTGGCGGCGCTGATGGTGGTCACCGGGCTGGCGGTGCTGGCCGCGCCCTGGATCATGCCCCTGTTCGCCCCGGGATTCGGGGCCGGCACGCCGCAGGGCGACCTCGCCGCGACCATGTTGCGGATCACCTTCCCGTACGCGCTGTTCATTTCGCTGGCGGCGCTGGCCGGCGGCATCCTGAACACCTGGGGCCGGTTCGCCGTGCCCGCGCTCAGCCCGGTGCTGATGAACCTGGCGATGATCGCCGCCGCGCTGGCGCTGGCGCCGTTCATGGACGAGCCGGTGATGGCCCTGGCCTGGGGCGTGCTGGCTGCCGGCGTGCTGCAGCTGGCGGTGCAATTGCCGTCGCTGGCCAGGCTCGGGTTGCTGCCGCGCCCACGCCCGGGATTCGCCGACCCCGGCGTGCGCAGGATCATGAAGCTCATGGTGCCGACCCTGTTCGGCGCCTCGGTCACCCAGGTGAACCTGCTGCTCAACACCATCGTCGCTTCGTTCCTGATCGGCGGCAGCGTGACCTGGCTGTACTACTCGGACCGGTTGCTGGAATTCCCGCTGGGGATGTTCGGCGTCGCGGTGGGCACCGTGATCCTGCCGCACCTGTCGGGACGCCACGCCTCGACCGATCCGGACGGCTTTTCGAGGGCGCTCGACTGGGGTTTCCGGCTGTGCCTGCTGATCGGCATCCCCGCCGCACTGGGCCTGATCCTGTGCGCCGAGCCGCTGGTCGCGGCGCTGTTCCAGCATGGCGCCTTCGTCGCCAGCGACACCGCCATGACCCGGCTGAGCCTCGTCGCCCAGGCCACCGCGGTGCCCGCGTTCCTGCTGGTGAAGGTGCTGGCGCCGGCGTTCTACTCGCGCCAGGACACGCGCACGCCGGTAAAGGCCGCCCTTGTGGCGGTGATCGGCAACCTGCTGTTCACGGTGCTGCTGATGTCGGCACTGCTGCTGTTCACCGATGCGGGCCAGGCGGCGATGGCCGCCACCGATGGCGACATGCTCGAGGCGCTGGGCCGCGTGCCCGGCGCGCACGCCTGCCTGGCGCTCGCTATCGGCCTGGCCGGATGGCTCAACGCGCTGCAGCTGTGGTGGTACCTGCGGCGCGCGGCGGTGTACACGGTGCAGCCCGGGTGGGGACGCTTCCTGCGCCAGCTGCTGGTCGCCACGGCGGCCATGGGCGCGGTGGTCGTCGCGATGCTCGGGCTGTGGCAGGACTGGACGACGTGGCCCTGGTGGGAACGGTTGTGGCGGCTGCTGGTGGTCGTGGGAGCGGGCGCGGCGGCCTATGCGTCGCTATTGTGGATCCAGGGCATTCGCCTGCGTGACCTGCGCCATTGAGCCGGCATTGAGCGCGGGCCGGCGCAGCGCGCCGCTATACTTCAGGCATCCATGAACCGCCTGTTCCGCGACTTCCAAGGCGGGCCGACGTGCCCGCAGGGCAGCGTGGCCTGCATCGGTGCCTTCGATGGCCTGCACCTGGGCCACCAGGCGCTGCTGCGCCACGCCGCCGCGCGCGCCCGCGCGCTGGGCGTGCCGATGACCGCGCTGAGCTTCGAGCCGCTGCCGCGCGAGTTCTTTGCCAGGCCGGTACCGCCGCGCTTGCTGCTGCCGCGTGCCCGCGTGCTCGGGCTGTGGGAACTGGGTGCCGACGTGGTCGGCCTGCTGCGCTTCAACGCGCGCATGGCGGCGACGAGCGCGGAAAGTTTCGTCCACGACCTGCTGGTCGAACGCCTGCGCGTGCGCGAGGTCTGGGTCGGCCCGGGATTCCGTTTCGGCCGCCAGCGCGGCGGCGACCTGGTGACGCTGCAGCGGCAGGGCAGGCAGCACGGATTCGAGGCGGGCGAGATCGAGCCGGTCCTGCTCGACGGCGAGCGCGTTTCCAGCACGCGCATCCGCGCGGCGCTGCGCGACGGCGACTTCGCCACCGCCACGCGCCTGCTCGGGCGCCCGTATGCGATCGGCGGACACGTCGTGCGCGGCGCGCAGCTCGGGCGCAGCCTCGGCTTCCCCACCGCGAACCTGCGTTTCGGCGGCAAGGTGCCCGCGCTGTCCGGCGTGTTCGCCACGCGCGTGCATGGCGTCGGCCCGGAGCCGTGGCCGTCGGTGTCGAGCTTCGGCACCCGGCCGACGGTGCAGGGCAGCAACGAACCGCTGCTCGAAGCGCACCTGTTCGACTTCGAGGGCGACCTGTACGGGCGCCGCATCGAAGTCGAGTTCGTCGCGCGCCTGCGCGATGAACTGAAGTTCGACGACCTGCCGGCCCTGGTCGCGCAGATGCACCTCGACGCGCGCCAGGCGCGCGACATCCTCCGCAACGATACCGCTACAAGGACAAGGGCCTACGCGTGAGCGAACAGGACACCAACCGCTACAAGGCCACGATCCACCTGCCGGCCACCGATTTCCCGATGCGCGGCGACCTGCCGAAGCGCGAACCGCTGGCGCTCGCGCGCTGGGAATCGGAAGGGCTGTACGCACGGATCCGCGAGCAGGCGAAGGGTCGCCCGCAGTGGGTCTTCCACGACGGCCCGCCGTACGCCAACGGCGCGATCCACCTGGGCCATGCGGTCAACAAGGTGCTCAAGGACGCGGTGGTCAAGTCGCGGCTGATGGCCGGCTACGACGCACCGTTCGTACCGGGCTGGGATTGCCACGGCCTGCCGATCGAGCTCGTCGTGGAGAAGAAGTTCGGCAAGGTCGGCGACAAACTCGATGCCGCGCAGTTCCGGGCCAAGTGCCGCGAATACGCCACGGAACAGATCGACCTGCAGCGCAAGGATTTCAAGCGGCTGGGCGTGGTCGCCGACTGGGAGAATCCCTATCGCACGATGGACCTGGCCTACGAGGCAGACATCCTGCGCTCGCTGGCGCGCATCGTCGAGCGCGGCCATCTCGCACGCGGGGTGAAGCCGGTGTACTGGTGCTTCGACTGCGGCTCGGCGCTGGCCGAAGCGGAGATCGAATACCACGACAAGCAGTCGCCGGCGATCGACGTGGCCTACGCGGCGCGCGACGCGAAGGCGCTGGCGGCGCGGTTCGGCGTCGGGATCGATGACGACACCGTGGTCGCCGCGCCGATCTGGACCACCACGCCGTGGACGCTGCCGGCAAGCCTGGCGATCAGCATCGGACCCGAGCTCGCGTACGTGCTGGTGGAAGGTCCGCGCACCGCCGACGGCCGGCGTCGCCTGCTGGTGTTGGCCGAGGCCTTGGCCGCGCGTGCGCTGCAACGCTATGGCGTCGACACCACCACCGTGCTCGGCCAGCCGGTGCAGGGCGCCGCGCTGGAAGGCGCGGTGCTCGCCCATCCGTTCTATGCGTCGCGCGATATCCCGCTGATACTGGGCGACCATGTGTCGGCCGAGGACGGCACCGGCCTGGTGCACACCGCGCCCGGTCACGGCCAAGACGACTTCGCGGTCGGACAGAAGTACGGGCTGGTGGAGAAGTACGGCGCCGCCGAACTCAATCCCGTGGACGGCCGCGGCGTGTACCTGCCGTCGACGCCGCCGGCGGGCGACGTGGTGCTCGCCGGCAACCACATCTGGAAGGCGAACGCGATCCTCGTCGAGCTGCTGCGCGGCAACGGTGCGCTGCTGGCGCACGAGGACATCCGCCACAGCTATCCGCATTGCTGGCGCCACCGCACGCCGGTCGCGTTCCGCGCCACGCCGCAATGGTTCATCGCCATGGACCAGGCGGGCCTTCGCCGTGACGCGCTGGCCGCGATCGACGGCGTGCAGTGGGTGCCGGAGTGGGGCAAGGCGCGCATCGCCAACATGGTCGAAGGCCGGCCGGACTGGACCATCAGCCGCCAGCGCACCTGGGGCGTGCCGATCGCGCTGTTGTACGACCGCGAAACCGGCGAGCCGCACCCGGACACCCCGGCGCTGATGCGCAAGGTCGCCGACCTGATCGAGCGCGAAGGCGTCGATGCCTGGTACTCGCTCGACCCCGCCACCCTGATCGGCGACGACGCGTCGCGCTACGAGAAGGTCACCGACATCCTCGACGTCTGGTTCGACTCCGGCACCAGCCACGCCTGCGTGCTTGAGCGTCGGCCGCAGGACGCGCTGCACAAGCCGGCGGACCTGTACCTGGAAGGTTCGGACCAGCATCGCGGCTGGTTCCAGTCCTCGCTGCTCACCGGCGTGGCCATGGACGGCGCGGCACCGTATCGCGCCTGCCTGACCCACGGCTTTACCGTGGACGCGCAGGGCCGCAAGATGTCGAAGTCGCTGGGCAACGGCATCGAGCCGCAGGAGATCATCAAGACCCTGGGCGCGGACATCCTGCGCCTGTGGATCCTGTCCACCGATTTCCGCAACGAGATGTCGCTGTCGCAGGAGATCCTGAAGCGCACGGCCGACAACTACCGCCGCATCCGCAACACCGCGCGCTTCCTGCTCGGCAACCTGCACGGCTTCGATCCCTCGAAGCATGCGGTGGCGCCGCAGGACATGGTCGCGCTGGACCGCTGGATCGTGCACCGTGCGCATGAACTGCAGGAAGCGGTCAAGGCCGACTACGAGGCCTACGACTTCGCTTCGATCGTGCAGGCGCTGGCCAATTTCTGCAGCGTCGACCTCGGTTCGCTGTACCTGGACGTGACCAAGGACCGCCTGTACACGATGCAGGAGGATTCGCAGGGCCGGCGCAGCGCGCAGACCGCGATGTACCACGTCGCCGAGGCGATGGTGCGCTGGATCGCGCCGATCCTGTCGTTCACCGCCGACGAGATGTGGGGCTACCTGCCCGCGCAGGCCGGCGGGTCGCGCGAAGGCAACGTATTGTTCTCGACCTGGTACGACGGGCTGGCGCCGCTGCCGGCCGATGCGCCGCTGTCGGCGGCCGGTTTCGAGCGCCTGCTCGACCTGCGCGAGGACGTGGCCAAGGTGCTCGAGCCGATGCGCGCGGCCGGCGAGATCGGCGCTGCCCTGGATGCGGAGATCACGCTGGCCTGCAACGCGGACGACCGCAAGTGGCTGGCGCCGTTCGTGGACGAGTTGCGGTTCCTGCTGATCAGCGGTGACGTGGTCGTGGTCGATGCCGATGCCGATGCCGATGCAGGCAGGGGGATCGCGGCTTCCGCCGCTCCTACCGCCAAGCCGAAGTGCGTGCGCTGCTGGCAACGGCGTGCGGACGTGGGGGCGGACGCGGCGCATCCGGAGATCTGCTCGCGCTGCGTGTCGAACGTCGAAGGTCCGGGCGAAACCCGGAGGTGGTTCTGATGGCCGCGGTGAAGCCCAACGCACTGCCCTGGCTCGGCCTGTCGGCCGTGGTGCTGGTGCTTGACCAGCTGAGTAAGCTGTGGGTATTGCGCAGCCTGCCGGAATTCCAGGCGATCCCGGTCATCGACGGGTTCTGGAACTGGTATCGCACCTACAACACCGGCGCGGCATTCAGCTTCCTGAGCGACGCAGGCGGTTGGCAGCAATTCCTGTTCGCCGGGCTGGCGGTGGTGATCTGTTCGGTGCTGGGGTGGTGGCTGTCGCGCACCCCGCGCGGCGACTGGCGCACGGCGCTGCCGTTCGCGCTGGTGATCGGTGGGGCCGTCGGCAATGTCATCGATCGGCTGCAGCACGGCCACGTCGTGGACTTCATCCAGTGGCACTGGCGCGACCATTACTGGCCGGCCTTCAACATCGCCGACGCGGCGATCGTCGGCGGCGCCATCGGCATCGTCCTGTTCGGCCTGCTGGAGCGCAAGCCGAAGCCTGCCTAGGGCTACAATGCCCCCATGGACATCGTCCTCGCCAACCCCCGCGGTTTCTGCGCCGGTGTCGACCGCGCGATCGAGATCGTCAAGCGCGCCCTCGACAGCCTCGGCGCGCCGATCTACGTGCGCCACGAAGTGGTCCACAACCGCTACGTGGTCGACGAGCTCAAGCACCGTGGCGCGGTGTTCGTCGAGGAACTGCATGAAGTGCCCGACGGCGCCACCGTGATCTTCAGCGCGCACGGCGTGTCGCAGGCGGTGCGCGCCGAAGCCGACCGCCGCGGCCTGAAAGTGTTCGACGCCACCTGCCCGCTGGTGACCAAGGTCCACCTCGAGGTCGCGCGCCAATGCCGCGCCGGCCGCGACATGGTCCTGGTCGGCCACGCCGGCCATCCGGAGGTCGAGGGCACGATGGGGCAGTGGCGCCGCGAGCCCGGGGCGGGCGAGATCTACCTGGTCGAGAACCTGGAGGACGTCGCCGCGCTGCGGGTCGCGCAGCCCGACAACCTCGGCTACACCACCCAGACCACGCTCTCGGTCGACGACACCCGCGGCATCATCCAGGCGCTGAAGGAGCGGTTCCCGCAGATCCAGGGGCCGCGCAACGACGACATCTGCTACGCCACCCAGAACCGCCAGGACGCCGTGCGCGAGCTGTCGCGGCAATGCGACCTGGTGCTGGTGGTCGGTTCGCCCAACAGCTCCAACTCCAACCGCCTGCGCGAACTGGCCCAGCGCGAGGGCGTCGAGGCCTACCTGATCGACGGCGCGGTCGAGATCGACCCGCGCTGGATCGCCGGCCGCCAGCACATCGGCGTCACCGCCGGCGCCTCGGCGCCGGAGGTGCTGGTGCGCGGCGTGATCGAGCGCCTGCAGCAGCTCGGGGCCGTCTCGGTGCGCGAACTCGACGGCGAGCCCGAGGACATGGTGTTCGCGCTGCCGCGGGAGTTGCGGCTGCAACTGGTCGACTGAGCCTCAATCCGTATCGTTCTTGCGCGCGCCGCGCAGGTTCATGGCGAACAGGCCCGCCTGCAGGGCGATCAGTGCCCAAGCCTGGTCGTGCCAGCCCCAGCCCACCCAGAGGATGTTGCTGGCGACGAACCACCAGAAGCCCAGTTCCCGGCGCCGCTTCTGTTTCGAGCCCACCAGCCACGCGGCGAACAGGGTCACGGTCATGGCCGGCCATTGCAGCAGATCGATCCAGTCCATGGCCGGGAGGCTAGATGAACCGGTGTGCGCGTCTGGTGGACCAGCCCGCAAGCCGCTAGAATTGGCCGCTTCGCCGGAATAGCTCAGTTGGTAGAGCGGCGCATTCGTAATGCGTAGGTCGTAGGTTCGATTCCTATTTCCGGCACCAGGTTCCGTTCTGGAATATCGCGCCCCGTGCAGCCTTGCACGGGGCGTTTTTTTTGATCTGGTCCTTATCTGGCTACTGTGCTTGACATGGTATGCGGCGCTATGTACTGTTTGCGAAACAGTAGCCGGAGAGGGGCATGGCAACCAGCCACGGACCCAGCAAAAACAGTGATATAGGGCAGGTCGAGCTGCGCCGCGGGGTGCTGGTGCTGGCCGTGCTCAGCCAGCTGCGCCACCGCCAGTACGGCTATTCGTTGCGCCAGGCCCTGGCCGACGGCGGCATGCCGGTGGAGGAGGGAACCCTGTATCCGCTGCTGCGCCGGCTGGAGGCGCAGGGCCTGCTGGCCAGCGAGTGGGACACCGGCACGGCGCCGCCGCGCCGCTATTACCGCCTCAACGCCGAGGGCAAGCGCGCCCTGGCCGAACTTGCCGATGCCTGGCGCGCCCAGGTCGAAGCCGTCGAAGGATTCCTGGGGGACGAACGATGAACGCGAACGATGTGATCGAATCCTATGTGCGCGATGTCGCGCGCTACCTGCCGCGCGACAAGCGCAACGACGTCGCGATGGAGCTGCGTGCGCTGCTGCATGAGGAGCTCGGGGCGAGGGCAGCGGCGGCCGGCAGGCCGGCCGACCGCGCGCTGGCGATGGAACTGCTCGCCGATTTCGGGCGGCCGGTACAGGTCGCTACCCGTTACCACCCGCGCAATCCGCTAATCGAGCCGGAGGACAACCACAACTTCGCGATCTGGACCGTGGTCGGCATCCTGGCGCTAGCGGTGCACAACGACGGGCAGGCGGAAATGCAGTGGCTGGAAGCCATGCACTGGATCGGCATCATGTTCGTGGTGTTCGCGATGATCGGCTGGGCCCGGCGGCGCCAGCCTGCAGGCAAGTTCGGCTGGCGCCCGCGCACGCAGGACAAGCCTGCCCACGGCGGTCGCTGGCCCGCGCTGCTCGCCGCCGCCGGAACGGTGGTGTTCCCGCTCGCGTTGTACCTGTCGCCGCAGGCGTACTGGGACGCGGCGACGTTCGGCAGGGGCGTCGCCGGAGGCCTGCTGCAGACGCCGGAGTTCCTCGACAGCTGGCAGCGCACGGCCACCATCGGCTGGTTCGTACTGGTCGTCGCCAACTACCTGGTGGTCGGGGTGCAGGACGGATGGAAGCGCTGGAACCGCCAGCTCAGCCTGGTCGCCCATGTCGGCCTCGGCCTGATGTTGCTCGCCCACGCCGCGCCGCTGGTGACGCTGCTCGACCGCGAGCCGTTCGCGATCTTCGTGGCCGCTGGCGCGGACGAGGTCGCGCGCCCCTGGTTCGGCGTCGCTGCCGCCATCACCCTGCTGAGCACGCTGTACGAGATGTACCGGGAGTGGGTGCGGGTCGAGCCGGCGCCCGCCGTCTCCCCGGATGCGACGGCCGCGCGATAAAGTGTGGCGATGAAGACAGCGGGCAAGGCGGTCAAGGCGAAGGTTGCGTACGTCTGCGGCGAGTGCGGCGGCGAACACAACAAGTGGCAGGGCCAATGCGCCGAATGCGGCGCCTGGAACACGCTGTCGGAGATCGTGCTGGAGTCGGCGGCCGCACAGAAGTCGCCGGCTTCGCGCCGCGCGAGCTGGGCCGGCAAGGTCGATGCGCCGAAGGTGACGCCGCTGGGTGAGGTGCGGCATCAGGAAGACGCGCGCGTATCCACCGGCATCGGCGAGTTCGACCGGGTGCTGGGCGGCGGCCTGGTCGAGGGCGCAGTGGTGCTGGTCGGCGGCGATCCTGGCATCGGCAAGTCGACCCTGCTGCTGCAGGCGGTGGCCAAGATGGCGGCGACCTTGCCCGGCCTGTACGTGACCGGCGAGGAATCGCTGGCACAGGTCGCCGGGCGCGCGTCGCGCCTGGGACTGCCTGTCGACGGCGTGCATGCGCTGGCCGAAACCGGCATCGAGCGCATCCTCGAGCACGCCGCGGCGATGCGCCCGCGCATGATCGTCGCCGACTCGGTGCAGACGCTGTGGACCGAGTCGCTGACCGCGGCACCCGGCTCGGTGAGCCAGGTGCGCGAGTCGGCCGCGCGCCTGGTGCGTTATGCCAAGGAGACCGGGACCGCGGTTTTCCTGGTCGGCCACGTCACCAAGGAAGGCGGCATCGCCGGCCCGCGCGTGCTCGAGCACATGGTCGATGCGGTGCTGTATTTCGAGGGCGAATCGGGCTCGCGCTTCCGCGTGCTGCGCGCGTTCAAGAACCGTTTCGGCGCGGTCAACGAACTGGGCGTGTTCGCCATGGGCGAGCAGGGCCTGAAGGAAGTGCCCAATCCGTCGGCGATCTTCCTCTCCGGCGGCAGCCTGCGGCAGCCCGGCAGTTGCGTGATGGTCACGCGCGAAGGCACCCGCCCCCTGCTGGTCGAGGTGCAGGCCCTCGTCGACGCGTCGCCGCTGTCGAACCCGCGCCGCGTCGCAGTCGGCCTGGAGCAGAACCGGCTGGCCATGCTGCTGGCGGTGCTGCACCGACACGGGGGCATCGGCGTGTCCGACCAGGACGTGTTCGTCAACGTGGTCGGCGGCATCCGACTGCAGGAGACGGCGGCCGACCTGCCGGTGCTGCTGGCCGTGCTGTCGTCGCTGCGCGACCGGCCGCTGCCGGACAAGACCATTGCGTTCGGCGAGGTCGGGCTGTCAGGCGAGATCCGTCCGGTGCCCAATGGCGAGGAACGCCTGAAGGAAGCCGCGACCCACGGCTTCAAGCGCGCGATCGTGCCACGCGCCAACGTGCCCAAGGGCGGCAGCTTCAAGGGGCTGGAGATCGTCGCGGCAGAGAAGCTCGCCGACGCGATCGACGCGATCGTCTAGCGTCTCCTAGCGGTGCAGGACCAGCTCCAGGACGAACTTGCTGCCGAAGAAGGCCAGCACCAGCAGGGCCATGGCCACCAAGGTCCAGCCGGCGGCGGTGCGCCCGCGCCAGCCGCGCAGCCAGCGCCCCAGCAGTAGGCCTCCGAACACCAGCCAGGACAGCACGCTGAGCACCGTCTTGTGGACCAGGTGCTGGGCCAGCAGGTCTTCGACGAACAGCACGCCGGTCAGCAGCGTCGCGGTGAGCAGGGCGAAACCCACGGCGACGGTGCGGAACAGCAGCGATTCCAGTTCGGTCAGCGGGGGCAGGGCGAAGCGCCAGCGGCCGAACTGGTGGCGGCGCAACGCGCGATCCTGCAACCACAGCATTACCGCCAGCAGCGCGGCGACGGCCAGGGTGGCGTAAGCCAGCAACGCGCACCACGCATGCAGCTGCAGGCGCCAGTCGAGCACTTCGACCACGTGGTGGCCATACCCGGCGTAGCCAGCCAGCGTCGCCGCGGCGACCGGATATCCGACCACGCCCAGGGCAGCCATGCGCCCGCCCGCACCGACCACGCTGGTGAGCGCGGCCATGCCCAGGCCGACGAGGGACAGCGCTGCGAAGAAATGCATGTCGGCGCCGCCGCTGTTGCGCCAGGCCAGCAGGTGCACGCCGGCATGCAGCAACACGGCAACGCCGGCGACGGCGAGCCAGGTCCATCCTTCGCGCGAGTCGCGCCGCAGGTCCACCACCAGCAGCACGGTTGCGACGAGATAGGCCGCCTGGGCGATGAGAACCATTGTCATCGGCAAAGTGTCGCATGAAGCGGGGCCGGTGGAAGCGGCCGGCTATAATCGACGGCCGTTTTCTCCTGTCGGACCCCCATGTTCGAATCCCTGACCCAGCGCCTGTCCGGCACCATCGAGCGCGTCCGCGGCCGTGGCCGGCTAACCGAATCCAACATCACCGAAGCCCTGCGCGAGGTGCGGATCGCGCTGCTCGAGGCCGACGTCGCTCTGCCCGTGGTCCAGGCCCTGATCCAGCGCATCAAGGTGCGTGCGATCGGCCAGGAAGTGCTGAAGTCGCTGACCCCGGGCCAGGCCCTGATCAAGGTCGTGCGCGACGAGCTGACCCTGGTGATGGGCGCATCGGCCAGCGAGCTGGACCTCAACGTGCCGGCGCCGGCGGTGGTGCTGATGGCCGGCCTGCAGGGCGCGGGCAAGACCACCACGGCGGCCAAGCTCGCGCGGCACCTGAAGGAGCGGCGCAAGAAGAAGGTCATGGTGGTCAGTGCCGACGTGTACCGCCCGGCCGCGATCGAACAGCTGAAGACGCTCGCCGCGCAGGTCGGGGTGCAGTTCTTCCCGTCGGACGTCTCGCAGAAGCCCGAGGCCATCGTGCGCGCTGCGATTGCCGACGCACGCAAGTCCTTCATCGACGTGCTGATCGTCGACACCGCCGGCCGCACCAGCATCGACGACGCGATGATGGCGGAGATCAAGGCGTTGCACGCGGCGGTGTCGCCGGTCGAGACCCTGTTCGTGGTCGACTCGATGACCGGCCAGGACGCAGCCACCACCGCGAAGCACTTCGGCGAAGCGCTGCCGCTGACCGGCGTGGTCCTGACCAAGACCGACGGCGACGCCCGCGGCGGCGCCGCGCTGAGCGTCCGCTACATCACCGGCAAGCCGATCAAGTTCATCGGCACCGGCGAAAAGACCGACGGGCTGGACGTGTTCCATCCCGACCGCGTCGCCAGCCGCATCCTCGACATGGGCGACGTGCTGTCGCTGGTCGAGCAGGTCGAGCAGCAGGTCGACAGGGACAAGGCGCAGAAGCTGGCCGAGAAAGTGGCCAAGGGCAAGCGCTTCGACCTCAACGACATGAAGGACCAGCTCGAGCAGATGCAGAACATGGGCGGCCTGGCCGGGCTGATGGACAAGCTGCCCGGCGTCGGCCAGATCCCGGACGCGGTCAAGGCCCAGGTCACCGGCAGGGAAGTGCCGCGGATGGTGGCGATCATCAACTCGATGACGAAGAAGGAGCGTCGCAACCCGGCACTGCTGAACGGCTCCCGGCGCAAGCGTATCGCGGCCGGCTCGGGCCTGACCCCCGCGGACGTCAACAAGCTGCTGAAGCAGTACCAGCAGATGGAAAAGATGATGGCGAAGATGGGCCGCGGGGGCATGAAGGGCCTGATGCGCGGCATGCAGGGCATGATGGGCGGCGGGATGCCGTTCCGCTGATGCGCCGCGGCCAGCACCCGCCCGAGCGGCACCGCGGCGGCCACGCCGGATGGTTGCGGGCCGCGGTGCTGGGCGCGAACGACGGCATCGTTTCTACCGCGAGCCTGGTCGTGGGCATGGCGGCTGCGGGCGCGGCGCACGGGCAGTTGCTGCTAGCGGGCATGGCCGGCCTGGTGGGCGGGGCGATGTCCATGGCTGCCGGCGAATACGTGTCGGTCAGCTCGCAGTCCGATGCCGAGCACGCCGACCTGGCCAAGGAGCGGCGCGAACTGCGCGAATTCCCCGAGGGCGAGCACCGCGAGCTGGTGGGCATCTATGTGGAGCGCGGCCTCGAGCCGGCGCTGGCCGAGCAGGTCGCCACGCAGTTGGCCGCGCACGATGCGCTCGGCGCGCACGCGCGCGACGAGCTGGGCATCACCGAGAACCTGCGTGCGCGCCCCCTGCAGGCGGCGCTCGCCTCGGCGGCTGCGTTCGCGACGGGTGCGCTGCTGCCGATCGTGGTCGTCATGATCGCGCCGCAGTCCGGAGCAGGCGGCTGGGTCACCGGATTCTCGCTGGCCTGCCTGGCGGTCCTGGGCGGCCTGGCGGCAGTGGTCGGAGGCGCCCCGGCCTGGCGCGGAGCCGCCCGGGTCGTGGCCTGGAGCGCGCTGGCCATGGGTTTCACCGCACTGGTCGGACGGCTGTTCGGGGTGGCGATCGCCGGTTGAGTGCAAGACGCCCCGGCAATGGGTTAAAATTGCCGGCTTACCCTGCCATCCCGGCAGCTGGGCAACACCGAGAGCACCATGGTCAAGATCCGCCTTACCCGTGGCGGCGCCAAGAAGCGCCCCTTCTACCACATCATCGTCACCGACAGCCGCAGCGCCCGCGACGGCCGCAACATCGAGCGCGTCGGTTACTTCAACCCGGTCGCCTCGGGCGCCGAGAAGCGCGTCGAGCTCGATGCCGCGCGCATCGAGCACTGGCTGGGCCATGGCGCGCAGATGAGCGACAAGGTCGCCGACCTGTACAAGGCGAGCAAGGCCGCCGCCGCGGCCTGACCCCCGGGGCCGCGCGCTGCGCGGCCCGTGTTCCCCCGCTTTTCCTGGATACATCCACGATGAAGGCGCCGTCCGCGCAGGAGACCGCTTCGCCGAAGCGCGTGCTCCTGGGCCGGATCCACGGCGCCTTCGGCGTGCGTGGCGAACTCAAGCTCGAGTCCTTCACCGATCCGGCGCGCGGCATCTTCCGCTACCAGCCATGGATCCTGCGCACCCCGCAGGGCGCCGAGCGCGAGCTCGAGGGCGCACGCGGGCGCGAGACCGCCAAGGGCATCGTCGCCACGCTTCCCGGCGTCGAGGACCGCGATGCCGCCGACGCGATGCGCGGCACCGAAGTGTGGGTGCCGCGCTCGGCGTTGCCGCCGCCCGGCGCCGACGAGTACTACTGGGTCGACCTGGAGGGCCTGCGCGTGGCCACCGTGGAAGGCGTCGCCCTCGGCGCCGTCTCGCACCTGTTCTCCACCGGCGCCAACGACGTGCTGGTGGTGCAGGGCGAGCGCGAACGCATGATCCCGTTCCTGCAACCCGACTACATCCGTTCGGTGGACTTCGATGCCGGCCTGGTCGTCGTCGACTGGGACCCGGACTTCTGATGCGCATCGACGTCGTCAGCCTGTTTCCCGAGTTCGTCGAGCAGATGGCCGGCCATGGCGTGGTCGGGCGCGCGGTCGAACGCGGGCTGTTGTCGGTGCACGGTTGGAATCCGCGCGACCACGCCGAGGGCAGCTACCGCCGGGTCGACGACCGGCCGTTCGGCGGCGGCCCCGGCATGGTGATGATGGTCGACCCGCTGCGCGCCTGCCTGGCCGCGGTGCGCGCTGCCGACCCGGTGCCGGCGCACGTGGTCTACCTCAGCCCGCAGGGGCGGCGCCTGGACCAGGCGCGGGTGCGTGCCCTGGCCGGGCGCGAGCGCCTGGTCCTGCTGTGCGGTCGCTACGAAGGCATCGACGAGCGCCTGGTCGCGGCCGAGGTCGACGAGGAGATCTCCATCGGCGACTACGTTCTGTCCGGCGGAGAGCTGCCGGCGGCGGTGCTGGTGGACGCCGTGGCGCGGCTGCAGGAGGGCGCCCTGAACGACGCGGAGTCGGCGGCCCAGGACAGTTTCGAGTCCGGCCCTGACGGCCAGCGCCTGCTCGACTGCCCGCACTACACCAGGCCGGTCGAGCATGCCCTGGGCAAGGTCCCGGAGGTGCTGCTGTCGGGCAACCATGCGGCCATTGCCCGCTGGCGGCGGCAGCAGGCCCTGGGCCGGACCTGGCTGCGGCGCCCGGACCTGGTCGACCCCGAGGCCCTGTCCCGGACCGACCGGGCCCTGCTCGAGGAGTTCCTCGACCAGGCGGCCGGAGCCGGTGACAGCGGGGGGAAAACCCCGCTATAATTCGCGGCTTAGCTCCACCCAGCGGTACCGAAGCCAAGACGCGGGTCCACGTGCACTCGCGCTTACAACAGCCCCGGAACATCCAGGGCACACCAACAGGCAAACACCAATGAACAAGCCCTCGCTCCACACGCTGCTGCAGAACTTCGAAACCGAACAGGTCCAGCGCGAGCTGCCCACCTTCGGCCCGGGCGACACCGTCGTCGTCAACGTCAAGGTCAAGGAAGGCAACCGCGAACGCGTCCAGGCCTATGAAGGCGTGGTCATCGGCAAGAAGAACGCCGGCCTCAACTCGTCGTTCACGGTGCGCAAGATCTCGCACGGCTACGGCGTGGAGCGCGTATTCCAGACCCACAGCGCGGCCATCGACTCGGTGCAGGTCAAGCGCCGCGGTGCGGTGCGCGCGGGCAAGCTGTACTACCTGCGTGGCCTGGAAGGCCGCAAGGCGCGCATCAAGGAAGACCTGGCCGGCAACGCCAAGGCCAAGGCCGAGGCGGCCGCCGCCGCCGCTGCTGCCGCCGAGTAAGCTCGCGCAGCAGGCAATCCGCGACGGCCGCCCCAGGGCGGCCGTTTGCGTTTCCGACATGACCCCGTATTCCTCCGAACAGCACGACACCGTCCGCCTCGACCTGTGGCTGTGGGCGGCGCGCTTCTACAAGACCCGCAGCCTGGCGCGGCACGCGATCCAGACCGGCAAGGTCGAGGTGGATGGGCAACGCGCCAAGCCGGCCCGTTCGCTGCGCGGCGGCGAGGCCCTGCGCGTGGAGCGCGCGGGCGAGATCTTCGAGGCGACCGTGCTCGCCCTGAGCGACACGCGCGGCCCGGCCAGCGTGGCGCAGACGCTTTATTCGGAAAGCGACGAATCGCGCGCACGGCGCGCGGAACTGCGTGCGCAACGCGCCGCCGAACGCGCCGGCTACCAGGCGCCCGATCACAAGCCCGACAAGCGCGCCCGCCGCCTCATCCGCGCCCTCGGCGACATCGACGCGACGTAGGAGCGGCTGCCGCCGCTCCTACGACAGGGCCTTGAGGCGGTAGAGGGCTTCGAGGGCCTGCTTCGGGGTGAGCTCGTCGGGGTCGAGCGCGGCAAGCGCCTCGAGCGCGGCCGACGACGGCGAGAACAGGCCGATCTGCTGCGGCGCGTCCAGCGCCTGCGCGGTCATCGGCATCGACGGCGCATCGCGGTTCTGCGCCTCGAGTTCGGCCAGCCGCGCGCGCGCCTGGCGCACCACGGTCTTCGGCAGGCCCGCGAGCGCGGCCACCTGCAGGCCGAAGCTGCGGTCGGCGGGGCCGTCCTTGACCGCATGCATGAACACCAGCGACTCGGTGCCGTCCTGCGCGCGATGCTCGACCGCGTCCAGGTGCACGTTGGC
>NZ_JARUVM010000010.1 GCF_029763755.1 Luteimonas sp. 8-5
GCCCTCGGCCGCTGCCGCGCGGCGCGTGCCGAGGTACTCGGAGAGGGCCTGGGCCTGCTCCGCATCGTAGTCGAGGCGCTTGCCGCGCAACGGCAGCGCGCGCTCGAGCGCCTGCCAGGCGGCCGCGGTTTCGTCCAGGCGGTCGAGGACGGTGAACAGGGCGTACAACAGCATCGGCAGCTGCGGGTTGTTGTCGGGGCACGCGGCCACCGCTGCCTCCAGGCGCGAGCGCAGCTCGGCGTCCTCGACCACGGCGGTCGGAGGCATTTGCGACAGCGCCAGCAACAGCGGGGTGCGCTCGGGCGTGTCGAGCCCGGCGCGGAGCTCGCGGGCGGCATCGTCGATCCGGCCCAGGTCCTCCAGGCACAGGGCCGCCAGCCACTGCACGCGCGGGCCGTCGAACCCGCCATTGCGCACCTTCCGCACCATCTGCAGCGCGTCGGCGGGGAAACCGGCCGCGGCAAGCATGTTCGCCAGGTGGAACTCGACGGCCGGATGGCCGCCGCGCTGCACCGACAGGTCGTTGGCGCAGGCATACATGGCCCGGACCTCGCCCACTTCCAGCAGCCTGCGGGCCAGGTGCATCAACAGTTCCGGGGCGGCCACCCGCGCCTTGAACGCGGCCAGGGCGGCGGCCACGGCCTCGCGCTGGCGCCCGGCCCGGCCGGCGGCCAGGGAGTGGCGCAGATGGCTCAGGGGCACGGCCCAGGGGTGATCGGGCGGAATCGGGGGCGGATTTTGCGTTGGCGTAGTCGACATCGGCCGGGAAGCATACGGGCTTTTGCCGGCGGACCCGCGTAAAATACCGCGCCTGCGGCCCGAGCCACCCCCCTGGTCGCTGCGTTAATCCCAACGATTCAAAGACTTATCACAATCAGTTGGCGACCTTCGCATCTGCGCGAACCCGGTTGCCGGCGCTGGAGCACACGCGATGATCTTCGAAACCCTCGATACCTTCGGTCACGAGCAGGTGGTTTTCTGCCACAACAAGGATGCCGGCCTGAAGGCCATCATCGCGATCCACAACACGGTGCTGGGCCCGGCCCTGGGCGGCACGCGCATGTGGCCGTACAAGAGCGAGGAAGAAGCGCTCAACGACGTGCTGCGCCTGAGCCGCGGCATGACCTACAAGAACGCGGTCGCCGGCCTGGACATCGGCGGCGGCAAGGCGGTGATCATCGGCGACCCGTCGACCGACAAGTCCGAGGCGCTGTTCCGCGCGTTCGGCCAGTTCGTGGAGTCGCTGGGCGGCCGCTACATCACCGCCGAGGACGTCGGCATCGACGTCAACGACATGGAGTACGTGTTCAAGGAGACCGAGTACGTCACCGGCGTGCACCAGGTCCACGGCGGTTCAGGCGACCCGTCGCCGTTCACCGCCTACGGCGCGCTGCAGGGCCTGATGGCCACGCTGCAGGCCAAGTTCGGCGACGAGGAAGTGGGCAAGTACAGCTACGCCGTGCAGGGCCTGGGCCATGTCGGCATGGAGTACGTGAAGCTGCTGCGCGAGCGCGGCGCCAAGATCTTCGTCACCGACATCAACAAGGGCCTGGTCGACAAGGCCGTGTCCGAGTACGGCGCCGAGGCCGTGGCCCCGGACGACATCTACGACGTCGCCGCCGACGTGTACTCGCCGTGCGCCCTCGGCGGCACCGTCAACGAGCAGACCCTGCCCCGCTTCAAGTTCAAGGTCATCTGCGGCGCGGCCAACAACCAGCTGGCCAGCAACGCGATCGGCGACGAAGTGGTCAAGCGCGGCATCCTGTACGCGCCGGACTACGCGGTCAACGCGGGCGGCGTGATGAACGTGGCGCTGGAGATCACCGGCTACAACCGCGAGCGCGCCATGCGCATGATGCGCACGATCTACCACAACCTCACCCGCATCTACGAGATCGCCGAGCGCGACGGCATCCCGACCTACATGGCGGCCGACCGCATGGCCGAGGAGCGCATCGCGGTGATGGGCAAGCTGAAGCTGCCGCTGGGACGCGCCAAGCCGCGCTTCCAGGGCCGCATCCGGGGCCACTAAGGGCGTGCGGTCCTTCCCGCTCGGCGAAGACATCGACGCACTGCGCGAGGCGGTCCACCGCTTCGCGCAGGCGGAAATCGCGCCGCGCGCGGCCGCGATCGACCACGACAACGCGTTCCCGCAGGACCTGTGGCCGAAGCTGGGCGAGATGGGCCTGCTTGGCCTCACCGTGCCCGGCGAGTACGGCGGCAGCGACATGGGGTACCTGGCCCACCTGGTGGCGATGGAGGAAATCTCCCGCGCCTCGGGTTCGGTCGGCCTGAGCTACGGCGCGCACTCCAACCTGTGCGTCAACAACCTTTACGCCAACGGCAACGAGGCGCAGCGCGCCAAATACCTGCCGAAGCTGTGCAGCGGCGAGTGGAAGGGCGCGCTGGCGATGAGCGAGCCGGGCGCCGGTTCGGACGTGGTCGGGTCGATGTCGTGCCGGGCCGAGTTGCGCGACGGGCAGTGGATCGCCAACGGCAACAAGATGTGGATCACCAACGGCCCGGAGGCCGACGTCCTGGTGGTCTACATGCGCACCGCGGGCAAGGATGCAGGCAGCAAGTGCATGACCGCCTTCATCGTCGAAAAGGGCATGAAGGGGTTCAGCACGGCGCAGAAGCTCGACAAGTTGGGCATGCGCGGCTCCAACACCTGCGAGCTGGTGTTCGAGGACTGCGCGATCCCGCAGGAGAACGTACTGGGCGAGGTGAACCAGGGCGTGCGCGTGCTGATGTCCGGCCTCAACACCGAGCGGCTGGTGCTCAGCGGCGGCCCGATCGGGCTGATGCAGGCGGCGCTCGATACCGCCCTGCCCTACGTGCGCGAGCGCAAGCAGTTCGACCAGCCGATCGGCTGCTTCGAGCTGATGCAGGCCAAGATCGCCGACATGTACACGGCGCTGCAGTCCAGCCGTGCGTTCGCCTACCAGGTGGCGCGCGACTACGACGCGGGCCACAAGTCGCGCGTTGACGCGGCGTCGTGCTTGCTGCACGCGAGCGAGTCGGCGGTGCAGGCGGCGCTGGAAGGCATCCAGGCGCTGGGTGGCAACGGCTACATCAACGAGTTCGACACCGGCCGCATCCTGCGCGACGCCAAGCTCTACGCCATCGGCGCTGGCACCAACGAAATCCGCCGCATGCTCATCGGCCGCGAGCTCTTCGACGGCAAGAGCTGAGAAGCCAGACGCGGGACGCGGATTTACGCGGATCAAAATGAAACGGCCCAGGCCGCGTTTAGGCCGAGGTCGGTCGTTGAGCGGGTGCGGCGGGCGTCGAGGTCGAGGGTCAGGCGGGAGGTGGGCCAGTTGGTGCCCAGGCCGATGCCGAGGACGGTGGTTTCGGGGCCGAGGATGTCGAGCGCCAGCGGGGTGCGGGCGTCCAGCGCGGTGAAGGTGGCTTCGATGGCGCCGTGTTGCGACAGCGTCTTCTGCCATTCGGCGCGGCCTTGCAGCGACACTCGGGCGGCACCGACGTTCCAGGCCTTGCGATAGCGCAGGCCGGTGATGGCCTGGGTGACGTCCAGGCGCGAGGCGTTCGCGTCCAGTCCGAATCCGGCCGCGCCGTCCTCGTGGAAGGCACCGCGCTGCAGTTGCAGCGACTGCGCGCCGGCGTAAGGCGTGAGCGTGCCGCCCAAGGCTTCGAAGTGGTGGCCGGCCTGCACGCCCAGCGACACGTACTCGTCGGCATAGCGCGCGGCGACGCCGTGGCGGGTGTCGCCGAGCAGCACTTCGCGCTGCAGGTCGCGCTGGATGCGGCCGAACGCGGCGCGGCCCAGCAGGTAGCCGCTGGCCGCGCTGCCGCGGAAGCCGTAGACCTGGCCTTCGACCTGCACGTCCCGGCTGCGGTCCTGGCGCTGGCGGTTCCACATGGTGCCTTCGCTGCGCGAGAACGCCGTGCCCCAGGTCGCGCTGCCGGCATCGAACTCCTGGCCGAGCATCCAGCCCCGCATGTCGGCGTCCATGCTGCCGCCGATGGCGCCGCGGCTGTCGAGGTTCGCGCTCCAGGTGCTGGAAGTGCGCGGCATGTCGATGCGCGCTTCCAGCTCATGCCGGCTGTCGTCGGTGGCCAGCAACGCCAGCGCCGCATCGGCGGCATGCAGTTCGCCTGACAGGCTGGAAAGCGAGCGCTCCGCGGCCCCGGCACCTCGCGTGCGCTGCAGCGCGCCGGCGGCTTGCAGGAATTCGGCCGGCGCGCTTGCCTGCGCGCCGCTGTCGAGCGCCCGGAATGCCTGCTCGACGCGCGCGGCGCCGGACAGCGAGGACGCCGTCAGGCCCATCGACCGGGCCGCAAGGTTCATGTCGAGCCGCGTGATGTCGAGGAAGACGTCGTTCGCTTCGTAGTCCAGGGTCGCATCCAGGAAAGAGCCGGTGCTGGTCAGCGTGGAGAATGCTCCGGACACGCCGTCATCGGCGTGGAGGATGCCTTCGCGCGACGTGTAGACATAGCCGGATGCCACGTCGAAGATGTTGAGCGTCCCCGCCAGCGTGGCGCTGCCGCCCACCTGGAATGGCTGCCCGATGACCGCATTGAGCGTGCCGCTGGCCTCCTGCACGTAGTTGCCGCCAACGCGCAGTGCATCGAAGCCGATTTCGTAGACCGCCGAGGTCGAGTACAGGGAGCCGGCGTTGTGGACGTCCCCGGAGACGAGGCCGTGCCCGGCGAGTGCACCATCCGGGCCGACCAGGAAATCGGATCCGGTCATCCCCTCGACGAGGAGAATGCGTCCGGCTTCAATACGGGTATCGCCGGTGTAGACGGAATTCCTGTCCAGTACCAGCGTGCCGTTGCCGCGCTTCACCAGGCCGCCTGCACCGGAGATCGTATTCGACCAGGTAGATACGCCCTCGAACGAAACGGTTACGTCGCCCCAGTCGAACCGGGCAGGCCCGCGCACCGCCTCGGCGACGTCGAGCAGGCCGTGGCCGAAGATCGCATCGACGCCAGGCGCGCCGAGGTCGTCGGCGGTACCCAGCAGCGTCTGCCGCACCAGGTCGTTGTCGAAGTACGGGAAGACCGACCACACCACCGCGGCCGCGCCCGATACGAGCGGTGCCGCATATGAGGTGCCGCTGCCGACCCAGTAACTCGGCTTGCCCGCGGTGTCGTTCGGACCCGTGAACACCACGTCGCCCGGTGCGACCAGGCAGTAGTTCATCGCCACGCCGCAGGCCTGCGAATAATCGGTCAGCTGTGTGGGCCGCAGCGGATCCAGCGCGCCGACCGTGAGCCAGCCGACCTCCAGGTCGGTGGCCAGGCCATCCTTGCTCGGCAGCGCGGCGTTGTCGGAAGGATTGGGTCGCAGCGCTGCGTTCTCACCGGCATTGCCGTTGGCGAACACGACCAGCCCGCCGCGGTCGATGACGAATTCGCGGTATGCCTCGGCGATCTCGACGGTCACCGCCGGATCGTTCCAGTACAGCCCGCCCCAGGAGTTGTTGATGATCGTCGCGCCGGCATCAGCGAGCTCGGCGTTGACGGCAGCGAAGAATTCGCCGATGCCTTCGCCGGCGTGGACCTCATTGCCCTGGCCGGAGCCATCGTCGGTGGGTGGCGTGTCGTTGATGATCCGCGACGACACCACCTTGGCCCAGGGCGCGACCCCGCCCGGCCATTGCCCGAACGGCTTGCCCGCGGCGAGCTGGGCGACGGTGGTGCCGTGGCCGACCTTGTCGTCCACCGACAGGTCGTTCCCGTTCGCGTCGATGTGGACGAAGTTCTGCAGCACGCGTCCGGCGAGCGTGGGATGGTTGCGGTTGATGCCGGTATCGAGGAAGCCGATCGTTACCCCGGCCCCGGGCATGTCCAGGCCCAGATTGGCGGCATCGATCAGCGTCAGGTGGTCGTTGATCCCCGGCTGGGACGAGCTGCCCCCGCCCCCACCGCCGCCGGCCGGTGGCGGATCCGGGGACTCGGAACGGACATTGCCGCCCCCGCCGCAGGCCGCCAGCGCCAGTGCCACGGCCAGCGGCAGCGCCGATCGGGCCAACCTGATGCCTTCCCTGTCCATGCTGTCTCCTTGTCGGTCGCCTTCATTATGTATGCCGGCGGGATGGCGACCGCAAGCTTGCGGCACTGCAACATCGGACCCCGTTTCGGGCCATAATCGGGGCTTGCGCCCCCACGATCGCACCCGCAACGGAGACTCCCAATGTCCGCTTCTGACGTCGTCATCGTTGGTGCCAAGCGCACCGCCATCGGTTCCTTCCTCGGCCAGTTCACCGGCGTGCCTACCCCGCAGCTGGGCAGCACCGCGATCTCCGGCGCGCTCGCCCACGCCGGCCTCGCGCCCGACCAGGTCGACGAGGTGATCATGGGTTGCGTGCTGCCGGCCGGACTCGGCCAGGCACCCGCCCGCCAGGCGTCGCTGGGCGCGGAGATTCCGCCGTCGGCCGGCTGCACCACGATCAACAAGGTCTGCGGCTCGGGCATGAAGGCGGTGATGTTCGCCCACGACCTGATCAAGGCCGGTTCGGCGAACGTGATCGTCGCCGGCGGCATGGAGTCGATGACCAACGCCCCGCACCTGCTCAACGGTTCGCGCACCGGCATCCGCTACGGCAACGCCGAGTTCCTCGACCACATGGCGTGGGACGGCCTGACCAACCCCTACGACGGCAAAGCGATGGGCGTGTTCGGCGACATGGCCTGCGCCAAGTACGGTTACGACCGCGCCGCGCTCGACGCCTACTCGGCCGAAAGCGTCACCCGTGCGCAGCAGGCCCAGGCATCGGGCGCCTTCGACGCCGAGATCGTTCCGGTCACGGTCAAGACCCGCAAGGGCGAGGTCGTGGTCGACAAGGACGAGGAACCGGGCAAGGTCGACGTGGCGAAGATCCCCGGCCTGCGCGCGGCCTTCGGCAAGGAAGGCGTGCTGACCGCCGCTTCCTCTTCCAAGATTTCCGACGGCGCGGCCGCCACCGTGCTGATGTCGGCCGACGAGGCCGCCCGCCGCGGGCTCAAGCCGCTGGCGCGCATCGTCGCCCACGCCACCCATTCCCAGGAGCCGGAGTGGTTCACCACCGCCCCGGTGTCGGCCCTGCGCAACGTGCTCGAGAAGGCCGGCTGGTCGGTTGGCGACGTCGACCTGTTCGAAGTCAACGAGGCGTTTTCCTGCGTGGCGATGGCGCCCATGACCGACCTGGGCATTCCGCACGACCGGCTCAACGTCAACGGCGGCGCGGTCGCCCTGGGCCACCCGATCGGCGCCAGCGGCGCCCGCCTCCTGGTCACCCTGGTCCATGCCCTGCAGGCACGCGGCGGCAAGCGCGGGGTGGCCAGCCTGTGCATCGGCGGCGGCGAGGCAACCGCGGTCGCCGTGGAGATGGCGTGATCCTCCAGGGCGGATTCGTTAAAAACGTTTAACCAAAAAAAGACAAACCGCCGCTTGACAGCCAACAAGGGCTTGTCATCATGTTATGCGGCGCGCAACTGCGCGTTGCCCAACTAACGACGAGGAAGAACTGATCATGACCATCAACAAGGCGCTGCTTGCCATTGCCATGGGCCTGGCCCTGGCTGCCTGCTCCAACCAGCAGCAGGCCGAGGACTCGGCTGCCGAAGCCGCCGCTGCCGCTACCGAAGCCCAGCAGGCTGCCGACGCTGCCGCGATGACCGGCGACATGGCCGCCACCGACGCCGCCCAGGCTTCGGCTGACGCCGCCGCTGCCGCTGCCGATGCTGCCGGCACCTCCGCCGACGCCGCTGCCGCCGCTGGCACCATGGGCGAAGCCGACGACGCCGCCGACGCGGCCGAGAACGCCGCCGACGCCGCCGAGCAGGCGCAGGACGCGGCCGAGGAAGCGGCTGCGGCCACCGACGGCAACTAAGCCGCGGTTGCTGTACCGATAGAGCAAGAGCAAAAGAAGGAGCCGCCGGTCCAAAGCCGGCGGCTCTTTTGAGTTTCGACCAGTACGTTTTCCCGATCCCACTACCGGAGTCATCATGAAGACCAAGCTTTTCGTGCTCGCCGCCGCGGCCGTCCTGGCCCTGTCGGCCTGCAAGAACGAGACCGCCGAAGCCCAGCAGCAGGCTGCTGAAGCCGCCGCTGCCGCCGACCAGGCCGGTGAGGCCACCATCGACGCCGCCCAGCAGGGCGCCGAAGCCGCCGCTGCCGCGACCGGCGAAGCCATGGGCGAAGTCGCCGCCAACGTCGACCAGGCTGCCGACGCCACCGCCGAAGCCGCCAACGACGCTGCCGCTGCCGCCGCCAATGCCACCGCCGACGCCGCCCAGGCGACCGCCGACGCTGCGCAGGAAATGGCCGACAAGGCCGACGCTGCCGCGGACGACGCGCAGAACTGATCCGCGCCCAGGCGTGATCCGGAAAGGCCCGCCTCGGCGGGCCTTTTTTGTTGGCCCTACAATCGGCGGATGCCTGCCATCCAATCCCAGCTCGATCCGCGTTCGGCGGAATTCCGCGATAACGTCGCCTTCCACCGCGCCCTGGTCGAGGAGCTCGACCGCCGCCTCGCCCACGCTGCCGGTGGCGGCGGGCAGAAGGCCCGCGACAAGCATGTCGAGCGCGGCAAGCTGCTGGTGCGCGAGCGCATCGTCGCCCTGCTCGACCCCGCGTCGCCGTTCCTGGAGATCGCGCCGCTGGCCGCCGAGGGCATGTACGACGATGCCGCACCGGCCGCCGGCATGGTTTGCGGCATCGGGCGGGTGATGGGACAGGAAGTCGTGGTCGTGGCCAACGACGCCACGGTCAAGGGCGGCACCTACTTCCCGATGACGGTAAAGAAGCACTTGCGCGCGCAGGAGATCGCGCGCGAGAACCGCCTGCCCTGCATCTACCTGGTCGATTCGGGCGGCGCGTTCCTGCCGCTGCAGGACGAGGTGTTCCCGGACAAGGAGCACTTCGGCCGCATCTTCTACAACCAGGCGCGGATGAGCGCGGAGAACATCCCGCAGATCGCGGTGGTGATGGGTTCGTGCACTGCCGGCGGCGCGTACGTGCCGGCGATGAGCGACGAGAGCATCATCGTCAAGGAGCAAGGCACGATCTTCCTCGGCGGCCCGCCGCTGGTGAAGGCAGCGACCGGCGAAGTCGTCGACGCCGAAACGCTGGGCGGCGCCGACGTGCACACCTCGATCTCGGGCGTCGCCGATCACTTCGCCGAGGACGACCGCCACGCGCTGCAGATCGCGCGCGATATCGTCGGCGGCTTCAACCGGCGCAAGACCTTGCCGCTTGCCACGCGCGAAGTGCGCGAGCCGCTGTATCCGGCCGAGGAGCTGTACGGCATCGTACCGAAGGATCCGCGCCGCCCGTTCGACATCCGCGAGGTGATCGCGCGCATCGTCGACGGCAGCGAACTGCAGGAGTTCAAGGCGCGCTACGGCAAGACCCTGGTCACCGGCTTCGCCCATATCCACGGGTACCCGGTCGGCATCATTGCCAACAACGGCATCCTGTTCTCCGAAAGCGCGCTCAAGGGCACGCACTTCATCGAGCTGTGCAACCAGCGCGGCATCCCGCTGGTGTTCCTGCAGAACATCACCGGCTTCATGGTCGGCAAGAAGTACGAACATTCGGGCATCGCGCGCGACGGCGCGAAGATGGTCACCGCGGTCGCGTGCTCGCACGTGCCCAAGTTCACCGTGGTCATCGGCGGCAGCTTCGGTGCCGGCAACTACGCGATGAACGGGCGCGCCTACGGCGGCCGCTTCCTGTGGATGTGGCCGAACGCGCGCATCAGCGTGATGGGCGGCGAGCAGGCCGCCAGCGTGCTGGCCACGGTCAGGCGCGACGGCATCGAGGCGCGCGGCGGACCATGGAGCGCGGAGGAAGAGGAAGCGTTCAAGGCGCCGGTGCGCGAGCAGTACGAAACCCAGGGCAGCCCGTGGTACGCGACCGCGCGCTTGTGGGACGACGGCATCATCGATCCGGCCGACACGCGCCGCGTGCTCGGCCTCGGGATTTCGGCGTCCCTGAACGCGCCGATCGAGAGCGGCCCGGGCCGCGACGGCACCCGGTTCGGCGTGTTCCGAATGTAGGTTGCGTCACAGTACGGTGCGCGGGGAGCCGTGCTAGGCTCATTCGCCCGGACCACCAACCCCGCTAGAGGGCAAGACAGATGGCGATCTTCGACCAGAAAACCGCGGCCAAGAAGGACACGGCTCCGTTCAATTCCGACCTGCCGCCGTTCCAGGCGCCGCCGGCCGCCGGCACCGACCCGGGCAGCCAGGCCAGCGCGCCGCGCGCGCAGGGCATCCCCGCCAAGGAATCGCTGATCGCCGGCGACCTCACCATCGAAGGCAAGATCGAAGGCGCGGGCAACGTCCGCATCGCCGGCAAGTTCAAGGGCGACGTCAACGTCCAGGGCGACCTGACCATCGAGGCCGGCGCCAAGCTCACCGGTGGCGTGCGCGCCAAGCGCGTGGTCATCGCCGGCGAGCTGGAAGGCAACATCGAGGGCGCCGCGATGGTCGAGCTGCAGCAGGGCGGCGTGCTGGTCGGCGACGTCAAGGCCGGTTCGCTCACCGTCGCCTCCGGCGCGCGCATGCGCGGCCAGGCCGACTTCGGCTGGGACGACAAGGACAACAAGGGCAACAAGGCGGGCAGCTACACCGCGTCATGAGCACCCTGCGCCCGGGAACGGCGGGCGCAACCCGCGCCTGCCCGCACTGCAAGGCGACCATCCTCGAAAGCGCCAGCGTCTGCCCCGCGTGCCGGGGCCACCTGCGTTACGACGAGGCGTCGATCCAGCGCGAGAAGACCAAGGTCGTGCCCCTGCAGATCGAGGGCACGCTGTCGCCACCCAGCGGCGACAACGTGTTCGAGTACTCGATGGTGCTGTCCATCCGCGACGAACGCGGCAAGGAAGTGAACCGCCAGGTCATCGGCGTCGGTGCGTTGCACCCGGACGACGTGCGCAGCTTCACCCTGCAGGTGGAGATGACGGAAGCTGGCGCCGCAAAGTCCCGCCGCAGGCACTGACTGCCGCCCTCGCCTCCTCCAGCGCCGGCACCAATGCCGGCGCCAGATGCGCCCCGGCAAACGCCCAAATGCCCTCGGGACCGCCTTCCAGCAACCCGCGCATCACCACCGCGACGTCTCCGGGCCCGGATTCGATCCAGAGTGCCATCGGCAATGCGCCCCACTTCGCGTCGAACCGTCCCATTGAGAGGTCCGCGGTCAGCGCTTCGGCCTGCGCGGGCGACGCGCACGCCAGCGCCGCCAGGCGCGCGACGAAGCGCGGCTCGAGTTCGCGTAGCGTGGCCTCGGCGACCGGCGACCGATTCCCGTCGACCGAGCGCCATCGCGACGAAAGCGAGTAGTAGTTGCCCATGCCCTCGGTGAGGATTTCCGCGAGCGCACGGTCGATCGGGCGATCCAGCGGGATCGGATGCCGGGCGAACCAGGCCTTCTGCAACAGATGGGTGTACTCGTGCCGGAAAAAGCGATCCATGCGTTCGGCACGCTGCGCCTCGTTCGAAGATCCGCCGTAAAGCGCCTGCAGGCGCCCGACGTCGAAGCCGATCGTATTGGGATCGATCACGAAGGCGTCCTCGCCGCCGCGACTCGCCAGCACGATCCGTGCCGGCGGCGCCTCCAGCGGCGGATACATCGCGGCGAGATGCTCGGCCTCGACACGCCAGCGGTCAGCCCGCGACCGGATCGTTTCCACCCACTGGCGCTCGAGTGCCGTATAGGCCTGGGGCTCGACCACGACCTGCAGCCGTACCGACGACGCGGGGGCCACGGCCACGGCGACGTACGCGCAACCGGTCAGCACCAGCGCCAGCACCAGCCGCACCATCACAAATCCGACCTTGTTCATCCATCCCGCCCCATCAGCAACATGAGGGTGTGATGCCGGCGCCCGTGCGCTGGTTTAACCCGCCATTGCCCGCGCCTGGCGGCCGCTCCACCAGAAGCCGGCCACCAGCACCACCAGCACCGCGGCCTGCACCAGCAGGCCCTGCAGCGTCGGATGCACGCCGAGCAGCTCGATCCGCGGGAACGCGACCAGGCTTGCCGGCACCCAGCCGGCTTCCTGCAGCGCGGCTACGCCCTTGCCTGCGAGCACCACCGCCAGGATCGCGATCAGCACTGCACTGATGGCAAAGAACTGGCCGAACGGCAGCTTGCGGCTGAAGCCCAGCATCGCCCAGCCGATCGCCACCAGGGCGACGATCGCGGTCGCCGCGCCGGCCAGCACGGCCGGATGGTTGCCCTGGCTCCACAGCGCTGCGTAGAACAGCACCGTCTCGAACGCCTCGCGATACACGATCAGGAACGACAGGCCGAACAGGAACCACGTCGAGCCGCGCGACAGCGCGCGGGACATGGTGTCGCGGATGTAGCGCTGCCAGGCGTCGGCCTGGCTCTTGCCGTGCATCCAGATGCCCACCGACACCAGCACGACGGCGGCGAGCAACGCCGCGAAGCCTTCGGTGAGTTCGCGGCTCGCGCCGCTGATCTCGATCAGGCGCGTGGCCGCGAACCAGGTGACGGCGCCAGCGAGCAGCGCGCCGATCCAGCCGGCATGCACGTACCGCATCGCGTCGGTGCGTTCGGCCTTGCGCAGGAACGCGACCATCGCGATCACCAGCAGCAGCGCCTCCAGTCCTTCGCGCAACAGGATCGTCAATGCGCCGACGAATGCGGTCGTGGCGCCGGCCTTGTCGTCGCCGCTGTTGTCGAGCGTGGCTTCGGCGCGGGCGAACAGCCTTTCGACCGACGACACCCGGGCCTGCACGTCTTCGGTGCCGGCGCCGCTGCCGGCTGCCGCGCGCAGCGCGATCATCGCTTCCTCGACCTCGACCAGCAGCTTGCGGTCGCGCGTCGCCAGCAACGGCTCGATCGGTTCGAAGCCGTCGAGGTAGGACGACAGGAACCTGTCGCGCGCCAGGCGCGCGTCACCGGCGGCGTAGGCGGCCATGCCTTCGGCCAGGCGCGTGCGCGCCAGGGCCATGGCCTGGCCGCTGCCGACCGCCTCGGCCGCGTTGGCGACGACCACGTCCGGATGCCGCCGCAGGTACGCGGTCACGGCATCGGCATCGGCCTGGGCGAGCCCGGCGAATCCGGCCGGCAGCGCGGCGACCAGTGCCGCAAGGTTCGGTACCTGGGCACGCAGGTCGGCGCGTTCGCGCCACAACGCTTCGCCGCGCGCGGCTGCGTCCTGCGGGAAGGCGATCTGGCCGACGTGGAAGGCCAGCGCCCACTGCTCGGCCTCCGGCAGCTGCGCGTAGCTCACCATCGAGGTGCCGGCCAGGCCGTGCTCGATCACCTGCTGCAGCGCGAACACGCTGCGCGCGCGGGCACGCGCGGCATCGGTGAAGTCGATCGGCGGCGGATCCAGTGCCGAGGCGGCGGCGCCGTCGCCGGCGCCGGTGGCGCCATGGCAGGTCGAGCAGTACTGCTGGTACAGCGGCTCGCCCGCGGCCAGGTCGGGCACCTGCGCAGGCGCCTGCGGCACCGGGTAAGCCTGCAGCAGGCCCTCGGCCAGCGCGCGCGCCAAGCGCTCGACCTCGACCGGATCGGCCTTGGCCTCGACCGCCGCCTGCAACGCCGCAGCCTGTTCCAGCAAGCCAGGGCGCGCCTCGTGTTCGGGCAGCTGCGCCAGGCGCTCGGCCACCGTGCCGGAGAACTCGCGCATCTCGGCATATTCGAAATCGCTGATGACCTGCCCGTCCTCCACCGCGCCGGCGTAATCGACCGCGATGTAGTCCAGCAATTGCCAGGTCAGTTGCACCTGCGGATTGGCCCGGGCGACGGAGGCGGCGGCCAGCAGCGCCACGGCGAGGACCGGGAGCAGGAGCCAACGGAATGGGTGCATGGACGGACCTGGGCAGGGCTGGCGAAAGGTTCCTGATGATACGGCAAACGAGAATGGCTCGCATTCGCCTTGCGTCCCGGCCGGTATCATCCGCATTACCCATGGAATCCCGGATCGACGCATGAAGGCCCCTTTCCAGCTCCGCCGCGAAGGGCCCGTGGCCCATCTCCGCCTCGACCGGCCGGAGCTCCACAACGCCTTCGACGCCGCCTTGGTCGCCGGCCTCACGGATGCCCTGGCCCGCCTCGGCACCGACCCCGGCGTGCGCGTGGTCGTGCTCGAAGGCGAAGGCGCGAGCTTCTCGGCCGGCGCCGACCTCAACTGGATGCGCGGCATGGCCGCCGCGGGGGAGATCGAGAACCGCGACGACGCCCTCGCCCTCGCCCGCCTGCTGCGCACCCTGGACGAACTGCCGCGCCCGACCATCGCCCGCGTCCACGGCGCAGCCTTCGGCGGCGGCGTCGGCCTGGTCGCCGCCTGCGACATCGCCATCGGCGTGCCCGAGGCGAAGTTCGGGCTCACCGAAAGCAAGCTCGGCCTCCTGCCCGCCGTGATCTCGCCCTACGTCGTCGCCGCCATCGGCCCGCGCCAGGCCCGCCGCTGGTTCGCCAGTGCCGAGATCTTCGACGCGCAGGAAGCCATGCGCATCGGCCTGCTGCACCAGGTGGTGAACGCCACCGCGCTGGACACCGCCGTGCAACGCCAGGTCGACCTCCTGCTCAAGGCCGGCCCCATCGCCGCCGCGAGCGCCAAGGCGCTGGTGCGCAACGTCCAGGCCGCCTCCGGCCCCGTTGCCATCGACGCCGCCAACGCCGCCCTCATCGCCCGCCTCCGCGTCTCCCCCGAAGGCCAGGAAGGCATCGCCGCTTTCCTGGAAAAACGCAAACCCAGGTGGGTATCCGACTAGGAGCACTAAACGCAGGACGCGGATAACACGGATTTGGAGAGCGGATCAACGCGGATCAAGCGAGAATCTAATGGCTCAAGGAGGAGCGGATGCTGGATACGAAAGCGAAAGGTCGCGGACTGGAATTGATGTACGGGGACCTGACGGAGGTGGTGATCGGCGCGTTCTTCGCTGTCTACAACGATCTCGGGCCCGGCTTCCTGGAAAGCGTTTACGAAAATGCACTGATGATTGCGCTTGGCAGTGCCGGCGTCCCGGCGCAAGCGCAAGTCCCATTGACAGTCCACTATCGAGGCCATGTCGTCGGGCAGTTCCGCGCCGACCTTCTTGTCGCGGGAACGCTCATAATCGAGATCAAGGCCGCGTCCCAAATCGTTAGAGCCCATGAGGTACAACTAGTCAACTACCTGCGCGCCACCGGCATTCGCCTTGGACTGCTGCTGAACTTCGGCCCTCGCGCCGAATTCCGGCGCCGCGTTTGCACTACTCCCAAGCTTGATCCGCGTTGATCCGCTTTTTAATCCGCGTTATCCGCGTCAAAGAGAACTCCAGATGTTCGAAAAAGTACTGATTGCCAATCGCGGGGAGATCGCTTGCCGGGTGATCCGGAGTTGCCGGCGGATGGGGATATCGACGGTGGCGGTGTTCTCTTCGGCGGATGCCGATGCGCAGCATGTGCGGCTTGCGGACGAGGGGTACGCCATCGGCGGGCCGACGCCGCAGGAGTCGGACCTGCGGGGAGACGCGATCATCGAGGTGGCCCTGCGCGCGGGCGCGCAGGCGATCCATCCGGGGTACGGGTTCCTGTCGGAAAACGCGGACTTCGCCGACGCGGTCGCGGCGGCGGGGCTGGTGTTCATCGGGCCGTCGGCGGCGTCGATGCGGCGCATGGGCAGCAAGGCCGGGGCCAAGGACCTCATGGCGGCGGCCGGGGTGCCGGTGGTGCCGGGGTATACGGGCGAGGATCAGTCGGCGGACGTGCTTGCGCGCGAGGCGGCACGTATCGGGTTCCCGCTGATGATCAAGGCCGCGCACGGCGGTGGCGGCAAGGGCATGCGCATCGTGCGCTCGGCCGATGAGTTCCTGCCGAACCTGGAGAGCTGCCAGCGCGAGGCGGCCGGTGCGTTCGGGCGCGACCGGGTGTTGCTGGAGCGTTACGTGGAATCGCCGCGGCACATCGAGATCCAGGTGTTCGGCGATGCGCACGGCCATGCGATCCATCTCAACGAACGCGAGTGCTCGGCCCAGCGGCGGTACCAGAAGGTGCTGGAGGAGTCGCCCTCGCCCTTCCTGACGCCCGGGCTGCGCGCGGCGATGGGCGAAGCGGCGGTCAAGGCGGCGCGCGCGATCGACTATGCCAACGCGGGCACGGTGGAGTTCATCGTGGCGCCGTCGGGCGAATTCTTCTTCATGGAGATCAACACGCGGCTGCAGGTGGAGCATCCGGTGACGGAGATGACCACCGGCCTGGACCTGGTGGAGTGGCAGCTGCGCGTTGCCGCGGGCGAGCCGCTGCCGCTGGCGCAGGACGAGGTGCCGCGCGCGGGCCACGCGATCGAGGTGCGGTTGTACGCGGAAGACCCGGAAGCCGGCTTCCTGCCGGGCTCGGGCAAGCTGCAGCGGTTGCGCCTGCCGGCGCCTTCGGCGCACGTGCGCATCGATTCGGGCGTGGTCGAGGGCGACGTGGTCACGATCTTCTACGATCCGATGATTGCCAAGCTCATCGTGCACGACACCGACCGCGCGCGTGCGCTGGCGCGCCTGCGCGAGGCGCTGGCACAGTGCGACGTGGCCGGGCCCAAGTCGAACATCGCCTTCCTCGAGGCGCTGGTGCGCCACCCGGCGATCGTCGACGCGAGCATCGACACCGGCTACCTGGACCGCCACCTCGACGAATTCGTGGCCCCGGCCGACGCGCCGGTGGAACCCTTGCTGCTGCTGGCGGCCGCGACTGCGCAGTTGCTGCTGCAGGAGCACGGGCAGGCGCAGGCGGCAGCGACGTCGAGCGATCCGGGCTCGCCGTGGGCGCTGGCCGACGGCTGGCGCCTGGGCCATGCGGGCAAGCGCCAGCTGGCATTCCTGTACCGCGGCCAGCGCCTCCACGCCGAGGCCCTGGGCAGCGGTGGCGACTACACGGTCGCCGTGGCCGGG
>NZ_JARUVM010000100.1 GCF_029763755.1 Luteimonas sp. 8-5
ACGGGGGGGCTTCGGCGTGCTCGTGGGCGGTTCCGCTGCGCAGCGTCCAGCCGGCGATCTCGCTGGCGATCGTGCCCAGGCCCTGGCCGAACGCCTCGGCCACGACCGCGGTGTCGGTGCCCGCTGCCGGCACCGCCTGCAGGAAGGTCCGCGACGCGACCACCGCACGGTCGCCGGCGTGCACGAGCTTGGCGTTCACCTCGATGGTCGCGGCAGGGGTCGCGCCGCCGGCGTAGTCGGCCTCGAAGCGCCGCAGGTCCAGTTCGAGCCGGTAGTCGGCGGCGATGCCGCTGCCCTGGCGAACCACGGAAGCGATCCGTCCGGAGTCCTCGAGCACCTGCAACAATGCGTCCTGCAACTGCTCGCCGGGCCTCCTGGCCCACGCCGCGTTCTTGTAGACCTGGATCTCGCCCGGCGTCGGGCGCACCGCGATGCGCAGGCCGTCGGTCATCCGCGACGCGTTCGGCTGCCCGATCGACAACTGCCAGTCCGCCTGCGGCCAGGCCGGGTCGGCGGCCGCCCGC
The DNA here is from genome assembly GCF_029763755.1 of Luteimonas sp. 8-5. GTDB lineage: Bacteria > Pseudomonadota > Gammaproteobacteria > Xanthomonadales > Xanthomonadaceae > Cognatiluteimonas. The sequence continues at coordinate 525 of NZ_JARUVM010000100.1, forward strand.
ACCAGCGGCGCGTAGATCGTCACCGTCTCCTTGGGCCCCGCCAGCATCGAACACCCACCCAAGGCCACGGCCAACAAGAGTGCCCCCAGCCAGCGAGACACGCCCTGTCCCCGGTCCCCGGTCCCCGGTCCCTTCATGGTTCGAACTCCTTCGGTGTCTCGCGCCCAAGCAGGTAGCGCGCAGGATTGCCTTCCAGGCGGTCGCTGATGCGCCGCAGGTCGCGTACCAGGCCACGCAGTTCCGACAGGGTCGGACCCATCTGCGCGAGGCCGTCGTTGGCGAAGCTGTTGATCGCGGCCCGGTTCTCGTTGATGACCATGTTGGCGCCGTTGGCAGCCGAATCCAGGTTCGCCAGGGTGCTGTCGAGCTTGGCGATGATGCCCGGCAGCTTGTCGACCAGCTCCCGGTCGATGTCCTCGATCGTGCGGTTGGTCGTGGCCAGCGTCGCCGCCAGCTGCTCGCTGGAGGCACGCGCATTGACGATCAGCGCGCGCAGGTCCTCGCGCTGCGCCGCGACGGCGCCTGTCATGGCTTCGATGTTGGCCAGGGTGCTGGCGATGCGCTGCACGTTCTCCTCGCTGAGCACCTCGTCCAGCCGTGCCACCAGGCGATTGGCCGTGTCGGCGATGTTCTGCAGCGCCGAGGCCTCGGTCAGGATCACCGGGATGTCGTCGCGGTCCTTCGGCACCAGCGGCGCGGCATTCGGGCTCCCGCCGGTGAGCTGGATGAAGGGCACGCCGGTGAGGCCGGTGATCGACATCTTCGCCCGCGTGTCCACCTTCACCGGCACGTCGGCCTCGACCTTGAGCCGGGCGATGACCCGCCGCGGATCCTTCGCATCCAGGTTCAGGGTTTCGACCGTGCCCACGGCGATGCCGTTGTACTGGACCGAGCTGCCTTCGGTCAGGCCGGTGACCGGCTCGGTGAAGACGACCAGGTAGGCCTGCCACCCGCGGTCGGACGAGAACTTGGCCGCCCACAACCCGAACAGCAGCAGGAAAGCCGCGGTGGCAAGGGTGAAGGCGCCGATCAGGACGTAGTTGGCCTTGGTTTCCATCCGGTCCTCTCAGCTCCTGGCTGTGGCCTGCGCGGCGCGGCCGCGCGGGCCATGGAAGTAATCCCGGACCCAGGGGTGCTGCAGCCGCTCCAGCTCGGCGATCGGCGCCACCTCCAGGATCCGGCGGTCGGCGAGCACCGCCACGCGATCGCAGATAGCGTACAGGGTGTCCAGGTCATGGGTGATGAGGAACACCGTCAGCCCCAGCGCCTGCTGCAGCGTGCGGATCAGGTGGTCGAAGGCCGCGGCGCCGATCGGGTCGAGGCCGGCAGTGGGCTCGTCCAGGAACAGCAGCGGCGGATCCAGCGCCAGCGCCCGCGCCAGCCCGGCGCGCTTGCGCATGCCACCGGACAGCTGCGAGGGCAGCTTGTCCATGGCGTCGGCCGGCAGGCCCGCGAGCTTGACCTTGAGCAGGGCCAGTTCGTAGCGCAGCGAATCGGGCAGGCCGGGGTGGTGTTCCTTGAGCGGCACCTGCACGTTCTCGCCCACCGTCAGCGACGAGAACAGCGCGCCGTCCTGGAACAGCACGCCGGTGTTGCGTTCGATGTGCAGGCGGTCGCCGGCATCGTCGCTGCGCGCATCGGCACCCAGTACCTCGATGTCCCCCGCCTGCGGTTCGCGCAGGCCGATGATCGAGCGCATCAGCACCGACTTGCCGGTGCCCGAGCCGCCGACCACGCCGAGGATCTCGCCGCGGCGCACGTCCAGGTCGAGGCCTTCGTGCACGACCTGCTCGCCGAAGCGGTTTTCCAGCCCGCGTACGCGGATGACGGTGTCTTCCATGCGCCCTACCAGTCCATCTGCATGAACCAGATCGCGGCCAGCGCGTCGAGCACGATGACCAGCGAGATCGTCTGCACCACGCTGGATGTGGTGCGTTCGCCGACCGACTGCGCCGTGCCCTTGACCTGCAGCCCTTCGAGGCAGCCGATCAGGGCGATGACGATGGCGAACACCGGCGCCTTGGCCATGCCGACCAGGAAGTGGCGCAGTTCGATGGTGTCGTCCATGCGCGCGAAATAGGCCTGCGGCGGGATGTCGAGGCCGTATGCGCCCACGGTCATGCCGCCCAGCAGGCCGGCGACGTCGGCGATGAAGGTCAACAGCGGCAGGGTCACCACCAGGGCCAGCAGGCGCGGGATCACCAGCACGTCGACGGGGTCCAGGCCGAGCGTGCGCATCGCGTCGACTTCCTCGCGGCTGACCATCGCGCCGATCTGGGCGGTGAACGCGCTGGCGGTGCGACCGGCCAGCACGATCGAGGTCAGCAGCACGCCGAACTCGCGCAGGAAGGCAATGCTCACCAGTTCGACCACGTAGAAGGTGGCGCCGAAGTCGGCGAGGATGTTGGAGCCGCGGAACGCGATCACCGCGCCGACCAGGCACGACAGCAGCGCCACCAGCGGCACCGCGTCGAGCCCGACCTGCTCCATGTGCGCGACGGTGGCGGTGGCGCGGAAACGGCGCGGCTCCCTGGCCATGCGCAGCAGCTTGACCAGGCTTTCGCCGAGGAAGCTCACCAGCGCGACGATCTCGGCCCAGTTGTCGGCGACGGCGAAGCCCAGGCGGCCGATGGCGGCGGCAAAACCATACTCGCGCTTGCCGCGCGGGCGATCGTCGGTGACGTCCTCGATCGCGGTCACCAGCGGCAGGTGGTCCTCGCGGAACTCGATCGCGTCCGAAAACGAACCGGTGCGGCGCGCATGCCGCAGCAGCTGGACCACGCCGAGCGAGTCGAGGCGGTCCACGCCGGTAGCATCGATGGGGCACGATTCCTGCGGCGCCGAACGCAGCGCCTGCGCGATGGCCGCGGCGTGGTCGAGGGTCCAGCTGCCGGAGAGGCGGAGGCGGTCGCCGTCGACGGCGACGCGTGGCCCGCTGTTGCTGGCGACTGTCATGCGTGGTGCATTCCCGGGTCCGTGCTCCTTGCGGCCCGAGGATACACTTCCGCCCATGGAAGCCGCCGCATACGCCACCCGCATCGCCTTCGTCGTCGAACTGGCCGAGCACCTGCACGCCTATGGCACCACGGCGCAGCGCCTGGAAGGCGCGCTGGTCGGCGTGGCCACCGAGCTGGGGCTGGAACTGGAGCCGTTCTCCAACCCGACCGGCGTGATCCTGAGCTTCAGCGACCCGACCCGTCCGCCGGGCGACAGCGACACCACCCGGGTGATCCGCCTGCCCCCGGGCGACACCGACCTGGCCAAGCTGTGCGAAGCCGACCGCATCGCCGACGAGGTCGTGGCCGGGCGCCTGGACATCGCTGCCGGCCATGCGGCCCTGCGCGCGCTGGAACGGCCGCCCACGGCGCGCAACAACCTGGTCCAGGTGCTGGGCTTCGGCCTGGTCGCGGCCTCGATCGCCGGCCTGCTGCGCCTGCCGTGGCTGGACATCGGCACCGCCGGCGCCACCGGCCTGCTGATCGGCCTGCTGGAGCTGGCCACCCGCGGGCGGCCGCAGGCGCGCGAGGCCGGCGAGGCACTGGCCGCGCTCGCCGCCGGCTTCGTGGCGATCCTGGTCGCGACGTTCGTGGGTCCGCTCAACCTCAACACCGTGATCATCGCCGCGCTGATCGTGATGGTCCCCGGCATGGCGTTGACCAACGCGGTCAACGAGCTCACCAGCAACCACCTGATCTCCGGTACCGCCCGCTTCGCCGGTGCGCTGGCCACGCTGATGAAGCTCACCGTCGGCAGCGGCCTGGCGCTGGCCCTGGCGCACTTCGCCGGCATCGAGCCGCAGGTGCGCGCGTGGCGGCCGCAACCGGACATCGTCGAATGGGTGTCGGTGCTGCTGGCGGCGTTCTCGTTCGCGGTGCTGTTCCGCGCGCGCTGGCAGGACTACCCCGTGGTGGTCGCGGCCGCGGTCGGCGGCTACCTGATCTCGCGCCTGGGGGGCCAGCACTTCGGCAGTCCCGCCGGCATCTTCCTGTCGGCGCTGTTGCTGACCGCGGCCGGCAACGGCTATGCGCGCTGGGCGCAGCGTCCGGGTGCGCTCGTGCGCGTGCCCGGCATCCTGATGCTGGTGCCTGGCAGCGCGAGCCTGCGCGGGGTCATGAACCTGGTGCAGCAGCAGGACGCGACCCTGGGCCAGGTCGCGGCACTGGGCGTGCTGAACATCCTGCTGGCGCTGGTGGCCGGGCTGCTGTTCGGCAACCTGCTGTTGCCCACGCGACGCAACCTGTAGCGCTTCGACCCAGGGCGGGCCTCAGCCCAGCGTCCGCACCCAGTCGTCGAAACCCGCCTCCTGTTCCTCGACGCCCGCGGCGGCACGCGCGAGCAAGGCGATGGTCGGGTCTGCGCGCACGTCGCTGGGGCTGTAGCCGAAATGCTTCTGGAACAGCCGGCTCAGGTGGGCGTGGCTGCTGAAGCCGTGGCGTTCGGCCAGGCGCATGATCGGATCACGCTGGCGCCGATCGGCCAGTGCGCGGTGCACGCGCATCAGGCGCCGGTGCTGGATGTACTGGCGGACGCCGCCATGCGGCTGGAACAGCGCATACAGGCGCGAACGCGAGGCGCCGACGGCGCGGCAGATCGCATCGACCTGGAGCTGCGCGGCCGCATCATGCCCGGTCGTGTCGAGTTGCTGTTCGATGTGGCGCTTTGCGCGGTCCAGGAGGAATGCATCGTCCTGCACGCGCGTGCGCGCTTCGTGGTTCGATGACGGCTGCAGGCAGGCCGCGAGCAGCTGCCCCGTCGCCTCGGCGATCCCCGCCGCCTGGTTGGCGTGGGTATGCGGCAGGCGGCGTTCCAGGCTGGCCATGAAATCGCCGAGGAGGCCGCCGGAGGCCGGGTCCAGGATGTAGCCGTGCAGGCCCGTGCAGCCGGGCAGGATCGCCGACATCACCTGGCGCGGCACCACCAGGGTCAGGCACTCGGCGGCGTTGGCTTGCGTTTCCACGCCGTGGGCCAGGTCGAGCACGGAAACGCTGCCCGGCGGGGTGCGGATCTCGCGGTCGTCGACCGTGCCCGCATTTCCGCCGCGGCGGTAGTACTGCACCAGGAAGTGATCCATCCAGTCGCTGCGCGCCTGCCGCTGGCTGCGCACGAAGCGCTGGCTGTCGAAGCGCGTATTGACCAGCAACAGCTCGCCGAGGTGGAACGCGCGCACTTTCGCGCGGAAACCCTTGCGGGCCTCGTGCAGCGGCGCGACGTCGAAAACCACCGAAATCGCCTGGCGCCAGGCGTCGAACTGCTCGTCCCCGGGCAATAGTTCGGTGGCGAAACTGGTTGACGGGATGATGGGCGTGCTCATCGCATGCCCGATGTACTCACACGGCGGACAGGGGGTCAAGCTTGCTGGACGCAGGCGCAAATGCAGGCGCCGCGATTTCCCGACAATGCATGGGCCCCGGCCGCAGGCGGGCGCCTCCCAGCTTTGCCGCCGTATCCAGGGGGACGGCGGTACCGCGCCACCGCCTGCGGCCGGCTTTTATCCCTGCACGGGAACCAGGCGCGACAGCAGCGCGTCGCGATCCAGCTGCTCGGCTTCAGCGGCGGTGCGTGCGCGATATTCGAAGGTGCCCGATTCCAGGCCGCGGCCGGAAACGACGACGCGGTGCGGGATGCCGATCAGTTCGATGTCGGCGAACATCTGCCCGGCGCGCAGTCCACGGTCGTCCAGCGCGGCATCGATGCCGGCGGCCAGCAGTTCTTCGTACAGCGCCTGCGCGGCCTCGTCCACGGCCGGATCGTGCTTCGGATTGATCACGCAAACGGCCACCTGCCACGGCGCCATCGCCGCCGGCCAGACGATGCCGGCCGCGTCGTGGTTCTGCTCGATGGCCGCGGCCACGATGCGCGACACGCCGATGCCGTAGCAGCCCATCAGCGGATGCGTCGCCTTGCCGTTGGCGTCGAGCACGGTGCAGCCCATCGCTTTGGAGTAACGGTCGCCGAGCGCGAACACGTGGCCGACCTCGATGCCGCGCGCCAGGCCCAGCGTGCCCTTGCCGTCGGGCGAGGGATCGCCGGCGACGACGTTGCGGATGTCGGCGACGATCGCCGGTTCCGGCAGGTCGCGGCCCCAGTTGACGCCGGCCAGGTGGAAACCGGGCTCGTTGGCGCCGACGACGAAGTCGGCCATCGCCGCCACGCTGCGGTCGGCGATCACGGTGATCGGCTTCTTCGCCCCGAGCGGGCCGAGGAAACCGGGTTCGCTGCCCAGGTGCTCGCGGATTTCGGCCTCGGTGGCGAGGCGGTAGTCGCCCATGCCGGGCAGCCTGGACAGTTTGATCTCGTTGACCATGTGGTCGCCGCGCACCAGCGCGAGCACGAAGCCGGTCGCCTCGTCGCCGAACAGCGCCACCGACTTGACCGTGCGTTCCAGGCCGATGCCGAGCAGCGCGGCCACGTCCTCGCAGGTCTTCTGCACCGGCGTGTCGACCTTGCGCATGGTTTCCGCCGCGGCGGGGCGTTCGCCCGGCGCCAGCGCTTCGGCCAGTTCCACGTTGGCCGCGTAGTCGGACGCATCCGACCAGGCCAGCGAATCCTCGCCCGAATCGGCAAGTACGTGGAACTCGTGCGAGGCGGTGCCGCCGATCGCGCCGGTGTCGGCGAACACGGCGCGGAACTTCAGCCCCAGGCGGGTGAAGATGCGGCCGTACGCGTCGTACATGTTGCGGTAGCCCTCGGCGAGCGACGCCTCGTCCAGGTGGAACGAGTACGCGTCCTTCATCAGGAACTCGCGCGCGCGCATCACCCCGAAGCGCGGGCGGATCTCGTCGCGGAACTTGGTCTGGATGTTGTAGAAGTTGACCGGCAGCTGCTTGTAGCTGGCCAGCTCGTTGCGGGCGAAGTCGGTGATCACTTCCTCGGCGGTGGGGCCGTAGCAGTAGCCGGCTTCCTTGCGGTCGCGGATCTTCAGCAGCTGGCCGCCGAACTTCTCCCAGCGCCCGGTCTCCTCCCACAGCTCCTGCGGCTGGATGGTCGGCATCAGCAGTTCGATCGCGCCGGCGCGGTCCATCTCCTCGCGGACGACCTTTTCCACCTTGCGCAGCACGCGCAGGCCCAGCGGCGACCAGGTGTAGAGGCCCGCGGCGAGGCGGCGCAGCATGCCGGCCTTGAGCATCAGCTGGTGGCTGGCGATCTCGGCGTCGGCCGGGGTTTCCTTGACGGTGCGGAGGTGGAACTGCGACAGGCGCATCTGTGGCTCGCGGTTGCGGGGCGAAAAAGAACCCTCATTCTGCCACGCGCACCGCTGCCACGCCGGCCCGGGGCCGGCGCGCGACGTCAGTTGTCGCCGGTTTCCTCGGGCTCTTCCTCGCGCTCGGCGGGCGGTGCGGGCGGAGTCGTGCAGCGCACCTTGATCGCCGCTTCGGCCAGGGCGACCTGGTCGGCGCGCTCGGCGTCGGTGTAGGTGCGGTCCGGGCGGCCGTCGCCGTCCTCGTCGGGCCCGAGCTTGTCGAGGCCGTTGAGCAGGGCCAGGTTACCGCGTGCGATGGCGCAGCCGGGATCCTCGGCCGGTGCTTCGTCCGAGGCCTGCGGCGCCGGGTGGCGGTTGTCGACCTCGCGGGTCTCGTAGGTGCTGCCTTCCGGCGGCGGCGTCGAGGTGTACTGGGTGACGCCGTTGGCGTCCTTCCACTTGTAGACCTGCTGGGCCGCCAGCGGCGCGGACGCCAGCAGCAGCGCGCAGGGCAGGGCAAGGGCAAAGGCAGTGCGAAGGCGGCGCATGGCGACGGTCCCGATGGCGTTGGGCCCGATTCCAGCACCGCACCGGCGCCGGCGCAAGCGCAGCAGGCCACAAAACCATAAACTCGCGGCATGAGCGAAGACCCGACACCAGGCCCGGTCCCCGGCCCGCCGCGCGCCCGCGGGATCTACCTGCTACCCAACCTGTTCACCAGCGGCGGCCTGTTCGCGGGCTTCTTCGCGATCATCGCCGCCTCCCAGGGGCGCTACGAGGCCGCCTGCATCGCCATCTTCGTCGCCGCCATCCTGGACGGCGTCGACGGCCGGGTTGCGCGCATGACCAACACCCAGAGCGAATTCGGCGTCCAGTACGACTCGCTGGCCGACCTGGTGAGCTTCGGCATGGCGCCGGCGCTGGTGATGTACTACTGGTCGCTGTCGTCGTTCCGGCTGGACGGCGTCACCGCCGGCAAGATCGGCTGGCTGGCCGCGTTCCTCTACGCCGGTTGCGCGGCGCTGCGCCTGGCGCGCTTCAACTCGCAGGTCGCGCAGGTGGACAAACGCTGGTTCATCGGCCTGGCCAGCCCGGCGGCCGCGGGCCTGATGGCCAGCTTCGTGTGGACCTGCCATGACCTGCAGCTGCGTGGCGAAGACCTGCGCATGCCGGCCCTGGTGCTGACCGTGGTCGCGGCCCTGCTGATGGTGAGCCGCATCCGCTATTCCAGCTTCAAGGGCGGTGGCGGCGCGCAGCGCGTTCCCTTCGTCGCGATCGTGCTGGTGCTGGCGATCCTGGCGGCGCTGATGCTCGACCCGCCCAAGGTACTGTTGGCCACCGCCGCGCTTTATGCGCTGTCCGGCCCGGGCGCGTGGTTGTGGCGGCGTCGGCCGGGACAGCGGTGAACGCGATGTGGGATCCGTTCCAGCGCGAGGTGCTGGCCGAGCTCGGCCATGCCGCGTACGTGATGGCGCTGCCGGAAGATCCGATGCTCGATGCGCTGCTGCGTGCTGCGGGGCGCAGCCGCGCTTCGGCCGACGCCGCGACGCTGGCGCGCAGCTGGCCCGATCCGGCCAGCCTGCGCGGCAACGCAGCGGCCAAGCGCGCGCTGTGGCCGCAGCTGCGCGGGCTGCGTCGCCACGCATGAGCGCCGTCGCCGCGGACTCCGGCCAGGCAACCCGGGCGCGGCCGATGCGCGAGGACGACCTCGACGCTGTGATGGAGATCGAGCGCCGTGCGTATCCGTTCCCGTGGACGCGCGGGATCTTCCGCGACTGCCTGCGTGCGGGCTATCCGGCCTGGGTGCTGGAG
>NZ_JARUVM010000101.1 GCF_029763755.1 Luteimonas sp. 8-5
GCGCGGCCGATGCGCGAGGACGACCTCGACGCTGTGATGGAGATCGAGCGCCGTGCGTATCCGTTCCCGTGGACGCGCGGGATCTTCCGCGACTGCCTGCGTGCGGGCTATCCGGCCTGGGTGCTGGAGGACGACGGCGTGCTGGCCGCCTACGGCCTGCTGAGCATCGCCGTCGGCGAGGCGCACATCCTCAACCTGTGCTCGGCACCGGAAGCGCGCGGTCGCGGCCTGGGCCGGCGCATGCTGCGGCTGCTGCTGCAGCAGGCGCGCGGCCGCGCGGTGGAACGGGTGTTCCTGGAAGTGCGGCCGTCCAACCCCGCCGCGATCGCGCTGTACCACGCAGAAGGCTTCAACGAGATCGGCCGCCGCCCCCGCTACTACCCCGCCACCCACGGCCGCGAAGACGCCATCGTCATGGCCCTGGAGCTCCTGTAAGAGCTGGAAACGCAGGACGCGGATAACGCGGATCTTGAGAAGCGGATCAACGCGGATAAAGCAAGGCAGAGTGGGTTCAAGCGAGTTACCGTCGATCGCGTGGACCGACTCCAGCCTTATCCGCGTTGATCCGCTTTTTCCATCGGCGTTGATCCGCGTCCTGCGTTTGCGGTCAAAGCTTGGCGCGCTGGGCGGCGAGGGCTTCGTGCTGGGCGGTCCAGTCGGCGAGGCGGTGGCGTTCCTGGTCGACGACGGCGGCGGGGGCGTTGGCGACGAAGGTCTCACTGGCCAGCTTGTTGCGGCACTTGGCGATCTCGCCCTCGACGCGCTTGAGCTCCTTGTCCAGGCGCGCGCGCTCGGCGCCCAGGTCGACCAGGCCTTCCAGCGGCACCAGCAGCTTCAGTTCGCCGACGACCGCTGTCGCCGCGGCGGGCGCCTGCGCGGCGTCATCGAGGAATTCGATGCGTTCGACCTTGTTGAGGAAGCGGATCTGCGACTCGAACCGGCGTGCACGCTCGCGGTCGGCTTCGTTGCCGCCGGCCAGCAGCAGCGGCACCTGCTTCGCCGGCGGGACGTTGAGCTCGCTGCGCACGCGGCGCAGCGCCGAGACCATGGCCTTGAGCCACTCGACGTCGGCGACGGCGCGTTCGTCCGTGGCGCCGAAGTCGGACGCCTGCGGATACGGCCGGAGCATGACCGTGTCGCCTTCGATGCCCACGCGCGGCGCGACCTGCTGCCACAGTTCCTCGGTGACGAACGGCACCAGCGGATGCAGCAGCGCGAGCAGACGCTCGAGCACGAACAGCAGCGTGCGGCGCGTGCTGTCCGCCGCGGCGGTGTCGTCACCGTTGAGGGCGGGCGTGGAGAGCTCGACGAACCAGTCGCAGAAGTCGTTCCAGGCGAACTCGTACAACGCCTGCGACAGCAGGTCGAAGCGGGAGTCGGCGACGTGGCGGGCGGCTTCGGCGGAGACGGCGGCGAGGCGGGCGAGGATCCAGCGTTCGGCGTCGGTCGTGGGAGCGGCGGGAGCCGCGATTCCAGGATTCGCGGCTTCCGCCGCTCCCACGCCTTCGGTGTTCATGAGCACGAAGCGGGTGGCGTTCCACAGCTTGTTGCAGAAGTTCTTGTAGCCCTCGGCGCGGCCGAGGTCGAACTTGATGTCGCGGCCGGGGCCGGCCAGCGCGGCCATGGTGAAGCGCAGCGCGTCGGCGCCGAAGGCGGGGATGCCTTCGGGGAACTCCTTGCGCGTCGCCTTCTCGATGCGCGGCGCGTCGGTGGGCTTCATCAAGCCGGTGGTGCGCTTGGCCACCAGTGCGTCGGCGCTGATGCCGTCGATCAGGTCCAGCGGATCGAGCACGTTGCCCTTGGACTTGGACATCTTCTGCCCGTGCGAGTCGCGCACGAGGCCGGTGATGTAGACGTCCCTGAACGGCACTTCCCCGGTGAAGTGGTCGGTCGCCATGATCATGCGCGCGACCCAGAAGAAGATGATGTCGAAGCCGGTGACCAGCACCGACGACGGCACGAAGCGGTCGAAGCCGCGTTCGGCCATCAATGCCTTGTCGGGCCAGCCCATGGTGCTGAACGGAAAGAGCTGGGCGCTGAACCAGGTTTCCAGCACATCGGCGTCCTGCGACAGCGCGACGTCGGCGCCCAGCGAGTGCCTGGCGCGCACGTCGGCTTCGTCGCGGCCGACGTAGATGTTGCCGTCCTCGTCGTACCAGGCCGGGATGCGGTGCCCCCACCAGAGCTGGCGGCTGATGCACCAGTCCTGGATGTTCTCCATCCAGTGGCGGTAGGTGTTGATCCAGTTGGCGGGGACGAACTTGACGTCGCCACGCTCGACGAGCTCCATGCCGCGCCTGGCCAGGCCGTCCATCTTCACGAACCACTGGTCGGTCAGGTAGGGCTCGATCGCCTGGCCGGTGCGGTCGCCGCGCGGCACCTGCAGCTTGTGCGCCTTCGTCTCCACCAGCAGGCCGGCGGCCTCGAGGTCGGCAAGCACGGCCTTGCGCGCGGCATAGCGTTCCAGGCCGCGGTACTGCTCCGGCGCGACATCGTTGATGGTCGCGTCCGGAGTGAAGATGTTGATCAGCGGCAGGCCGTGGCGCTGGCCGACGGCG
>NZ_JARUVM010000102.1 GCF_029763755.1 Luteimonas sp. 8-5
CCAGCCTGCTGGCGGCGATCCGCACCTGCGCGATGCTCGCACGGGGCGGCCGCGCGTGAGCCGTCGCGACGCGGGCAGGCGCGACGGCAGCAGTCGCCTCGATGCCGACGGCTTCCGCCGCGATGCGAAGAAGCACCTGGGACAGAACTTCCTGCACGAGAAATCGGTGATCGAGAAGATCGTGCTGGCCATCGATCCGCGGCCGGGCGATCGCATCGTCGAGATCGGTCCCGGCCAGGGCGCGCTGACCCTGCCGCTGCTCGACCGCCACGGTGCGCTGACGGCGATCGAATTCGACCGCGACCTGTTGCAGCCGCTGGCTGCGGCCGCGCAGTCGCACGGCGAGCTCACGCTGCTCAACGCCAACGTGCTCGACGTCGACTTCAGTGCGCTCGCAGGCGACGGCGTGCCAGGCGGCAGGCTGCGCCTGGTCGGCAACCTGCCCTACAACCTTTCCTCGCCGATCCTGTTCCACGCGCTGGACCACGCCGCGTCGATCCGCGACATGCATTTCATGCTGCAGAAGGAAGTGGTCGAGCGCATGGCCGCCGGCCCGGGCAGCAAGGTCTACGGGCGCCTGAGCGTGATGCTGCAGGCGTATTGCCGGGTGACGCCGCTGTTCAAGGTGCCGCCGGGGGCGTTCCGCCCCGCGCCCAAGGTCGATTCGGCCGTCGTCCGGCTGCAACCGCTGCCTCCTGCCGAAGTGGCCGTCGCCGACCGCGCGCGCTTCGCGCACGTGGTGCGTGCCGCCTTCGGCCAGCGCCGCAAGACCCTGCGCAATGCGCTTTCCGGCGTCGTCGACGCCGCCGCCATCGAAGCCGCGGGGTTGCGGCCGGATGCACGCGCCGAACAACTCTCGGTCGCCGAGTTCGCCGCCCTCGCCGACACCGCCGCGGCCGGCACCGACTGACGCATTCACGCCACGGGCCTTACACTGTGCCCATGGACCAGAACCGACAGGACGACGGCGACTACGCCCTGGGCATCGATGTCGCCACCCGTTACCTCGACGAGCAGTCGGAGCCCGAGCGCGACCGCTACGTCTTCGCGTACACCATCCACATCCGCAACACCGGCTCCGTGCCGGCGCGCTTGCTCGCGCGGCGCTGGGTGATCACCGACGCCAACGGCAAGATCGAGGAAGTCGCCGGCGACGGCGTGGTCGGCGAGCAGCCCTGGCTGCGCCCAGGCGACGACTTCACCTACACCTCCGGCGCGGTGCTCGAAACCCACCAGGGCACGATGGAAGGCACGTACGCGATGCTCGCCGACGACGGAACCCGCTTCGAGGCGCCGATTCCCGCCTTCGTGCTCGCCGTGCCGCGCACGCTGCACTGACGGCGGCCGGGTCAAGGGCACCTGGGCATGAGCATCTGGGCATGAGCATCTGGGCGATAGGCGACCTGCAGGGCTGCTACGGCCCGACCCAGCGCTTGCTGGAGCGGATCCGTTTCGACCCGGCCGCCGATCGCCTGTGGTTCTGCGGGGACCTGGTCAACCGCGGCGGCGAATCCTTGCAGACCCTGCGCCTGGTGCATTCGCTGCGCGAACACTGCGTCAGCGTCCTGGGCAACCACGACCTGTCGCTGCTGGCGATCGGCGAACGCCGCCCGGAGGAACAGCGCAAGGTCAATCCCGACCTGCAGGGCGTCCTGTTCGCGCCCGACGCGCGCGAACTGCTGGACTGGTTGCGGACCCAGCCGCTGGTGCACGCCGACCGCGAGCTGGGCTGGATGATGGTGCATGCGGGCCTGGCGCCGAAATGGACCACGCGCATGGCCGAAAAGCACGCCGCCGAGGTCGAGAAGAAGCTGCGCGGGGACGGTTACCGCAAGCTGCTGCGCAACATGTACGGCGACAAGCCCGCCTGGTCGCCCGGCCTGCGCGACATCGAGCGCGATCGCGCGATCATCAACGTATTCACCCGGCTGCGCTATTGCACCCCGCGCGGCCGCATCGCCTTCGACGAAAAGGGCGTGCCCGGAACCCAGCAGCCGGGGCTCTATCCCTGGTATGCCGTGCCCGGCCGCGCCGAGCGCGACCTGAAGATCGTCTGCGGCCACTGGTCGGCGCTGGGCCTGTTCATCGGCCATGGGGTACACGCGATCGATACCGGCGCGGTCTGGGGCGGCAAGCTCACCGCGCTGCAGCTCGACAGCGAGGAACTGCGCATCGTGCAGGTGCCCGGCCGCGACGTGCCGGCCCAGGGCTACAAGCGCTCGTAGTCCACGAATTCGAACGCGAAGGCGTGGCGCTCGTCCGCCGGGTGCGGTTCGCGCGAAACCACCCGCCACTGCGACGCATCGAAGCGCGGGAAGAAGGCATCGGCGCCCTGCACTTCGGTGCCCACCCAGGTCAGGTGCATGCGCGCCGCCAGCGGCAGGGTCGCGGAGAAGACTTCGCCGCCCCCGATCACGCACAGTTCCGTGGCCGCATCGTCGCCCGCGATCGCGAGCGCATCGTCGATCGAGGCGATTGCTTCCATGCCCTCGAAAGGCACGCGGCCGCTGCGCGTGAGCACCAGGTTACGCCGGCCGGGCAGCGCGCGGCCCAGCGATTCCGCGGTCCTGCGCCCCATCAGCAGGGGCTTGCCCAAGGTGAGCGCCTTGAAGCGCTTCAGGTCGGCCGGCAGGTGCCAAGGCAGCGCGTTGTCCTTGCCGATCGCATGGTCGCGACCGAGCGCGGCCAGCAGCACCAGGACGCTCACACCGCCACCGGCGCCTTGATCGCGGGCAAGGGCTCGTAGCCTTCGATCGCGATGTCGTCGTAGGCGAAGTCGAACAGGTCGCGCACTCCGGGGTTGAGGCGCAGCACCGGCAGCGCGCGCGGCTCGCGCGACAGCTGCTCGCGCGCCTGCTCGAAGTGGTTCGAGTACAGGTGCGCGTCGCCCAGGGTATGCACGAAGTCGCCGACTTCCAGGTCGCAGGCCTGCGCCACCATGTGGGTCAGCAGCGCGTAGCTGGCGATGTTGAACGGCACGCCCAGGAAGATGTCTCCGCTGCGCTGGTACAGCTGGCAGCTCAGGCGACCGTCGGCGACGTAGAACTGGAACAGCGTGTGGCAGGGCATCAGCGCCATCCGGGGCAGGTCGGCCACGTTCCAGGCGCTCACGATCAGGCGCCGCGAGTCCGGGTTGCGCCGGATCTCGTCGACCACCCAGCGCACCTGGTCGATCTCGCGGCCGTCACTGCCGGTCCAGCGGCGCCACTGCTTGCCGTAGACCGGGCCGAGCTCGCCGTTGTCGTCGGCCCACTCGTCCCAGATCGACACCTTGTTCTCGCGCAGGTAGGCGATGTTGGTCTCGCCTTTCAGGAACCACAGCAGTTCGTGCACGATCGAGCGCAAATGCAGCTTCTTGGTCGTGACCAGCGGGAAGCCCTCGCGCAGGTCGAAGCGCATCTGCCAGCCGAACACGCTGCGGGTGCCGGTGCCGGTGCGGTCGCCCTTCTCCGTGCCGTGCTCGAGCACGTGGCGCAGCAGGTCGAGGTACTGCTTCATGGGGCGGCCACCGGCGAACGCCGCGACAGCCACAGCCAGTACAGGCCCGCGGCCACCAGCGGCAGGCTCAGCACCTGGCCCATGGTGAGCCAGCCGAACGCCAGGTAGCCCAGCTGCGGGTCGGGCAGGCGCACGAATTCGACGAGGAAACGGAACACGCCGTACAGCAGCGCGAACAGGCCGGCCACCGCGTAGCGTGGCCGCGGCTTGCTGGAGAACCACCAGACCGCCACGAACAGCACCAGGCCTTCCAGCACTGCCTGGTACAGCGGCGAAGGATGGCGCGCGTAGCGGTCCAGCGCACCGCCGGCCTGCATCGCCTGCAGCTGCGCCGCACCGAGCCCGGACAGCTGCGATTCGGCATGCGGGAAGACCACGCCCCAGGGCCCGTCGGTGTACTTGCCCCACAGTTCGCCGTTGATGAAGTTGCCCAGCCGGCCCAGGCCCAGCCCGGGCGGCACCAGCGGAGCGACGAAATCGATCACGTCGAACAGGTGCAGGCGATGGCGCCGCGCCCAAAGCCAGGCGGCGACGACGACGCCGATGAGCCCGCCGTGGAAGCTCATGCCGCCTTCCCAGATCCGCAGCGCCTGCACCGGGTCGTGCAGGTAGGTCGGGAAGTCGTAGAACAGGATGTAGCCCAGCCGCCCGCCGAGGATCACGCCGAGCATGCCGTAGAACAGCAGGTCGCCGAATGCCGCCTCGTCGATGCCCGGCAGCCGGCCGGCACGGATGCGCCGGCGACCCAGCCACCAGGCGATGCCGAAGCCCAGCAGGTACATGACGCCGTACCAGTGCACGGCAGGATGGAACGTCGTGCCGAGTACGGAGAACTCGGGGAACTGCAGGGCGATCGGATCGATGCTGTGCAGGTAGGGCATTCCTCAGCCGCCTCCGAGCCGGCGCTGTGCACGCGCCCTGGACCACAGGTTGAGCATCTCGACCGCTGCCGAGAAGCCCATCGAGCCGTAGATGTAGCCCTTCGGCACGTGGATTTCCAGGCCCTCGAGCACCAGGTAGGCGCCGATCAGCACGATGAAGGCCAGGGCCAGCATCTTCACCGACGGGTTGTTGTCGATGAACCGCCCCAGCGGCTGCGCGGCCAGCAGCATCACCGCCACCGCCAGCAGGATCGCCGCGACCATCACCGGCACGTACTGCTCGGCCATGCCGACCGCGGCGATGACCGAATCCAGCGAGAACACGATGTCGATCACCGCGATCTGCGCGATCACCGCGGCGAAGGAATTGGCCGGCTTGGTATGGATGTCCTCGGATTCGTGTTCGCCGGCGACCTGGTCGCGGATTTCGGCGATGCCCTTGAACACCAGGAAGATGCCGCCCAGCAGCAGCACCAGGTCTCGCACCGAGAAGCCGTGGCCCATGACGCTGAACACGTCTTCCTTCATGTGCGCCAGGAAGGCCAGGGTGAGCAACAGGGCAATGCGGGTGATGCAGGCGGCGGCGATGCCGAACTTGCGCGCGCGCTCGCGCTGGGCAGGCGGCAGGCGGCTGACCGCAATGGAGATGAACACCAGGTTGTCGATGCCGAGCACGATCTCGATCGAACTCAGGGTGACCAGCAGGATCCACGTCTGCGGGTCGGCAAGCATTGCAAGGCTCATCTGGCGCTCATTCCGTCATGTGTCAAGAAAACCGCGGCCAGAGCACCAGGGCCCAGATCAGCAGTACGTTCATCATCGCCACGAACACGGCGGCAGAGCCCATGTCCTTGGCGCGCCCGGCCAGCTCGTGGTGCTCGCTGCCGTAGCGTTCGATCACCGCCTCGATGGCGGAGTTGAGCAGTTCGACCGCCAGTACCAGCAGGCAGCTGCCCAGCAGCAGCGCGCGCTCGATGCCGTCGGCACCCAGCCACAACGCCAGCGGGCCGAGGATGGCCAGCAGGTAGACCTCCAGGCGGAACGAGGACTCGTGCAGCCAGGCGGCGCGAAGGCCCTGCAGCGACCACTTGGTCGCGAGCAGGATGCGGCCCGGGCGCCGCGGCAAGTGGCCGATTTCATCCGCCATGGAAAGTCATGCAGGACCAGGTTCCGGCGGTGGAACCGCCAACCCCCTGATTTTGCCATATCGGGGCGTTATTGCTGGCGAAGCGCCTCGATCGGGTCCAGCTGGGAGGCCTTTCGGGCGGGGTAATAGCCGAAGAACAGGCCGGTGACGATGGAGAACGTCGCGGCCAGGCCCACGACCTGGCCGTTGAGGGCGACCGGCAGGTCGCTGAAGCGGCCCACCAGCAGCGCGCCCACCACCCCGATCGCGATGCCGATCACGCCGCCGATCAGCGAAATCAGCATGGCCTCGGCCAGGAACTGCCGGCGCACGTCCGATGGGCCGGCGCCGACCGCCATGCGCAGGCCGATCTCGCGGATCCGCTCGGTCACCGAGACCAGCATGATGTTCATGATGCCGATGCCGCCGATCACCAGGCAGATGGTCGCCACCGCGCCGAGCAGCTTCGACATCAGGTTGGTGGTGGCGGTGCGGGTGGCCACGATCTCGCTGATGTTGCGCACCCGGAAGTCGTCGTCCTCGCCGGGGCGGATGCGGTGGCGCTGGCGCAGCAGGCTCTCGACTTCGGCCTGGGCATAGGCCAGGTCGCGGGCATCGCCGACGGTCAGCGCGATCTGCATCACCGCGCTCGGCGGCAGGCCCATCGCACCGAGCAGCCGCCGGCGCCCCGTTTCCAGCGGGACCATCACGATTTCGTCCTGGTCCTGGCCGAAGCCGCCCTGGCCCTTGGGCGCGAGCGTGCCGACCACGGTGAAGGGAACGCGCCCCAGGCGGATGGTCTGGCCGATGCCGCTGTCGTTGCCGAACAGGGTCCGGCGCACGGTTTCGCCGATGACGACGTTCTTGGCCGCACCGCTGTAGTCCTGCGGCTGCAGGCCCTCGCCTTCGGCGATCTTCCAGTCGTTGATCGCGAACCAGTCCGGCTGCACGCCCTGCCAGCTGGTCGATGCGTTGTTCTCGGCATACACCACCTGGGTGTTGCCGCGCAGCGCGCCGGCCACGTATTGCACTTCCGGGATCTCGTTGCGGATCGCCTCGACGTCGCCCTCGCTGAGGGTGAAGAAGCTGCTCGACGACATGCGCACGCCGCCGGCGCCGCGGCCGGAACCCGGGGAAATGTCCAGGCGCTGCGAGCCCAGGCCCGACACCAGCTTGTCGATCTCCTGCTGCGTGCCCTGCCCCACCGAGACCATCACGATCACCGCCGCGATGCCGATGATCACGCCCAGCGAGGTCAGCGCGCTGCGCATCCAGTTGCCGCGCAGCGCGAACACCGCGGTACGCAGGATGTCGAGGAAGGTCATGGGGCGGCTCCCTGCAGGTGCTGCACGCTTTCGTGGAGCCGACCATCGTGCATGACGAAGGTCCGGTCGGCGTGCGCGGCGACTTCGGCGTCGTGGGTGATCAGGATGATGGTGTGGTCGGCATCGCGCAGGTTCTTGAACAGGGTGAGGATTTCCTCGCCCGTCTTCGAATCCAGGGCGCCGGTGGGTTCGTCGGCGAGCAGGATCGGCGGCCGGTTGACCAGGGCGCGCGCGATCGCCACGCGCTGCTGCTGGCCGCCGGACATTTCGCTGGGCAGGTGTCCGACACGCTCGGCCAGGCCGACCTCCGCCAGTGCCGCGCGCGCGCGTTCGAGGCGTTCGGCGTGCGGCACCTTGGCATAACCCAGCGGCATCGCCACGTTGTGCAGCGCGTCCATCCGGGTGAGCAGGTTGAAGCCCTGGAAGACGAAGCCGATCTTCTCGCGGCGCAGTACCGCGAGTTCCTCGGCATCGAGCGTGGACACGTCGATGCCGTCGCATTCGTAGCGGCCGCTGCTGGGCGTGTCCAGGCAGCCGAGCAGGTTCATCAGGGTCGACTTGCCGGAGCCGGAGGGGCCCATGATCGCGACGAACTCGCCGCGCGCCACTTCCATGTCGACGCCGCGCAGGGCGACGACCTCGGCCTGTGTCCCCGGCGAATAGACCTTGCCCAGGCCGCGGGTGCGGACGACGGGAACCGTGTTCGCTGGCATCAGCCGGCCGCCGGCGCGCGCTCGCCGGTGACGACCTCGTCGCCGGCCTGGATGTCGCCCGAGATCTCGGTCGTGGTGCCGTCGCTGGCGCCGATGCGCACTATCACCGGCTGCGGCTGGCCGTCCACGAGCTTGTAGATCGGCGCGCGGGTGGCGCCGACCAGCGAGGCCACTGCCACATCCCATTGCTTGCGCTGCGCGTCGGACAGGGTGTCGCGGAAAGCGGCGAAGTCCTGCTGGAAGCGGTCGAGCGTGCGCTGGCGCACCTGTGCCTGCATTGCGCCACCGCCACCGCCTCCACCCATGCGCGGGCCGCCGCCGAACATGCTGTTGCCCTGCGGGCGCGGCGCCGCCTGGCGCGCGGCCTGGCGCTGGCGGATGCCTTCGCTGGCCGCATCGAACGCCTGCTGCTGGGCCGGGTCGAGGCCGAGGCCTGCCGCGGTCCGCGCCAGGTCGTCGAGCATGCCGGAACCGCCGCGACGCGACGCCGCCGGGGTCGCCGCCTGCGCGCCGTTGCCGGCAGGCTTGTAGCGCAATGCCGCGTTGGCGACCTTGAGGACGCCCTCGCGCTTGCTCACCTCGATTTCGGCATTGACGGTGAGGCCGGGCAGCAGGGTGCCGTCGCTGTTGTCCACGGTCACCACCACCGGATAGGTCACCACGTTGCTGGTGGTGGTGGCCGACAACCGCACCTGTTCGACCGTTCCCCGGAACTGGCGATCGGGGAATGCGTCGGCGGTGAACCCCACGGCCTGGCCTTCGCGCACCTGGCCGATGTCCGATTCGTCCACCGCCAGCTCGATCTTCATCTTCGACAGGTCTTCGGCGATGGTGAACAGCTCGGGCGCCTGCAGGCTCGCGGCCACGGTCTGCCCGGGTTCGATCGAACGGGTCAGGACCACGCCGTCGACCGGCGAGCGGATGACGGTGCGGTCGAGGTTGACCTGCGTGGTCCGGGTCGATGCCGCCTGCTGGCGGATCTGGGCCTGGGCAGAATTGACCTGGGCCTGTGCCTGGTCGCGCGCGGCGCGGGCGAGGTCGATGTCGCTCTTCGCGACCAGTTGCGCCGCACCCAGCTCGGCCTTGCGCTGGTAGTCGAGTTCGGCGTTGCGCAGGCTGGCCTGTGCCTGGCGCAGCTGGGCCCGGGCGCTGGCGACCTGGGCGTTGCCCTGCTCGATCTGCGCCTCGTAGGTGCTCGGGTCGATGCGGGCGATGACCTGGCCCTGCTCGACCTTGTCGTTGAAGTCCACCAGGACCTCGGTCACCTGGCCGGAGACCTGGCTGCCGACCGTGACCGTGGAGATCGCGCTCAGGGTGCCGGTGGCCGAGATCGCCACGCGGATGTCGCCGGTCTCGACGATCGTGGTCCGGTAGCCTCCCGCGTCGCCGGCGTCACGCTGCTGCCACCACCATGCGGCGGCGGCCAGGACCACGAGGGCCACGACGGCGATCGCGCCATTGCGGCGCAGGCTGGAGCGATTTCGGGGCATCGTGGCGGGACCTGCGATTGCGGAAAGTCTGGATGGTCAACGCATGGCCGTGTAGGCGGTTGACATGTCCCCGAACCGGATGCTGACCACCGTCCCCTGGCCGGGGGTGCTCTCGATGCCGATCGGCCAGCCGAAGCGTTCGCCCAGGCGGCGCACGATCGACAATCCCATCCCCTTGCCCGAATTCCGGTCCGGCTCGGCGCGATAGAACGGATCGAAAACGCGCTGCAGGACGTCGGCGCTCATGCCGATGCCGGTGTCGGCCACGGCCACGCGATCGGGCTCGATCCGGACCTCGATGCGCCCGCGCTCGGTGAACGTGCTGGCATTGGACAGCAGGTTGCGCAGCATGACCGCGAACACCCGCGGCGACGCATGCAGCACCGGTTCGGCGGTGCCCACCACCGCCAGCTCCACTGGCCGGCCGGCCAGCAGCGGGCGCACGTGCTCGATCTCCTCGGCCACCACGTCGCGGACCGCGAACTCCTCGCGCTGCGGCTCGATGCCGCCTTCGCGGGCGAGGATCAGGAACGAGTCGATCACCGCCTCCATGTCGCGGCCGGCGAGTTGGATCCTGGCCAGCGAGCGCTGCGCGCGCTCAGGCAGGTCCGGGTCGTTGTGCAGCAGGTCGCTGGCCACGCGGATCACGGTCAGCGGCGTGCGCAGTTCGTGGCTGGCATCGCGGGTGAAGTCGCGCTCGCGGCGGACGAAGGCGCGCATCCGCTCGGCCATGCGTTGCAACGCCCCGGCCAGCTGCCGCGCTTCGATGCCGGCGTCCGCCGGCAGCCGGTCGGGCCCGAGCGCCGTCGGATCCGGCTCCATCGGATCCCAGTCGCGCACCTGCCGCGCCAGCCAGTCCAGCGGCGCGACCATGCGCCGGGCATTGCGGTAGGTGAACCAGGTGCTTGCGAACAGCGCCAGCAGCGCCAGCAGCACCGGCGCGGCCACGACCTGCAGCGAGCGCATGTCCATGATGGCGCGCGGGTAAGCCAGGTACAGGCGCAAGTCGCCGCGCTCGTCGACCAGCACCAGCTGGTCGGCCAATTGGTGCAGGCCCGGCTCCAGCGAGCGCAACGCCAGCGGCAGGGCCGCCGCCGAGCCGCCGGAGGTAATCGCGTACCCGCGCAGCCGCGCCTCGTCCGGCGGCTCGCGATCGACGTCGCCGGCCGCGCGCATCGCGTAGTAATAGTCGGCTTCTTCCTGCAGCGCGACGCGCGCGATCTGGTACTTGGCGACCTCGACCGCCACCCACCCGCCGGCGATGATGACCGCACTGGCCATCAGCACCTGCATCACGAACGCGAAGCGCAGCTTGCGCGGCAGACCTTGCGGCATGGGTGGCGGGCCGGCCCTCAGGCCGGGGGCTGTTCGATGTCGGCGATACGATACCCGGCGCTCTGCACGGTATGCAGCAGCGGCTTGTCGTACGGCTTGTCGATGGTCTTGCGCAGGTTGTAGAGGTGGCTGCGCAGGGTGTCGGAATCGGGCAGGCCGTTGCCCCAGATCTCGCGTTCGATTTCCTGGCGGCTGACCACGCGCGGCGATTCGCGCATCAGGATGGTCAGCAGCTTCAGGCCGATGGGCGAGAGCTGCAGCTCGACGCCGCCGCGGGTGGCGCGCAGGCTGGCCGGGTCGAGCACCAGGTCGGCGACCTTGAGCACCTCCGAGCCGACCTGGCGGCGCTCGCGGCGGATCAGCGCGCGCAGGCGGGCCTCGAGTTCCTGGATCGCGAACGGCTTGGTCAGGTAGTCGTCGGCGCCGACCGACAGCCCGGTGAGCTTCTCGTCCAGCGTGTCGCGCGCGGTGAGCATCAGCACCGGCGTGGACTTGCGCGCTTCCTCGCGCAGGCGCTTGCACACTTCCACGCCGTCCAGGCGCGGCAGCATCAGGTCCAGCACGACCACGTCGTAGCTGTTCTCGGAGGCGAGGCGGTAACCGTCCAGGCCGTCGGAGGCGTAATCCACCTCGAAACCCCGGCCTTCCAGGTATTCACCCACCATTTCCGAGATGTTGCGGTTGTCCTCAACGATCAGGACCAGTCCAGCAGGGTCTTGGGCAGCACGCATTCGAATGGCTCCTTGGGGTCTTCAGCTTTGTGAAAGGCTGCCGGGACACGGGTGGAATTGGCGTGAAGGCGCTAGTCTGCGCCCGATCCCGCCTTTCTGCCCCCCCTGAAACCAACCCCGGCCGGCCCCGATGCCTCTCCTCTACGACCGCTTCCTGCCCCTGCTCCTGCTGCTGGGCTCCAACATCTTCATGACCTTCGCCTGGTACGGGCACCTACGGTACAAGAGCGCCCCGCTGGCGCTGGTGATCGTGGCCAGCTGGGGCATCGCCTTCTTCGAATACACCCTGCAGGTGCCGGCCAACCGCATCGGCAGCGCGGTCTACAGCGCGCCACAGCTCAAGGGGATGCAGGAAGTGATCACCCTGCTGGTGTTTGCCTGGTTCTCGGCCTGGTACCTGGGCGAACCGCTGAAATGGAACCACTGGGCCGGCTTCGCCCTGATCGCGGTGGCGGCCTGGCTGATCTTCATGGATTGAACGCCGCGCCCTACAGGCGCACGCGGCCACGCAGGATGTCGGCGAACATCACCCAGTCGCCGGCGAACGAATAGAAGGGATGGCGGAAGGTCGCCGGCCGGTTCTTCTCGAAGAAGAAGTGCCCGACCCAGGCGAAACCGTAGCCGCAGGCCAGCGCCGCCAGCAGCCACCACGCGTTGCCGGTAACGATCGCGGTGGCCACCAGCGCGAGCACGCCCCAGCTGCCGATGAAGTGCAGGCGCCGGGAAACGCGGTTCGCGTGCTCGGACAGGTAGAACGGGTAGAACTCGCGGAAACTGCCGAACTGCTGCATGTCGCCCTCCCGGCTCAACCGTCGCCCAGGTGCTCCGCCGCCTTGGCCCTGGCCCAGTATCCATCCTGCGCATCCAGGGGCAAGTCGCGCAGGTGCACGCCGTCGGCCTCGGCCATCGTCTCCATGGCGCGGAACCGGCGTTCGAACTTGGCATTTGCCCGGCGCAGCGCGGTTCCCGGGTCGACCTTCGCGTGCCTGGCCAGGTTGGCGCAGACGAAAAGCAGGTCGCCGATCTCGTCCTCCAGGCGGTCGTGCGCGGCGGCATCGCCGGGATCGGCGGCGACCGCATCGAACTCGACCCGGACTTCCTCGATCTCCTCGTGCAGCTTGGCGATCACCGGGCCGGGGCCCGGCCAGTCGAAACCGATCGTCGCCGCGCGCTTCTGCAGCTTGGTCGCGCGCTGCCACTCGGGCATGCCGCGGGCGATGCCCGCCAGTGCAGAGGTGTCGGGATTGCCGGCATCGGCGCGTTCGCGGCGCTTGTGCTCTTCCCACTCGCGCGTCTGGGCCTCGACGCCTTTGACGCTGGTGCCTGCAAAGACATGCGGGTGCCGGCGCAGCATCTTCTCGCCGATCGCGGCGACGACGTCGGCGAACGCGAACGCCCCCTGCTCTTCGGCCATGCGCGCATGGAACACCACCTGCAGCAGCAGGTCGCCGAGTTCGTCGCGCAGGTCGCCCATGTCGTTGCGGTCGATCGCGTCGGCCACTTCGTAGGCTTCCTCGATCGTGTACGGCGCGATCGTGGCGAAGGTCTGTTGCACGTCCCACGGGCAACCGCCGTCGGGGTCGCGCAGGCGCGCCATGATGCCGAGCAGTTCCTCGATGCGCCCCGCGCTCATGCCAGCCACTCCCGCCAGGGCAGCGACTTGTCGCCCAGGGCCATGAATTCGCCGTTGAGGATGGTGTCGCGTTGGTTGTAGCGCAGCGGCCGCCCGAAATTGCCGCCCGGCGCCAGGTCCAGCACCGCGCCACCCGCGGCCTCGAGCACGCACTGGCCCGCCGCCGTGTCCCATTCGCTGGTCGGGCCGAAGCGCGGGTAGGCGTCCATGCCGCCTTCGGCCAGCCGGCAGAACTTGAGCGAGGAGCCCACGCCCACCGGCTCGATGTCGCCCATGCGCGCGAGCACCGCCTCGGTGCGCGCGTCGCGGTGCGAGCGGCTGGCGGCGACACGCAACGGAGCCGTCGCCGGTGTACGCACGCGGATCGGCAGGTCGCCGCCCGCTTCGCGGCGGAACGCGCCGCGGCCGCGCTGGCCGTGCCAGAGGGCACCGGTCACCGGTGCCTGCACGACGCCGAGCACGGCCTCGCCATCCTGGATCAGGGCGATGTTGACGGTGAACTCGCCGTTGCGCTTGACGAACTCGCGCGTCCCGTCGAGCGGATCGACCAGCCACATCAGCGGCCATTGCCGGCGCAGCAGCGCGGGTACTTCCTCGGCCGACTCCTCGGACAGGATCGGGATGCGGGGCGACAGTTTTTCCAGGCCTTCGACGATGCAGCGGTGCGAGGCGAGGTCGGCGGCGGTGAGCGGCGAATCGTCGTCCTTGTGCTGGACCGCGAAGTCGCCGCCGTAGATCTCCATGATCGCCGCGGACGCCTGCCGCGACAGCGCGATGATGCCCTCGCGGAGCATGTCGTAATCGAGCACGCCGTAATCCGGCATGTGGAAATCACCCACCGCCATGGCGCAGCCACTCCCTGGTCATGAACAGTGCCGCCACCGCGCGGCCTTCGGAAAAGTCCTCGCGCAGGACCAGTTCGTGCAGCGCGTCGAGCTTCCACGGCACCACTTCGAGTTCTTCGGGCTCGTCGCCCGGCAGGCGCTGCGGATACAGGTCGCGGGCGACGACCACGTGCGCCTGGTCGCTCATGTAGTGCGGCGACAGGGTCAGCATGCGCAGCAGGTGCAGCGACCGCGCCGCATAGCCGGCCTCTTCCTGCAGCTCGCGGTTGGCGGCGTCCAGCGGCTGCTCGCCGGCATCGATCCGGCCCTTGACCAGGCCCAGTTCGTAGCGGTGCAGGCCGGCGGCGTATTCGCGCACCAGCAGGACGGTGTCGTCGTCGAGCAGCGGGACCACGATCACCGCGCCGTGGCCGCGTCCGTTCAGGCGCTCGTACTGGCGGCGTTCGCCGTTACCGAACTCCAGTTCCAGACGTTCCAGCCGGTATGGCCCGGACTCGTGCTCGGTGACGCCGTGGACGGTGGGCAACCGGCGGGTCATCATGTGTCCATGATAAGGGCAACCGATGCCGAAGGTTGGCGCGCGCGCGACCTCGAGGTGCTGTGGCACCCATGCACGCAGATGCGCGAGCATCCGGACACGCTCCCCCTGATTCCGGTGGCCGGGGGCGAAGGCGCCTGGTTGCTGGGCCGCGACGGCCGCCGCTACCTGGACGCCGTGTCGAGCTGGTGGACCAACCTCTTCGGCCATGCGGAACCGCGCATCGGAGCGGCGATCGCGGCCCAGGCGCGCAACCTGGAGCAGGTGATCCTGGCCGGGTTCTCGCACGCGCCGGCGGTGGAACTGGCGGAGCAGTTGCTGGCGATCGCGCCGCGCGAGGCGGGCCGCGCTCCCCTTGCGAAGGTGTTCTACGCCGACAACGGCTCGGCCGGCGTCGAGGTGGCGCTGAAGATGGCCTTCCACTGGTTCCGCAACCGCGGCGAAGACCAGCGCACGAAGTTCGTCGCCCTGGCCAACGGCTACCACGGCGAAACCCTCGGCGCGCTGGCGGTGGGCGACGTGCCGCTTTACCGCCGGGTGTACGCGCCGCTGCTGGCCGAGTGCCTGTTCGCGCCCAGCCCCGATGCCTACCTGGCCGAGCCCGGCCAGTCGCCGGAGGACTGCGCGCGCCGGGCCGCCGAAGCGCTGGACGCGCTGCTGCAGGCGCACGCCGGCGAGGTCTGCGCCTTCATCCTCGAGCCGCTGGTGCAGTGCGCCGGCGGGATGCGCATGCATCACCCGCTGTACCTGCGCCTGGCGCGCGACCTGTGCGACGCGCACGGGGTGATGATGATCGCCGACGAGATCGCGGTCGGCTTCGGCCGCACCGGCACGCTGTTCGCCTGCGAGCAGGCGCCGGCCGGCGGAATCCAGCCGGACCTGCTGTGCCTGTCCAAGGGCCTGACCGGCGGTTTCCTGCCGCTTGCGGCGGCGCTGGCCACGCAGTCCATCTACGAAGGATTCCTCGACGATTCGCGCGAACGCGCGTTCCTGCATTCGCACAGCTATACCGGCAATCCGCTGGCCTGCGCGGCGGCGCTGGCCGCGCTGTCGATCTTCGGGAGCGACGACGTGCTGGCGCGCAACCGTGCCACGGCCGCGCGCATGGCCGCCCTCGCCGCACCGCTCGGGTCGCACCGGCACGTGGCCGACCTGCGGCAGACGGGCATGATCGTGGCGTTCGAACTGGCGCGCGACGGCAAACGTGCCACGCCTTTCGACCCAGGGTCGCGCGTGGGCCTGCGCGCCTACCGGGCCGGGCTGGATCGCGGCGTGGTGCTGCGTCCGCTGGGCGACATCCTGTACTGGATGCCGCCGTACTGCATCGACGACGCCCAGCTCGAGCTGCTCGCCACGGTCACCGCCGAAGTCATCGACGAGGCCACCGCATGCGCCTGACCCGCGTCCATGTCGAACAGGCGCTGGCCGTCGGCGACACCGTGGTGCTGCCGGAGGACGCCGCCACGCACTTGGTCCGGGTCATGCGCATGCAGCCCGGCGACCCTTGCACGCTGTTCAACGGCGACGGCAACGATTACCAGGCGCGGCTGCTGTCGGCGGGCAAGCGCGGCGCGGAGGCCGAAGTGGTCGCGTCGACGCCGGTCGACAACGAGTCGCCGCTGCGCATCGTGCTGCTGCAGGGCATCGCCCGCGGCGAGAAGATGGACTGGATCCTGCAGAAGGCGACCGAGCTCGGCGTCGCCGGCTTCGTTCCGGTGGAAAGCGAACGCAGCGAAGTGCGGCTCGACGCGGCGCGCGCAGGCAAGCGCCTGGCGCACTGGCGCAGCGTGGTGGCCTCGGCATGCGGGCAAAGCGGGCGGGCGCGGCTTCCCGCGGTCGAACCGCCGCAACCGCTGCAGGCGGCGCTGGACGCGTTGCCGGCAGGGAGCGCGCGGTTCCTGCTCGATCCGGGCGCCGGCGAATCGATCGCCACGGTGGCCGATGCGGG
>NZ_JARUVM010000103.1 GCF_029763755.1 Luteimonas sp. 8-5
GAGCGCGCGGTTCCTGCTCGATCCGGGCGCCGGCGAATCGATCGCCACGGTGGCCGATGCGGGCGGCACCTGCATCCTGGCGGTGGGTCCGGAAGGCGGTTGGTCGCCGCGCGACCGCGGACAGCTGCAGTCTGCCGGCTTCACCGGCCTGCGCCTGGGGCCGCGCATCCTGCGCACGGAGACCGCCGGCATCGCGGCCATCGCCGCGCTGCAATCGCGCTACGGGGATCTCTCGGCCTAGGCGGCCTGCTGCAGCGTCTCGCCGATCATGCGCTCGACCGCTTCCAGGTCGGGCACCAGGGCCTCGTCCTCGTTGAGCAGCACCTGCGCCTGCACGCCGTTGGGCAGCAGCGAGGGTTCGGTCTCGCGGGTCACCAGGCGTGAATCCGACACCGTGACCAGGCGCGGGAAGCCCTGGGTCAGGACCGCGAAGAACGGCGCCTTGGGATCGCCACCCAGGGCCTTGAGCACGATGACCTTGCTGCCCAGCCCGCCCTTCTCCTGGGCGATGCCGGCCAGGCGCGAGAACGCGACCAGCGGCAGCTGCCAGCCGCGCCAGCGGATGCGGCCGAGCAGCCATTCGGGCGCATCGGCGATCGGCTCCGGGTCGGCGAACGAGAGCACCTCGGCGATGGTGGCGTTGGGCAGCAACAGGCGCGCGCCCGCGATCTGGATCAGCACGCCTCGGATATCGGCCTGGGCGGTCATGTTCATGGCTTCGTGCTCACAGACTCAGGGAAAGCCAGCGCGTGGACAGGCGCTGGGCGAAGTCGGCGGGCGCCATGGCCTGCCCGCCCGCGGCGACCAGCGCCGCCGAGGCGGCGCTGTCGAAACAGTCTTCCAGCGCCTGGCCGGCGACCAGCGCGCCCTGGCTGGCAGCGCCCATGACTTCCGGAACCACGGCCGGATCGCTGCCGCTGAGCAGCAGGATCGCGCTGTCGCTTGCGGCCAGGCCGGCGAGCACCGGGACCGGCGCATCGGTGGCGCTGAACACGGCAGACTCGCCCTGCGGGGTCGTCGTCATGCCATCGGGAAGGATGTAGATGCGGCCCGACTGCAGCGTCGTGCCGGCTTCGGCGAGCGCGACGGGCAGGATCGTGGCGCGCTGCATCTGCTGCACCAGCCGGTCGTGGCGACCGCCGTCCAGGCGCTGGCGCACGACCACCGGCCTTGCGAAGCCTTCGGGCAGTGCGCCCAGGAGCTGGCGCACGGCGTCGGGGCCGCCGA
>NZ_JARUVM010000104.1 GCF_029763755.1 Luteimonas sp. 8-5
GAAACATCAGTCTGGCTCAACGAAGCCGTGTGGCGACGCGGGAGGAGTCCATTCGATCATTCAAGCCGAGCCGGAACTTCCCCGACGGGTAGCTCCTGCGTCAGGCGCAGTGCCCACATCCTCGGCAAACGAGCCATGATCGAAAAGCTACTCAAAAGATATCGCGAGTACGCGAACACAGAAGAAGCGTTTGCCGTCCTTCTGGTGAAGAAGCATCTCGCGCAGGCAAAAGGCCATTGGGTTGATGTTGTCGACTGCCGTCGTTACGAGATGTCTTCCGACAACATGCACTTTAGATTCGTTGTCGGTGGTCTGTTCAGAAGAAGGATCCATCCCAAGTATCCGCCACGCTCGGATTACACGGCTAATGGAAGATTTGATGGGCGCGCTTACTATTTGATGGCACGCGCCATAACCTGGGAAACGGCGCACGCGGATATCGAGCAGCAGAAGGCAAGAAATGTCTTGCCCCTGGGGTTCGAGATAAGGGGCGTCAGCTATGACAAGAATGCTGGCAGCAAAGGCTACTTCACGGACAATGCCCCGCCAGAGATAAAAGCGCTGGCGGACAATCTTCTCGACCGTACGGATCCACTGTGGGACAGCGCTCTGCAGTACGTCAATGCGCCAGAGTTTGTTTATGAAGCTCGCCAGGCCAGGGTCCTACCGCCCGGTGCCCAACAGTTCGTTCAAGCCGACACGGCTTCGCAGCGCCGGTAAAGTCCCACAGGATTGCGACTCTGCCGCCGTCGCAAAGCGGCGCGGCTTGATTTGATCGCTGGATTCCATGAAAAAGATTGCTGCGACCACCATATCCATTGCCCTGATGCTTGTTGCCGTGGTCGGCATGGGTTTGGAATCCTTCTACCCGAAACCCATCACGTTCCTGCTTGCCGCTCCAGTTGCGCTCTTCACGGCGTATTGGCTCATGAACGCGCGAGTCCCCTACAAGGCAGAGCCATCGTCGAGGTCGTTCGGGAAGCGGGATAATCGCGGGCTACGCACCATCATTTTCCTGGTAATGGTGGTTTTTTCCTATCTGGCGCTCATCTATTTCGGCGCATCCATTCTTGCAATAGCGACTGGGCAAGCCCAGTACCGCGTGGGAATCGTCAATAGCTGGGACCCGAGCTCGCAAAAAGCGTTTACGCGTAGGCGGTCAGGGCGCTGCGCACGACTAGGCGCCACTATCAAGACAGGTGACGGGGACCTGGATATGTCCATGTGCATGGGAAGAAACCTTCCTTTCATGCTTGGTGAAGGATCCGCGGTCTTCGTCGAAACGGTGGAGTCGCCATTTGGCACCCTTGTTACCGGTAATCTACGCTTCTAGGCAAGAGCCCCTTTCGAGGTATATCACATGCCCAGGAACAGCGACGACATGAAGTCCACCAACCTCGGCATCGGCATCGCGCTTGGTGTCGAAATTGGCACGGGCTTCGGCGCCGCCCTCGACAATGTGGCCTTGGGCGTGGGCTTTGGCATTGCCCTGACTCATTGAGCAGCCATGACACCTGATGCCCCCCAAGCCGTCACCCTCTGCGGGCACCGCGTCCCCTGCCGGCACGTCTGCGCGTTCGTGTCGTCGATCGACGAGCAATACCGGATCCTCAATCCCTATTTCCACGAGGGCATCGAGGCGGGCGAGGAGGTCCTCACCATCGTCGAGTCCGGCTTCCATGTCGAGCATCTGGAGCGGATGCGCGCCGGCGGCGTGGCCGTCGACCCGGCCCTGGACAGTGAGCAGCTAAGGGTCCTCGCTTCCGAGGACACCTACCTGCTCGGCGGCATGTTCGTGGTGGACCGCATGTACATGCTGCTCGAGGAGCAGTTGCGCAACGCGACCAACGGCCCGCGTGGACGGCTGCGCGTGTATGGCGATGCGGTCTGGATCATGCGCAACCTGCAGACCACCGACGAACTGATGGCCTACGAGGCCAAGGTCAACCTGCTGGCGTCGCAATACGACTGCACCCTGCTCTGCGTCTACGACATCAACGAGTGCAGCGGGCAGGTCGTGGCCGATGCCCTGGCCACGCACTCGCACGTGATCCTCGGCGAGCAGGTGCACGAGAACCCGTTCTTCGTCGAGCCGCTGGAGTTCCTGAAGTCGGTGGCACTGCGGCGGCCGCGAGCAGCACCGATCCAGGCGCCTGCGTCCTGACGCCCAGTCGGGTCAGTCGGACATTTCCATACCCAGCGCTGCACGCTCCAGGTGCGTGGCCATGTCGCCGGGGATGGTGGCGAAAGAATCGGCGTCGATCATCGCAAGGATGGACGGCAGGGCTGCCTTGTCGACCAACGCGTCGTCGATGGTGCCCAGCAGTTGCAGCGGCCCATGCCTGGTGGCGGCAGCCTGCGATGCCAGCATGCATTCCGGTACGAGCAACCAGGCCGATGGCCCGGCATAAAGACGGAATTTCAAGAGTCGCTCCAGCCCGAACTGGTGAGCTGCACGGAGGCCCAGGAAGCACGAAGGGGTGACTCACCCAGCGAATGCAAGGCCGATCATGCGCTACCCGGTGTAGGATTGCGTGAATGACCTGAATGGGCGAAATCCCAGCGATGAAGCGCGTAACCGGCATCGGCGGCATCTTCTTCAAGGCGCGCGACCCCAAAGCGCTTTCGGCCTGGTATCGCGACCATCTCGGCCTGGACGTGAGCGACTGGGGCGGCGCGGTGTTCCAGTGGGGCGGCGACGGCAGCGAAGCGGGCATCACGCTCTGGAGTCCCTTCGCGGCGGACACGACCTACATGGCGCCGGGCACCGGTTCGTTCATGGTGAACTTCCGCGTCGCCGACCTGGACGCGCTGCTGACGGCCTTGCGGGCCGAAGGCTGCAACGTCCTCGCCAAGACGGAAACTTCCGAGCAGGGGCGCTTCGGCTGGGTCATCGATCCGGACGGCAACAAGGTGGAGCTGTGGGAACCGCCGGCATGATGCACTCGCGCACGGCCGGGCTCCTGTTTGCCTTGTCGCCCATCGCGCTCGTCGCGATCTGCGGCGCCATCCAGTTCATCGCGGGGCACTACCTCGGCGTGTGGGCATGGGTCCCCACCATGCTCGGCTTCTGGCTGGTCATCGGATTCCTGCTGCGCCGGTATCCACGCCCGCCCACGAACAGGTTCGCGCGCGCCACCGGTTCGGTCTTCTGGTCGGCCCTTGCCGTCATGGCCGGCTTGCTCTCGCTGCACGGGTTCGCGAGCCATTGGTCGCTGCTCTCGGACACGGGACTGGTCGCGGCATGGCTCGTGTTCGCCCTGGTCAATCCGTGGTTCGAGGAGTCGTACTGGCGTGGCATGCTGATGGACTCCACCGCCTCGTGGGGCAAGGCCGCGAGCCTGCTGTATTCGTCGGCATGGTTTGCAGCCAGCCACCCCCTCATCTGGGGTATCCATTCGCTGCCGCTGCGCAAACCCGAGGCGGTTGGCGCGTTGCTCCTCGTCGGGGTGATATGGGGCCTGGCCTATCAACGCACCGGCAGCCTGCGCTGGTGCGTGGCCGGCCACATGCTGGCCAACCTGCTGGGACTTGGGGCGCTCGTGCTGCTCAACCTCTACGATCCCACCATCCGGTAACGTGGCGATCAACGCACCCCGCACGGCGGTTCTGCTGGTGGTCGCCGCCATCGTCTCCCTGCCTGCCATCGCCTGGGCGGCATTCAAGCCCATCCGGATCCTCGCGCCCGAGCTCAATGGGGTGAGCTGCTTCGACAGGATCTGCGTCGAGGAGCCGGGGCGGCTGCACGAAGCGCGGGCACTGCAGCAGGCCGCGATAGCCGCCGTGGGGCGCGAGCTGGTTGCACTGGAGGAACCACCACTGACCGTGTTCTGCTCGAGCCGCGCCTGCTATCGCTCGTTCGGCGGCGGCGTGGAGCGTGGCGCCACGCTGTTCGACTGGGGGGTGATCCTGCCGCCGGAATCCTGGGTTCCGCACATCGTCGAACACGAATACATCCACATGCTCCAGGCGCAGGAGCTCGGCTTGCGCGGCAGGGAGCGGACACCGGACTGGTTCAAGGAAGGCATGCCGTTCTTCGTGAGCGAGCCGCCCGAGTACGACCTTCCGGAATACGCACGGCCGCTCGCGCTCCGTTACCGGGAATGGGAACAAAGCGTCGGCCGCGAAAATGCATGGCGGGCAATCGAAGGCGCCCGACGCTGATGCGTCTTTCGATCAGACACGCTGTCGATTCCGACATCGCCTTCTGCGAGGCGGTGAGCCGCGGCAACATGGCGCATTACCACGCGACGCGTGGCGTCGAATGGAGCCGCAAACGCTTCCAGACTACGTGGGGCGAGTTCGAGAATTACATGCTGCTGGCCAACGACGAGATGGTGGGGGTGCTCCGTCTGCTGGCAAACAACGATGCTCTGGACATCCGTGACTTGCAGGTCCTGCCCGCATGGCAGAATCAAGGCATCGGTAGCTGGGCGATTGCCTGGACCCGGGCGGACGCCGTGCGCCGTGGTTTTCCACGCGTCGGGCTGCGCGTCTTCGTCGACAATCCGGCCTTGCTGTTGTATGAAAGACTCGGATTCGAGACCCGAACCGTGGACGAACACGGCAAGGTCCACATGACTTCTCCCGCCGCGTAGGAACAGGCGGGAATGGTTTATCTTTGCCCCCATCGATGAGACATGGAAGTCGTTGAATGGACAGATGCCCGCAGTGCGATGAAGCTTTCGAACCCGGCTATTCCGTCTGCTGGCGCTGCGGCACCAGCGCTGACGGCGCGCCGCCGGCTGATGGCTTCGTTCCCGACGAAGCGCCACCCGCCTCGCGAGCGCCGGTCGTGCGCAAGTTGAACTGCCTGCGTTGCGGGGAGCCGATGGTGCTGTCGCGGCGCATGAAGTTCCACGAAGGCTCGCGTACCTGGCCGGTCGGATTGGGGGATGTGGGCGAGCTCCTGGTGAACCGGGAAAGTTTCGATGTCCACGCGTGCGCCAGTTGCGGAAAAGTCGAATTCTTCCTGGCATGACGCAGGAGGCACGATGACGAGGGAGATCCGCATCCTGGTTGCCGCAGTCGCGGCGAGCTTCCTGGCCACGGGGTTGCCATACTGGCCCATTCCCTATGCGCAGGTCGGGTTGCCCGGGGACATCTGGGGCTGGGGCCTGGTCGCCGTGGGCGCCATCTCGTTCCTTTGCCGCGCCTTTCTGGGCACCCGTGCCTGGCTGACCGCGCTCGTCGCCGGCTCTGCCGTTCCGGCCGCCGTGTTCGCGCGGGTCGTCGCGGAGGGCATCCGGGATCCGACCTCGCACAACCTGTGGCCGCTGGAATTGATATTGTCGGCAGGCCCGGGCCTCCTGGTCGCGGGCGTTGGGGCGCTCGCCGGCGCTTTGCTGGCGCGCATCGTGGGACAAGGGGGAGTGCAATGACCGACGCAATGCTTGGGCTGGGATTGTTCAGCGGAATCCTGGGCCTGTTCGTGTTCTTCTTCCTGCTGCTGGTGGCGATCGTCTGGTTCTTCCTGCCGTTCGCGATCTTCGGCACCAAGGGGCGGCTGGATACGCTGATCGCCGAAAGCCGCCGCACCAACGAGCTTCTCACCCATTTGCTGTCGCAACGAAACGCCCGCAGCGACTCCTGAGGCCGGAAAACGAACAGCCATGGCTTCCGATCCCGGCTTCGTCGAATACGTCGTTGAGCAGATCGGCCTCGGCGACGAACTGGTGCACAAGCGCCTGTTCGGCGAGTGGGGTCTGTGGCTGGACGGCAGAATTGTTGCGCTGGTGTGCGACGACCAGCTGTTGCTGAAACCGACGCCCGCCGGCCGGGCGTTGCTGGGCGGCGATCCGCCCGGCGTGGAACCCTACCCGGAAGCCAAACCGTGGTTCCTGGTCGAGGATCTCGACGACAGCGAAGCCCTGCGCAAGCTGTTGCGTACGACCTTCGACGCCCTTCCCACTCCGAAGAGGAAACGGAAATGAGCAATGCACCGAAGTGGTTGACGCCCGTCGCCATCGTGGGCCTGCTGTGGAACCTGCTGGGCTGCTTCGCCTGGGTCATGGACATGCGCCTGACGCCGGAACAGGTGGCGGCGATGGGCGCGGAGATGCAGCAGCTGTACGCGTCGCGCCCGCTGTGGGCGGTCTCGGCCACCGGCGTGGCGGTGCTCGGCGGCGCGGTCGGCTGCATCGGCCTGCTGCTGCGCAAGCGCTGGGCTTCGAAACTGCTGTGGCTGTCGCTGGTCGGCGTGATCGCCCAGGACATCGGCCTGTTCGTGCTTGCCGACGGCGCAACACTGGCCGGGCCCGGCGCGGTGGCGATGCAGGGCGTGGTGCTGGTGATCTCCATTGCCCTGGCGCTGCTGGGCCGCCATGGCGTACGCGCGGGCTGGCTGCGCTAGACTCGGGGCTCGTACCGGAGTTTCCCCATGGCCGCTTTCCTCCTGTGGTGCCTGTTGCTCGTCGTGTGCTGGCCGCTGGCGCTGCTCGCACTCGTGCTCTGGCCGCTGGTATGGCTGGTGTCCCTCCCGTTCCGGCTGGTCGGCATCACCTTCGCCGCGATCTTCGCGTTCCTGCGTGCGCTGCTGTTCCTGCCGGCGCGCGTGCTGGGCGGGCCGGCCGCGACTGCCTGAGTCGCGGCTGCCGCCGCTCCCACGGGTCAGGGACTGACGATCGCGCCGCGCAGGCGCGAGACGCCGTCGACGATGTCGGTCCACGCGATGTGCGCGACACCGTCGCGCAGCACGATCTGCGGATAGCCGGTGGCGCGGCCGCGACCCTGCAGCTTCGCCACTTCCAGGCGCTGCAGTTCGGTCGACAGGTCCGGAGTGCGCCGCGACAGCCACAGCGACTGGCCGCCCGCATCCTCGCGGATCCACAGGATCCAGGCCTGGGCTTCGTCGAGGGCGACTGCGGTGCGGCCCTGCACGGCATTGCCCTGCTCCAGCACCACCGGCGGGCGGAAGCTGGCGCCGGCGTCGGTGCTGCGCGCCACCTGCACCAGCGGCTTGTCGTCGGCCGCGGTGAACCAGGCAACGACGACGTTGTCACCGTGGCTCGCGATCGCCGGGCCGTTGACCGGGCAACCGGCCATCACCCAGTTGTCCGGATGCACCAGCACCGGCTCGCTCCAGCCGTCGGCGGTCATGCGCACGACCACGATGTCGCGGACCTCGGCTGCGGTGCGGTCGCGGTAGGCCAGCACAGGCCCTTGCGTGGTCATCGCCAGTTCGCTCTGGCAGCAGTCGCAGGTCATCGTGTCGAGCACGGTGTCGTCGCTGCGCTGCAGGTTCAGGTCGAAGGTGGTGGCGCGCAGCTGGGTGCTGCCGTGCCCGTGGTGCATGCCTTCGCCGGTGTCGGCACCCTCTTCCATCGGCGGGCCTGCCAACCAGGCAACGCCGATGCGGTCGCGGCCGACCGGCCACAGCGCGGCAAAGCCGTGCTCGGCCATGATGCCGGTGTCGTTCACCGCGACCGGGGTGCTCCAGTTGAAGCCGCCGTCGGAAGAACGCGCCAGGGCGATGTCGCCGGCGTGGCCTTCGCCGCGCTTCTGCATGAACTGGACCCAGAGCGCGCCGTCCGGGGTCTGCGCGATGTGCGGCACGTTCGCCCAGCTGGCCATCAGCGACTCGCCGACCACGACGCTGCGCGCCGAACTGTACCAGTGGCCGTTTTCGGCCATGCCGACGTACATCAGCGCAGGCCTGCGGCCAGGCAGGCGGCTGATCCAGGTGAGCAGCACGCGGCCGTCGGGCGCGGACGCCAGGTCCGGCTGGCCGGAGTGCGCCTGCGCGGGGATCGGCCATTCGTGTACGGCGTAGGGCTGCTTCGGATCCGCGACGACGGCGGCGGCATCCGGTTCCTTGCCGCAGGCGGCGACGGCGAGCAACAGCAGAACGGCGATCAACTTGCGCATGGATAGTCCTTTCGCGGCTTCCGCCGCTCCCACTGGGCGACGTGGACGAGCAGGAGGGAGATGGCGGCGGGGGTGACGCCCGGGATGCGCTGCGCCTGGCCGATGGTCTCGGGGCGCACGCGCTCGAGCTTCTGTTGCGCTTCGGCGGACAGGCCGCGTACCTGCGCGTAGTCGAAGCCGTCGGGAATGCGCGTGGTCTCGTGGCGCTGCTGGCGCGCTATCTCCTCGCGCTGGCGTTCGAGGTAGCCGGCATACTTCACGCCGATCTCGACCTGCTCGGCCACGTCGGCATCGGCCACCGCCGGCATCAGCGACGGCAGCGACAGCAGCCTGGCGTAATCGACTTCGGGCCGCTTGAGCAGGTCCAGCGCGTTGGTCTCGCGCGACAACGGCAGCTGCAGCACGCCGGCGACTTCGCCGCCCAGCGCGTTCGCGGGCGAAGCCCACAGCGCGCCCAGGCGCGCGGTCTCGCGTTCGACCGCATCGCGCTTGCGCTCGAAGGCGGCGAAACGCGCGTCGTCGACCAGGCCGAGCTCGCGGCCGATGCCGGTCAGGCGCAGGTCGGCGTTGTCTTCGCGCAACTGCAGGCGGTACTCGGCGCGCGAGGTGAACATGCGGTACGGCTCGGGCGTCCCCTGGGTGATCAGGTCGTCGATCAGCACGCCCATGTATGCCTGGTCGCGGCGCGGCGACCATGCCTCCAGGCCGCGCACGAAGCGCGCGGCGTTGAGGCCGGCCACCAACCCTTGCGCGGCGGCTTCCTCGTAACCGGTGGTGCCGTTGATCTGGCCGGCGAAGAACAGGCCGGAGACCGCCTTGGTCTCGAGCGAGGCCTTGAGCCCGCGGGGATCGAAGTAGTCGTACTCGATCGCGTAGCCGGGCCGGGTGATGTGCGCGTTCTCGAAGCCGCGGATCGAATGCACGAGCTCCAGCTGCGCGTCGAACGGCAGCGAGGTCGAGATGCCGTTGGGATAGATCTCGGTGACGTCCAGGCCTTCGGGCTCGACGAAGATCTGGTGCGAGGCCTTGTCGGCGAAACGCACCACCTTGTCCTCGATCGACGGGCAGTAGCGCGGCCCGGTGCCTTCGATCTGGCCGCTGTACAGCGGCGAACGATGCAGCGCGCCGCGGATGATCTCGTGGGTGCGCTCGCTGGTGTGGGTGATCCAGCACGGCACCTGGCGCGGATGGTCGTCGCGCGAGCCCATGAAGGAGAACACCGGGCGCGGATCGTCGCCGGGCTGGATCTCCATCACCGAGTAGTCCAGCGTGCGGCCGTCGATGCGCGGCGGCGTGCCCGTCTTGAGGCGGTCGACGACGAAGGGGCGCTCGCGCAGCCGCGCGGCAAGCGTGGTCGCCGGCGGATCGCCCATGCGCCCGGCGGCGTACTGCGTTTCGCCCACATGGATCCTGCCGGCCAGGAAGGTGCCGGCGGTCAGCACCACGGCGGGCGCCTCGAAGCGCAGGCCGGTGTTGGTGATGGCGCCGCGGACGGCGTCCCCCTCGATGATGAGGTCATCGACGGGTGCCTGGAAGATCGTGAGGTTGTCCTGCGCCTCGACCGCCCTGCGGATGAAGGCGCGGTACAGCGCGCGGTCGGCCTGGCAGCGCGTGGCGCGCACCGCCGGGCCCTTGGAGGCGTTGAGGCGGCGCCACTGGATGCCGGCCGCGTCGGCCGCACGCGCCATGATCCCGCCCATGGCGTCGATCTCGCGCACCAGATGCCCCTTGCCGATGCCGCCGATGGCCGGGTTGCAGCTCATCGCGCCCACGGTCTCGATGTTGTGGGTCAGCAGCAGCGTGCGGGCGCCGGCGCGGGCCGCGGCCAGTGCGGCCTCGGTACCGGCATGGCCGCCGCCGACCACGATCACGTCGTGGCGCTGGAAATCCTGGCGCGAGCGGGCGGGCTGGGTCACGGGGGCATTATCGCGCGGGAAAAGTTGGCACGGTTCCTGCGTCTACATCCATGCACCCGGCGTGGCAGATGCGTCAGGGGCGCTCAGGGGCCCGGATGGAACAGGGCGGGCCCAGCGCATACCGGGGAAGCAACGAGGGGCTGGCGTCGGGGGGCGCCGGCCCCTCTCCTTTTCCAGGGCCCTTGCGTCCCGGGAAGAGTGCCGACACCCGGCGAGGTAACGGAACAGGGGGGATCCGGAGGTCCCCGCCGGGTATCGACATAGGAGCGATGTGACGCGATCAGGGTCGCGATGGGACGCGCAGCGTCACATGGACGCTAGCTTGGGCATCCACGCCGGGGCACGCAAGCCCGATCAGAGTTCCGTAGTGGGACCGCGGTCTCGTTTCCGGATGCTCCGGACTTCCGAAGAGCGGGAGCGGACCGGATTCGACCGCTGCGGAACCGCATTCGACCGCTGCCGGACCGGATTCGAGCGCTGCGGGGCCGGGCTGGATCGCTGCGGGGTGACCCGCCGATACGGGGCCGCGCCGGGTTCGGCGCTGGACGGGCGCACGCGGTCGTGCACGCGGGCGCGCTCGCGCAGGCGCTCCAGGTCGCGCCACGGCGCAGTCGGGCGATCCTGGTTGTCGTTGCCGGCCGGAGGCGGATTCTGGCCCGGACCCGGATCGTTGCCGCCGTTGTGGTTGCCACCGTGGCCGTGACCGTGGTGCGGACCCTTGTAGGGTGGCCGGTAGTAGCCACCATAGCCATATGGATAGCCGTAATAGCTGCGGTAGCTGAAGTACGACGGGTAGCCGTAGCCGTAGGCCCCATAGCCGTAACCGCCGTAGCCGTACGACGGGTAGCCGTAATAGCGGTACTCGGTGCCCGGCTGGCCATAGTAGTAGTCGCCGGCGGTACCGCTCCGGTACTGGTAGCTCGCACAACCGGCCAGCAACAGGGCGGCGAGTGCGGGAAGAATCAGCTTGCGGATCATGAGCCTGGCCCCTGCGGAGTGGGCCCAGCATCGGCGCCAGGCATTGAATCGGTGCTTAATCCTGCGCCATCGGGGTGGCTGCTGCCTGAACGGCTCAGGTATTACGATGCCGCATGACCAAGGAAAACCCCTCGCTACCCGGCTTCCGGGACGTTCTCGCCGCGGCCGCACGGATCGCCCCGCATGCCCATGCCACGCCGGTGCTGCGCTCGCGCACCCTGGAGGCGATGGCCGGTTGCGAACTGCACTTCAAGTGCGAACCGCTCCAGCGCGCGGGGGCGTTCAAGTTCCGCGGGGCCTGCAACGCGGTGTGGGCGCTGGACGCCGACACGGCCGCGCGCGGCGTGGTCACCCATTCTTCCGGCAACCACGGCGCTGCGCTGGCGCTGGCGGCGCGCACGCGTGGCATCGCCTGCCATGTGGTGGTGCCCGAAGGTGCGGTCGAGGCCAAGCTCGCCGCGATCCGCGGCTATGGCGCGACCCTGCATCGCTGCGCGCCGACGATCGCCGCGCGCGAGGCGAAGGCGGCCGAGGTGCAGCGCGGGACCGCGGCCACGTTCGTCCATCCCTATGTGGATCCGATGGTGATCGCGGGCCAGGGAACGGTGGCGCTTGAACTGCTCAACGCCGCCGGCACGCTGGACGTGCTGGTAACGCCGGTGGGTGGCGGCGGGCTGGCGTCGGGTTGCGCGCTGGTGGCGGCTGCGCAGGCGCCCGGCTGCCAACTCGTGCTGGCCGAACCGCGAGGCGCGGCGGACACCGCGGCGTCCCTGGCCACCGGTCGCCTGGACCACGATTTCGTTCCTGACACGATCTGCGACGGATTGCGCGGGACGCTCGGCGCGCCGGGCTTCGAGATCCTGCGCCGCCATGGCGCGTCGGTGGTGGTGGTCGACGACAGCGACACCGTTGCGGCGATGCGCCTGTTGTGGACGCGGCTGAAGCTGCTGGTCGAGCCCTCCTCCGCCATCGCCCTGGCCGCGGTGCTGCAGCAGCGCGAGCGGTTTGCAGGCAAGCGCGTGGGCGTGGTGCTCAGCGGCGGCAACGTCGACCTGGACGCGCTGCCGTTCTCAACCTGAGGGCGCGTTTCCGCGACGCCGGATCGGAATCCGGTTGGCGGGGAAGCTGGCGATCTCGGCGTCGCGCTCGCGGATCGGTGCACCGGCAGGCGGTGCCCAGGCCATGGCGGTGATGATCTCCCAGGTCGCCGGCAGGCCCTGCGCGTCGCCGTATTCGCGCGCGTAGTGTTCGGCGGCGCGGGCGAAACGCGACTTGCCGGTGAGCGTGTGCCGGCGCCCGCGCAATGCGTTGGTCGCACCCAGCGCACGCAGTTCGCGCATCAGCGCCGGCAGGTCGGGATAGCGGTTGACGATGTTGTCGCGGTCGAGCACCGGATCGCGGAAGCCGGCATGCATCAGCGCGTCGCCGAAGGTGGCGATCGAGGCGAACGGGCTGACGTGCGGGGCCTCGGCATCGGCGGCGGCAAAGGCATTGCGCAGCTCGAATAGCGTGTCGGGGCCGAAGGTGGAGACCAGCAACATCCCGCCCGGGCGCAGCACGCGGCGGAATCCGGCGAACACCGCAGGCAGATCCTCGACCCACTGCAGGCACAGGTTGGAGAACAGCACGTCGATGCCGCCGTCGGCCAGCGGCAGTGCGCGTGCGTCGGCACAGACGCGGTCGACGCGCCGGCGCAACGGATGCCAGCGTTCGCGGTTTCGACCCTCGCGCAGCATCGGCAAGGCCAGGTCCATCGCCAGCACGTGCGCCTTCGGCCAGCGGCCGCGCATCGCGGTCGCGGCGCGACCCGTGCCGCTGCCCAGGTCGAGCACGCGCTGCGGCACGGTGTCGTCGCCATGGCGCGCGGCATGGAACTCCAGCGACTCGAGCAGCTGCGCCTCGACCTCGCGCTGCAATGCGGCGGCGGCTTCATAGCCGGGCGCCGCACGCGAGAACGCGCGTCGCACCTGGCGCGCATCGAAAGTGTCGCCGTGGTTCACGACAAGGGGTTCACTGCAGTTGCTCCATCAGGGCGGAAAGACGAGTGGCGACTTCATCGCCATGGGTCAGGAAAGGCGCATGTCCTGCGTGTTCCACCACGTGCACGGTCGAGGCCGGCGCCAGCGCCGCGGCGTCGCGCATCGCGCGTGGATCGACCAGGCGGTCGCGCCGCCCGGCCAGCCACAGGCTCGGCACCTGCAGGCCGGGCAAGGTGTCGCGCAGATCCGTGGTCTCGAGCAACTCCAGGCCCTCGGCAAGCACCGACGCGGCGGGCTCGCAGCGTTCGAACAGTCCTTCGCGCAAGGTGCGGATCTCGTCCTTCGCATGTTCCGAACCGAACGCCTCGAGCGCGACAAAGCGATCGAGCGTACCGCGGTAGTCGTCGCGCAGGCCGCTGGCGAAGTCACGGAAGACTTCCGCGGCCACGCCATGCTTCCAGTCCTCGCCGCGAACGAAGCGCGGGCTGGCGCACAGCATCGCCAGCGCAGGCACGTCGGCAGGTCGCGTGGCTGCGGCATGCAAGGCGATCAGGCCGCCCAGCGACCAGCCGCACCACGACGCGCCGGCAGGCACCACCTCGGCGATCGCGTCGACGCAGGCCTGCAATTGCAACGGCACGCTGCAGTCGCGGCTGTTGCCGTGCCCCGGCAGGTCGACCACGTGCATGCGGAAACGCCCGCGCAGGCGTTCGACCAGGGGCGCGAAGATGCCGCCGTGCATGGCCCAGCCGTGCAGCAGCACCAGCGGCGGACCGTCGCCCGCGACCTCAACGTAGATTTCGTCCCTGTACCGGCGCGTGCTCATGCGCCGCGGTCCGTGCGCAGGACGCGCGGGTCGGGCCTGGCGCCCGCCGGCGGGCGCGCTACCAGCCAGGCGAACGCAGCGATGCCCAGGACGATCAGGACCACGCCCCACAGCGCGATGCCCCGCGGCCAGGCCTCGTGCAGGAACCACACACCGAGCAGCATGGTGATCAGCAGTTCGGCCGCCTGCATGCCTTCCACCGCGCCCAGCGCGGCCGGTTTGTCGCGGACCATGCCGGTGGCCTGGAAGAACAGGATCATCGCGACGACGCCGGCGCTGAGCGCGACGCCGGCCGTAAGCAGCACCTGCGAAAGGGGCGGAACGCCGGCCTGCGACCAGGCGTACAACGCGACCAGCCACCACAGCGGCTGGCCGGCCAGGGTCATGCCGAACACGCGCTGGGTGGCGTTGAGCGGTTCGCCGGTGTCTTCCAGGTGCAGCAACAGCAGGCGGTTTCCCAGCGGGAATGCGATCGCGGCTCCCAACACGCACGCCAGTGCGATCCATCCGGCGCGGTCGAGCGGCCCCTGCGCATGACCGACCTGCATCATCAGCACGCCAGCGAAGATCGCCGCGCCGATCGCCAGTGCCGCGCGCGGCACGCGCCTGCGCGCGTCGCGGTAGATGAAGGGCGCGCACAGCATGCCGGCGATCACGGTGAACATGAAGGAACCGGCGACCAGCCACGACGGCCCGCTGCTGGCGGCGAACGCGAGCAGGCAATAGAACACCACGAAGCCGATCCCGCTGTAGCGCAGCCACGCCATCGGATGCGCAGCGATCGAACGCAGCACCGGCGCCGTGCCGCCCTGCCAGGGCATCAATGGCAGCAGCAACGGCAGGGTCACCAGGTATCGCAACGACGCCGTCCACGCCCAGTGCCCGTCGTCGATGGCGATGGCGCGGTTGAACAGGTAGGTCTGGCTGAAGAACAGGCCCGACAGCAAGGCAACCGCGATCGCCGCCAGCGCGCGGCGACGATCCTGCGCGGCGGCGCTCATGCCGGTGTTGCGGCCCGCCGCCCGGACAGCTGGTCGCGGGCCCGGGCCAGCCCGTGCAGCAGTGCATCGATCTGCAGGCGGTCGTGCCCGGTGCTCAACGTGATGCGCAGCCGCGCGCTGCCCTCGGGCACGGTCGGCGGCCGGATCGCAGCCACCCAGAAGCCCGACTGCTCGAGCGCCGCCGACATCGCCGACGCAGTGCGGTCGTCGCCGCACAGCAGCGGCTGGATCGGCGTGTCGGACGGCAGCAGCGACAGGCCCAGCTTCTGCGCACCGGCGCGGAAATGGGCTATCGACTCCTGCAGCTTGTCGCGGCGCCATTGCTCGCGGCGGGCGAGCTTCACCGCGGCCAGCGCGGCGGCGGCCTGGGCCGGCGGCAATGCGGTGGTGTAGATGTACGGACGCGCGGTCTCGGAAATGTGCTGGATCAGCGCGGCATCACCGCAGAGCACGGCGCCATGGCTGCCCAGTGCCTTGCCCAGCGTGGCCAGCTGCAGCGGCACCTGTCCGGCATCCAGGCGGGCGGCGGCAACGCTGCCGCGTCCGTCCGGGCCGTGCACGCCGACGCCGTGCGCATCGTCGACATACAGCATCGCGTGCTGCGCGCGCGCGACCAGCGCCAGCTCGCGCAGCGGCGCGATGTCGCCGTCCATGCTGAAGACCCCGTCGGTGGCGATCATCGCCGCGCCTTCGGGCAACGCGCGCAGCTGACGGATCGCGCCTTCGACGTCGCCGTGCGGATAGCGGCGCAGCCGGCAATCGGCCAAGCGCGCGGCATCGATCAGGCTGGCGTGGTTGAGCTTGTCCTGCACGCAGGTGTCGCCGTCGCCCAGGAGCGACTGGACCACCGCGAGGTTGGCGGTGTAACCGCTGCCGAACAGCAGCGCGCGCGGCGTGCCGAGCCAGTCGGCCATCTCCTGCTCGAGCGCGTCGTGCGCGGCGTGGTGGCCGCAGACCAGGTGCGAGGCGACGCCGCCTGCGCCGTTGCGCGCGGCGCTGTCCTGCAGCGCGTCGACCACCGCGAAGTGCTGGGCCAGGCCGAGGTAGTCGTTGCCGCAGAAATCCAGCAGCCAGCGCCCGTCGACCTCGCAACCCACGCCGTCGCGACGGACCACGCTGCGCCGCACGCGGATCCGACCGTGCGCCTCGCGTTCCAGGCGCTGGGCTTCGATGCGGTCGTGGATGTCGGGTCGTTGCATGGGATCAGGCGATCAGGCGATCGCAGGCTCGGGCTGGCTGGTGATGGTGGCATGAATGGTGCCGCCATGGTCATG
This sequence comes from Luteimonas sp. 8-5, assembly GCF_029763755.1. GTDB lineage: Bacteria > Pseudomonadota > Gammaproteobacteria > Xanthomonadales > Xanthomonadaceae > Cognatiluteimonas. The sequence continues at coordinate 15,841 of NZ_JARUVM010000104.1, forward strand.
GTCGGCCGCGTCCACCTGCACCGGCATCGGTACCAGGCCGAGGCGCGCGAACAGGGCCATGTCGCGCTCGGTGTCGGGGTTGCCGGTGGTCAGCAGCTTCTCGCCGTAGAAGATCGAGTTGGCGCCGGCGGCGAAGCACAGCGCCTGCAGCTCGTCGGACATCTGTTCGCGCCCGGCCGACAGCCGCACCATGGACTTCGGCATCAGGATGCGGGCCACGGCAATGGTGCGCACGAACTCGAACGGGTCCAGCTCGGCGGTACCCGCCAGCGGCGTGCCCTCGACCTGGACCAGGCGGTTGATCGGCACCGAATCCGGATGCGCCGGCAGGGTCGCCAGCGCCTGGAGCAGGCCGGCGCGCTGCTCGCGCGACTCGCCCATGCCGACGATGCCGCCGCAGCAGGTCTTCATGCCCGCGTCGCGCACGTGCGAGAGGGTATCCAGGCGGTCCTGGAACTCGCGGGTGTGGATGATCTCGCCGTAGAACTCGGGCGCGGTGTCCAGGGTGTGGTGGTAGTAGTCCAGGCCGGCGGCCTTGAGCGCCTGCGCCTGCGGGTCGGACAGCATGCCCAGGGTGGCGCAGGTCTCCAGGCCACGCGCCTTCACCTCCTGGATCATGGACGCGACCTTGGGAATGTCGCGGTCCTTGGGCGAGCGCCAGGCCGCGCCCATGCAGAAGCGCGAGGCGCCGGCGGCCTTGGCCTGGCGTGCCTTCTCCAGCACCGCCTCGGTGGACATCAGCTTGGTGGCGTCGACGCCGGTGTGGTAGCGCGCGGCCTGCGGGCAGTAACCGCAGTCCTCGGGGCAGCCGCCGGTCTTCACCGACAGCAGGGTGCTGACCTGGACCTGGGCCGGGTCGAAGTGTTCGCGATGGACGCTGGCGGCGCGGTACAGCAGCTCCGGGAACGGCAAGGCGAACAGTTCGAGCACTTCCTCGCGGCGCCAGTCGTGGCGGAGGACGGGCCTGACAGCAGACATGGGCATTTCCTGACGGCAGCCGGAGCTGGAACCGAGCAGTCTGGAAACCATGCCCGAGCCTGTCAACCGCAACGCGGCCCAGCCGGTTGACGGGCGGCGGCGCTGGCGGCTTCCACTCCCCTGGCGGCCGCGCTGCCTGGGCTGCGGCGAAGCGGCCCGGCCGGCCCT
>NZ_JARUVM010000105.1 GCF_029763755.1 Luteimonas sp. 8-5
CCCGGCGGCACCCCCGCCTGGCGGCGTCCGCCCCGACGCGCTCGCGCTGACGCCGCTGCTGCTGTTCCTGGCGCTGTTCTTCGGCGCCGGCCTGTACTTCACGGTCCAGGGCGTGCCCATGGGCTTCTACCAGTTGCGCGCGCCGGTGGCGATCCTGCCGGCGCTGGCGCTGGGCGCGTGGATCGCGCATCGCAAGGGCCTGCGCGCCGGCGACATCCTGCTGCGCGGGATGGGCGATCCGAACATCGTGCTGATGTGCCTGATCTTCCTGCTCGCCGGTGCGTTCGCGCACGTGTCACGCTCGATCGGCGCGGTCGACGCGGTCGTCGCACTGGGCATCGGCGTGTTGCCGGCCTCGCTGCTGCTCCCGGGGCTGTTCGTGCTCGCCGGGTTGATCTCGCTGGCGATCGGCACCTCGATGGGCACGATAGCGGCCGTCGTTCCCATCGCCCTGGGCATGGCCGATGCGGCTGGCCTCGATACCGCGCTGGTGCTGGGCGCGGTGGTCGGCGGCGCGATGTTCGGCGACAACCTGTCGGTGATCTCAGACACCACCATCGCCGCCACCCGCAGCCAGGGCGCGGAGATGCGCGACAAGTTCCGCGAGAACTTCATGATCGCGCTGCCGGCCGCGCTGGCGACGATCGTGGTGCTGGCCATGCTCGGCGACTCGGCGCCCGTCACCGGCGACGGCTCGGCCTCGCCATGGCTGGCCTTGCCCTACGTGCTGGTGCTGGTGCTCGCGCTGGCCGGACTGGACGTGCTGGTGGTGCTCGCAATCGGCCTGGCCCTGGCCGGCGGCTTCGGCCTGGCCATGGGCAACGACTACGACCTGGTGCAGTACGCCGGCGACATCTGGATCGGCTTCGAAGGCATGATCGAGATCCTGTTGCTGTCGCTGCTGATCGGCGGGCTGGGCACGCTGATGAAGGCCGCCGGCGGCCTGGACTGGCTGGCCATGGTCATCGCCCGCTTCGCCCGCGGCCATCGTGGCCGGCGCACGGGCGAGTTCAGCATCGCCGCGCTGTCGGCCAGCGCCGACGTGTTCACCGCCAACAACACCGTCGCGATCCTGGTCGGCGGTGGCGTGGCCCGCGACATCGCGGCACGCCACGACATCAGCCCCCGGCGCTCGGCCAGCATCCTCGACATCTTCGCCTGCGTGCCGCAGGGCCTGCTGCCGTACGGCGCCCAGATCCTGCTGGCCGCCTCGCTGGCCTCGGTCTCGCCGCTGGCCATCGCCGGCAAGGTCTACTACTGCTGGATCCTCGCCGCCGTGGCCATCGCCTTCATGGCGGTCAGTCGCGGGACTGCAGCTTCGCCAGCAGCCGCAGGAGCTCCAGGTACAACCACACGAGGGTGACGAGCAGGCCGAAGGCCGCGTACCACTCCATGTACTTCGGCGCACCCTGCTCGACGCCCTGCTCGATGAAGTCGAAATCGAGCACCAGGTTCAGCGCCGCGATCACTACCACCACGGCCGAGAAGCCGATGCCGAGCCAGCCGCTGTCGTGGATGAAGCCCATGCCCTCGAAGCCGAACATGCGCATGCCGATGTTGACCAGGTAGAGCAGGGCGATGCCGCCGGTGGCGGCGACCACGCCCAGCTTGAAGTTCTCCGTAGCCTTGATCAGGCCGCTGCGATAGGCGATCAGCAGCGCGGCCATGGTGCCGAAGGTCAGGCCGACGGCCTGGATGACGATGCCCGGGAAGCGCTGTTCGAACAGGGCCGAAATCGCGCCGATGAACAGGCCCTCGACCGCGGCATAGAGCGGAGCGGTGACCGGGGCCCAGGTCTTCTTGAACACCGTGGCCAGCGCCAGGACCAGCCCGCCGATGGCGCCGCCCCAGATCCAGGGCATCAGGTTCTCGCCGCCGCCGGCGTAGGCCTTGGCCCAGGTGAACATCGAGGTCGCCAGCACCAGGACCAGCAGGAACGCGGTCTTGTTGACGGTGCCGTTGAGGCTCATGGCGCCCGCATCGCGGCTCACCACCGTGCCGGTGCCAAGGTCCAGGAAGGTCGATTCGCCCAGTGCCGGGTTGCCGCTGCGCATGCTCGCTCGTCTCTTTGCTTCGGGGATGCCCCAAGCATACACAGCCCGACGCGCGCGTTGACACGCCTGCGCCGGCTCCGGACAATAGCCGGCCCGCCGCGGGGTATAGCGCAGTCTGGTAGCGCGCCTGCTTTGGGAGCAGGATGTCGGGGGTTCGAATCCCTCTACCCCGACCACCGATGCGACAATCCGGCCACGGGCGCCCGTAGCTCAACCGGATAGAGCACCGGCCTTCTAAGCCGGCGGTTGCAGGTTCGAGTCCTGCCGGGCGCGCCACGGCACAAAATTTGGTGGGTGTAGCTCAGCTGGTTAGAGCACCGGATTGTGATTCCGGGGGTCGTGGGTTCAAATCCCATCATCCACCCCAGATTCGGTTCAGATTCATCGTTTTTGTTGTTACAATTCGTCGCTTCACGCTTTTCGGGCCGTTAGCTCAGTTGGTAGAGCAGTTGACTCTTAATCAATAGGTCCAAGGTTCGAATCCTTGACGGCCCACCAGTCCCGAAACGCCCGGCCCCGCGCCGGGCGTTTTTTTGTGGCCCGGCGGCTCCGGCCCGTGTATCGGGCCGTACAATCGGGCCCCTCGCGAAAGTGGCGGAATTGGTAGACGCACTGGATTTAGGTTCCAGCGCCCTTGGCGTGGGGGTTCGAGTCCCCCCTTTCGCACCATGGTTCCCCTAGAAATTGCTGGCGGGAGGCCGCCAAATCGGGGAAACTAGGCAGTTCAATCACGCAAACATTCACGTAAACCAGCCGCGCCCCGAGGGGCCGCGGCCGCATGGAGTGGGCATGGCAGTTTCAGCAACGCAGGTTTCGGTCGAGTCCGTCGGCAATCTCGAGCGCCGCATCACCCTCAAGGTTCCGGCCGGGGACGTGGAAAACCAGGTGGGCGGCCGCCTGCGCGAAATCGCGCGGACCGCCCGGATCAAGGGGTTCCGCCCGGGCAAGGTGCCCACCAGCGTGGTCCAGCAGCGTTTCGGCCAGCAGGTCCGCGCCGAGGTCCTGGACGGCCTGCTGCGCCAGGGCTTCGACGAGGCGGTGCGCGCCAACGAGTTGCGCATCGCCGGCAGCCCCCGGATCGAGCCGGCCGGCGGCCAGGACGAGGCCGAGCTGGCCTACGTGGCCACCTTCGAGCTGGTGCCCGACTTCGGCGAGATCGACGTCGCCAAGCTCGAGGTCGTGCGCAACACGGCCGAGGTTACCGAGGAAGACATCGACCGCATGATCGTCAACCTGCGCGAGCAGCGCCGCACCTGGACCGTGGTCAACCGCGCGGCCAAGGCCGGCGACGCCGTCGAGGTCGAGAGCTGGACCCAGGCCGGCGACCAGCGCCTGCCCGCCGAGGGCGCGGACCGCGGCACCAGCGTGGTCGGTTCGGCCACGATGCTGCCGGCCGTGGACGCGGCCCTGGCCGGCATGTCCGCCGGCGAGGAGAAGGACGTCGAGGTCGAGTTCCCGGCCGACTGGCGCGTGCAGCCGCTGGCCGGCAAGAAGGCCCAGGTGCACCTGAAGGTGCTGCAGGTCTCCGAGCCGGTGCTGCCCGAGATCGACGTCGCGTTCATCCGCAGCTTCGGCATCAAGAGCGGCGAGATGGAGAAGTTCCGCGCCGAGATCCGCAGCAACCTGGAGCGCGAGCTCAAGGGCGCGCTGATGAACCGCCTGCGCCGTTCCGTCGGCGAGCAGCTCATCGAGGCGTATTCCGGCATCGAGATGCCGCCGCGCCTGGTCGAGCAGGAAGCCCGCATCCTGGCGCAGCAGGCGCTGCAGCAGGTGCGCCAGCAGGGCCAGCAGGTCCAGCTGAAGGACGATGCGCACCTGGCGTTCATGGAGTCCGCGGGCAAGCGCGTGCTGGTCGGCCTGCTGGTCGGCGAGATCGCCCGCCGCAACGACCTGCGCCTGGACCCGCAGCGCGTGAACGAACTCCTGCGCCTGATCGCCTCGACCTACGAGGATCCGCAGCAGGTCATTGATTTGTACCGCAACGACCCCCAGTTGATGTCGGGACTGCAATCCCGTGCGATGGAAGAGCAGGTGATCGACTGGATCGCCGAGCGCGCCCGGCACACGGAGAAGGCGATGACATTCCAGGAAGCGATCGGATGAATGAAACCAAGGCATTGAACCTGGTCCCGATGGTGGTCGAGCAGACCAGCCGGGGCGAGCGCGCGTACGACATCTACTCGCGCCTGCTCAAGGAGCGGGTGATCTTCCTTGTCGGCGGCGTGGACGACCACGTCGCCAACGTGATCGTGGCGCAGATGCTGTTCCTCGAGGCGGAGAACCCCGAGAAGGACATCAGCCTGTACATCAATTCGCCCGGCGGGATCGTGACGGCCGGCATGGCGATCTACGACACCATGCAGTTCATCAAGCCGGACGTGAGCACCATCTGCGTCGGCCAGGCCGCGTCCATGGGCGCGCTGCTGCTGGCTGCCGGCGCCAAGGGCAAGCGCTACGCGCTGCCGAACTCGCGGGTGATGATCCACCAGCCGCTGGGCGGCTTCCAGGGCCAGGCCACGGACATCGAGATCCACGCCCGCGAGATCCTGTCGATGAAGCAGCGCCTCAACGAGATCCTGTCCAAGCACACCGGCCAGGCCTTCGACACGATCGCCCGCGACACCGAGCGCGACAACTTCAAGAGCGCCGAGGCCGCGCAGGAATACGGCCTGATCGACCGGGTCCTGGAGCGCCGCCCGGAAGACTCCATCCAGGCCACTTGAGTGCTATTCTCGGCCCGCAACCGCGCCTGCAGCAGGTAACTGGGGAATGACCGAAGACCGACAGGGCCGATCCGGCGACAGCAGCAAGATCCTTTACTGCTCGTTCTGCGGGAAGAGCCAGCACGAGGTCCGCAAGCTGATTGCGGGTCCGAGCGTGTTCATCTGCGATGAATGCGTGGAACTGTGCAACGACATCATCCGCGAGGAGCTCGAGGAGAAGGCGCAGTCGGCGCGCAGCAGCCTGCCCAAGCCGCGCGAGATCCTCGAGGTCCTCGACCAGTACGTGATCGGCCAGCAGCGCGCGAAGAAGACGCTTGCCGTGGCCGTGTACAACCACTACAAGCGGATCGAGAGCCGGCAGAAGAACGACGACGTCGAGCTGGCCAAGTCCAACATCCTCCTGGTCGGGCCGACCGGTTCGGGCAAGACCCTGCTGGCCGAGACCCTGGCCCGCCTGTTGAACGTGCCGTTCACGATGGCCGATGCCACGACGCTGACCGAAGCCGGCTACGTCGGCGAGGACGTCGAGAACATCATCCAGAAGCTGCTGCAGAAGTGCGACTACGACGTCGAGAAGGCGCAGCAGGGCATCGTCTACATCGACGAGATCGACAAGATCTCGCGCAAGAGCGAGAACCCGTCGATCACCCGCGACGTGTCCGGCGAAGGCGTGCAGCAGGCGCTGCTCAAGCTGATCGAGGGCACCGTGGCCAGCGTGCCGCCGCAGGGCGGACGCAAGCACCCGCAGCAGGAGTTCCTGCAGGTCGACACCCGCAACATCCTGTTCATCGTCGGCGGCGCGTTCGCCGGCCTGGACAAGATCATCCAGCAGCGCAGCACCGACGCCAGCGGCATCGGCTTCGGCGCCAAGCTCAAGAGCAGCGAGCGCAAGCTCGAGGTCGGCAAGGTCCTGGCCCAGGTGGAGCCCGAGGACCTGATCAAGTTCGGCCTGATCCCCGAGTTCGTCGGCCGCCTGCCGGTGGTCGCCACCCTCGAGGAGCTCGACGAGGCCGCCCTGGTCAAGATCCTGACCGAGCCGCGCAACGCGATCAGCAAGCAGTTCCGCAAGCTGTTCGACATGGAAGGGGTGGAACTGGAGTTCCGCCCGGACGCCCTGGCCGCGATCGCGCGCAAGGCGCTCAAGCGCAAGACCGGCGCCCGCGGCCTGCGCACCATCGTCGAGTCGGTCCTGCTGGACACCATGTACGAGCTGCCCTCGCTGGAGAACGTCAGCAAGGTCGTGGTCGACGAGTCGGTGATCGAGCACAAATCCGAGCCCTACCTGATCTACCAGACCCCGCCGGCGGCCCCCAAGGCCGCCGACGGTTGATGTTGGAGCGGCGGAATCCGCGATAAACCACTGATTTTGAAGCATTTCGCGCCGCCCCTTCGGGCGGCGCGTCCGTTTCCGCTTGCATCCCTTTCACCGTGGCCCCATAACCATCCAGACTGGACGCCGCCCCCTGGCGTCCCGGAATTCCTGGAGATCCGAATGCCCCGTACCGCCGAAGCCCGCACCGACACGGCCCCGCAGGTCATCCCGGTCCTGCCGCTTCGCGACGTGGTCGTCTTCCCGCACATGGTGATCCCGCTGTTCGTCGGCCGGGACAAGTCGATCCGCGCCCTGGAGCTGGCGATGGAGACCGACAAGCGTATCGCCCTGGTCGCGCAGAAGTCGCCCGAGACCGACGACCCCGGCGCCGGGGACCTGTATGCCATCGGCACCCTGGCCACCGTGCTGCAGCTGCTCAAGCTGCCCGACGGCACCATCAAGGTCCTGGTCGAGGGCGTGGAACGGGTCGAGGTCGACGAGGTCGGCGACCGCGACGGCACCCTTTCCGGCCGCATCCAGGCGGTGTCGGCCGAATCGGCGCGCGAGCCGCGCGAGATCGAGGCCGTCGCCCGTTCCCTGATGACCCTGTTCGAGCAGTACGTGAAGAGCAACCGCAAGTTGCCGCCGGAACTGCTGCAGACGTTGTCCGGCATCGAGGAACCCGGCCGCCTGGCCGACACCATCGCCGCCCACCTGGGCGTGCGCCTGGCCGACAAGCAGCGCCTGCTCGAGGCGCTGGACGTGTTCGCGCGCCTGGAGCTGCTGATCGGCCTGGTCGACGGCGAGATCGACGTGCAGCAGATGGAGAAGCGCATCCGCGGCCGCGTGAAGTCGCAGATGGAGAAGAGCCAGCGCGAGTACTACCTCAACGAGCAGATGAAGGCGATCCAGAAGGAGCTGGGCGAGATCGACGACGCGCCCAACGACCTGGACGAGCTGGCCCGCAAGATCGCCGAGGCCGGCATGCCCAAGGCGGTCGAGGCCAAGGCCCGCAACGAGTTCAACAAGCTCAAGCAGATGTCGCCGATGTCGGCCGAGGCCGCGGTGGTGCGCAACTACCTGGACTGGCTGCTGGGCGTGCCGTGGAAGAAGCGCACCAAGATCCGCAAGGACCTCAAGGCCGCGCAGGACGTGCTCGACGCCGACCACTACGGCCTGGAGAAGGTGAAGGAACGCATCCTCGAGTACCTGGCGGTGCAGAGCCGGGTCAAGCACATGAAGGGCGCGATCCTGTGCCTGGTCGGCCCGCCGGGCGTGGGCAAGACCTCGCTCGGGCAGTCCATCGCCAAGGCCACCAACCGCAAGTTCGTGCGCATGTCGCTGGGCGGCGTGCGCGACGAGGCCGAGATCCGCGGCCATCGCCGCACCTATGTCGGTTCGATGCCCGGCCGGATCGTGCAGAACCTCAACAAGGCAGGCACGAAGAACCCGCTTTTCATGCTTGACGAGATCGACAAGATGTCGATGGATTTCCGCGGCGACCCGTCCTCGGCGCTGCTGGAGGTGCTCGACCCCGAGCAGAACAACGCCTTCAACGACCACTACCTCGAGGTCGACCTGGACCTGAGCGAGGTGATGTTCGTCGCCACCTCGAACTCGCTGCACATCCCCGGCCCGCTGCTGGACCGCATGGAGGTCATCCGCATCCCCGGCTACACCGAGGACGAGAAGATCAACATCGCCATGCGCTACCTGGTGCCCAAGCAGCTCAAGGCCAACGGCCTGCAGGAAGGCGAACTGAAGATCGCCGAGGATGCGATCCAGGGCATCGTGCGCTTCTACACCCGCGAGTCGGGCGTGCGTAACCTGGAGCGCGAGATCGCCAAGGTCTGCCGCAAGGTGGTCAAGGAAATCGCCCTCAAGGGCCCGCGCCCGGCCGGCAAGCGCAAGCCCAAGGCGATCGTCGTCAACGCGAAGAACCTGGACAAGTACCTGGGCGTGCAGCGCTACGACTTCGGCCGCGCCGAAGCCGAGAACGAGATCGGCCTGGTCACCGGTCTGGCCTGGACCGAGGTCGGCGGCGAGTTGCTGCAGGTCGAATCCACGCTGGTGCCGGGCAAGGGCCAGCTGATCCTGACCGGCCAGCTCGGCGACGTGATGAAGGAATCGGCGTCGGCGGCGTTGAGCGTGGTGCGCGCGCGCACCGAACGCCTCGGCATCGACCTCGACTTCCTCGCCAAGCAGGACGTGCACTTGCACGTGCCCGAAGGCGCGACGCCGAAGGACGGCCCGAGCGCGGGCATCGCCATGGCCACGGCGCTGGTGTCGACGCTGACCAAGGTGCCGGTCAAGGCCGAGGTCGCGATGACCGGCGAGATCACCCTGCGCGGGCGCGTGCTGCCCATCGGCGGCCTCAAGGAGAAGCTGCTGGCGGCGATGCGCGGCGGCATCCGCACCGTGGTCATCCCCGAGGAGAACCGCAAGGACCTGGCCGACATCCCCAAGTCGGTGATGGAGCAGATCAGGATCGTGCCGGTGCGCTGGATCGACGAGGTCCTGGACATCGCCCTGGAGCGCCCGCTGACCCCGCGGCCTCCGGCCGGGGGGTTGCCCGACGCCACCCGGGAACCGCCGCAGGCGGGCGTACAGGCCGACCTGAAGCACTGACCGAATCGCACTGGTCGAAAGCGCTGGAAGCCGCGCCACGCCTTGTTTTCCGTGTTGCGCCTGCCATGGGCGGCTGGTATAACGAACGCAACCGCGTTGGGCAAAAACCGCCCACGTCGCGGCATCGTCGACCGGGAGCCTGCGCCGTGCGCAGCGGGGAACCCGGTCCCACATCCAGCGGCCATTCCGGCCGCAAAGGGAGCCAAGTCAAATGAATAAAGCCGAATTCATCGAAGCCGTGGCCGGCGCCGCCGATCTGTCCCGCGCCGATGCCGGCCGTGCGGTCGATGCGGTCATCGCCACCATCACCAATGCCCTGAAGAAGGGCGACAGCGTCACCCTGGTGGGCTTCGGTACCTTCGACGTGCGCAAGCGTGCCGCCCGTACCGGTCGCAACCCGCGCACCGGCGAGGAGATCAAGATCGCCGCCTCGATGAACCCCGGCTTCAAGGCCGGCAAGGCGCTCAAGGACGCGGTCAACTGAGCCACGGCCAGTTGGTCCGGTTCGGGTGCTTAGCTCAGTGGTAGAGCGTCTCCTTTACACGGAGAGGGTCGGGGGTTCGAAACCCTCAGCACCCACCAGGTAGTTGCATGCAGGTAGTTGCACGGATTCGGGCGCGTCTGTATGATGCCCGGCTCCGCGGAGTGGTAGTTCAGTTGGTTAGAATGCTGGCCTGTCACGCCGGAGGTCGCGGGTTCGAGTCCCGTCCACTCCGCCATTAGTTCCAGGCTTTGAAACCGAAGGTCCGCAGCGATGCGGGCCTTTTGTTTTTCCGGCCCTGCATTGCGGGTAAACTGGGCGGCTTCGCCATTTAGCAAGACCTCCCATGCTGCAGAAACTCCGCGAAAAGACCTCAGGCTGGATCGCAGGCACCATCCTTGGCCTGCTGACCATTCCGTTCGCCTTCTTCGGGATGGAGCAGTACATGACCCAGTCCAACGCGACCTGGGTGGCCAAGGTCGAGGCGCCGCCGACCTGGTGGCGTTCGGCTCCGCACTGGTGGCCGGTGCGGATGCTGTGGGATGTCGAGGAAATCGATTCGAGCGAATTCCGCACCTGGTTCGAACAGGCCCGCCAGCAGCAGCGCAACGAGGCCGGCGACGCCTTCGACCCGCGCGCCTTCGAGGACAAGGCCAACAAGCGCAAGGTCGTCGAGGAAATGATCGACGTGCGCGTGCTGCGGCTCATGGCCGAGCATGCCGGCATCGCGGTGTCCGACGCCCAGGTGCGCGCCATGATCGAGTCGGTGCCGGCGTTCCAGGTCGACGGCAAGTTCAACCCGCAGCAGTACCAGCTTGCGCTCGCCTCGCAGGTGCCGCAGCGCAGCCCGCGACAGTTCGAGCAGCTGATCCGCGAGGACCTGGCGCAAGGACTGATCCCGAAGCAGCTGGTGGAGTCCGGCTTCGCCACCGAGTCCGAGGTCGACCGGCTGCTGCGCCTGTTCGGCGAGAAGCGCGACGTGGAATTCGTGGTGATGCCGCAGCCGGAACCGGACACCGGTGCGGTCGAGGCGGCCGAGATCCAGGCCTGGTACGACAGCCATCCCGGCGACTACCGCGTGCCGGAGAGCGTGGTCCTGGAGTACGTCGAGGTCGACGGCAGCACGCTGCAGCCGACGCCGGCGGACGATGCCGTGCTGCGCCAGCGCTACGAGCAGGAGCAGGCGCGTTTCGTCGAGCCGGAACAGCGGCTGGCCTCGCACATCCTGGTGCGCGTCGATGCCGATGCCGACGAAAAGGCGCAGGCCGAAGCCAAGGCCAGGGCGGAGAAGATCGCCGCGCAAGCGCGCGAGCCCGGCGCCGACTTCGCCGCGCTGGCGCGCGCCGAATCCGACGACACCGGTTCGAAGGAAGCCGGCGGCGACCTGGGCTGGGTCACCAGGGAGATGATGGAAAAGCCGTTCGAGGACGCGCTGTTCGCGATGCAGCAGGGCGACGTGGCGGGTCCGGTGAAGACCGCCTTCGGCTGGCACGTGATCCAGCTGCGGATGGTCAAGGAAGGCCGGCAGACGCCGTTCGCGCAGGTGCGCGAACAACTGCTCGCCGAGCAGGAAGCCGCCGACCGCGAGCGCATGTTCAACGAGGTCACCGGCAAGCTGGTCGACCAGGTCTATCGCAATCCGACGTCGCTGGCCGAGGCCGCCGCCGCCGTCGGCCTGGAAGTGAAGACCAGCGACCGGCTGGTGCGTGGCGCCGTGCCCGGCGGGCTGTTCTCCAATCCGGCCGTGCAGCGCGCCGCGTTCTCCGACGTGCTGGTCCAGGACGGTACTGCGAGCGACCCGATCGAACTCGGCCCGAACCACGCCGTCGTCATCCGCGTGGCCGAGCACCAGCCCGAGCAGATCGAGCCGCTGGCGCAGGTGGGCGGGCGCGTGATCGCCGCGATCCGCCGCGACCGGGCCGCGAAGGCGGCGGAAGCCGCGGCCGCGGCGATGCTCGATGAAGTGCGCGCCGGCAAGCCGTTCGCCGAAGTCGCCGCCGCCCACCAGCTCGCCGTCACCAACATGCCGCAGATGCCGCGCGGCATGCCGCTGCCCGACGCCAGGGCCAACAAGGCGATGTTCGCCGTCGCCGCGCCGGCCGAAGGCAAGCCGAGCCTGGGCAAGCTGGTCCTGGACGACGGCCGCATCGTCGCCTTCCAGGTCACGAAGGTGATTCCCGGCGACCTGTCCGAGGTCAGCGAGGAGCAGCGCGCGACGTTCCGCCAGCAGCTCGGCCGCTCGGCCGGCAACGACGACGTCAACGCGCTGGTGCAGGCGCTGCGCAAGCGCATGCGGATCACGGTCGCCGAAGACCGCCTCTGAGCGGGCGGCGACCGCAATGGCCCGGGATCAGTCGATCCCGGTCATGCCCACGGTGCTGAAGCCCGCATCCACGTAGGTCACTTCGCCGGTGATGCCGGCGGCCAGGTCCGAGCACAGGAACGCGGCGGCATTGCCGACGTCCTCGATGGTGACGTTGCGGCGCAGCGGCGCGGCGGCCTCGAACTGCGACAGCATCTTGCGGAAGTTGCCCACGCCCGAGGCGGCCAGGGTCTTGATCGGCCCGGCCGAGATTGCGTTGACGCGGGTGCCTTCCGGACCCAGGTTCAGCGCCAGGTAGCGCACCGTGGACTCCAGGCTGGCCTTGGCCACGCCCATCACGTTGTAGTTCTGCAACGCGCGGATCGCACCCAGGTAGCTAAGCGTCAGGATCGCGCCGTTGCGGCCCTTCATCTGCGGGCGCGCGGCCTTGGCCAGCGCCGCCAGCGAGTAGGCGGAAATGTCCTGGGCGATGGCGAAGTTCTCGCGGGTGATGCCGTCGAGGAAGTCGCCGCCGATCGCCTCGCGCGGCGCGTAGGCGATGCAGTGGACCAGGATGTCGAAACCGTCCCAGTGCTTGCGCAGTTCGGAGAAGCAGGCATCGATCTGCGCGTCGTCGGCCACGTCCAGCGGCAGCACGATCTTCGAGCCGTACTCGGCCGCGGCGTCCTCGACGCGCGACTTGAGCTTGTCGTTCTGGTAGGTGAGGGCGAGTTCTGCGCCCTCCCGGTGCATTGCCTCGGCGATGCCGTTGGCGATCGAGCGCTGGCTGGCGATGCCGGTGATGAGCGCGCGCTTGCCCTGCAGGAATCCCATGGTGTCGTCCCGTTGTCTGGAAGTGGTCGAATGGCTCAGGGCGCTAGTGTACTTGCCGCCACCGCATCGGGTGCGACCCTGGGCGCCAGGACGCGCTGCACCCCGTGTCCGCGCTGGATCCGGCCACCGGCGAAGGCCGGGTTGAGCCTGCGCACCAGCGCCGGGTCGCGGCCGGTCTCGCGCGACCAGGCATCGAGGCTGCGCGCATCGTCCGGCAGCTCCACCACTTCCAGCACCGGCACTTCACGGTCCAGCGCCTGCAGCCACTGCTCGCGGTCTTCGCCGCCGGCCTCGAGCAGGCACGACAGCGCATGCATCTTGCGCACGTAGGCGCGGGTGATGCCCGACAGGCTGGTGAGTTTCTCCGGGTCGGCGCTGCGCGCGACCTGGCCGCTGCGGCGCAAGGCGCCGAACACGCGGTACTCGCCGGCGTTGTACGCCATCGCGGCCAGTCGCCAGTCGCCGGCGAACATGCCATGCAGGGTCTTGAGGTAGCGTACCGCGGCACGCGTGGATTCCACCGGCGACAGGCGTCCGTCGAAACCCTCGCGCATCGGCACCTTGTGGGTACGCGCGGTCATCCGGATCAACTGCCACATGCCCGCCGGGCCGCCGCTGCTGCGCGCGGCCGGACGGTACCTGCTTTCCACGAATGGGATCAGCGCGTACTCGGTCGGCAGGCTGGACGCCTGCAGGGAATCGACCACGAAACCGAACAGCGCCAGCGCGTCGTCGTCGCTGCGCGCCATGCGCATGGGCGCGGCGGCGAAGTGCTTGCTCCAGCGCGGGCTCGCAATCGTGTCGTCGCAGTTCTCGTCGGCGCGGCCGTCGCGGAACCGGGCGTAGATCTCCAGGCCGTTGCGAGTCGCCGGCGAGGACTGCGCGGCTTCCGGGGGTGCGGTCTGCGCCCGTCCCGGCGCCGGCAGCAAGGCGCACGCGAGCAGGCACGCCAAGGCCAGTCGCAACGTCATGCGCTGAAGCCGTCCTTCCAGCGCCGCAGTTCGGCGAAGGTTTCCACCCGGTCGCGCGGCGCGCGCCCCAGTCGCGCGGCAATGGCGCCCTGGATCGCGGCGCTGTCCACGCGCAGGAACGGATTGGCTGCGCGTTCGCCGGCGATGGTCGCCGGCAGGGTGGGCAGCCCGCGCTCGCGCTGGTTCGCCGCTTCGGCGCTGCGCTCGCGCAGGGCGGGATTGTCCGCGTCGGCCGCGGCCGCGAACGCGGCATTGGCCAGGGTGTATTCGTGTCCGCAGCAGACCAGCGTTTCGGCGGGGAGGGCGGCCAGTCGGTCGAGCGAGCCCAGCATCTGTTCGGCCGTGCCCTCGAACATCCGCCCGCAGCCCAGGCTGAACAGGGTGTCGCCGCAGAACACCAGGCCATGGCCGTGGAAGGCGACGTGGCTGCGGGTGTGCCCCGGGATCTCCAGCACCTCGAAGCGCCACCTGCCATGTTCGACCCGGGCGCCTTCGCCCACGCGCGTGCACGGCAGGTCGATGCGCTCGTCCATCGGCGCGAACACCGGCAGGCCGGGCCAGCGCTGCAGCAGCGCGGCGCAACCGCCAATGTGGTCGGCGTGGTGGTGGGTGAGCAGGATCATGGCCGGGCGCAGGCCAGCGTCGGCCGCCGTGAACACCGGCGCGGCTTCGCTCGGATCGACGATGACGGCGTCCCCGCCGTCGGCGGAGAGCGTCCAGATGTAGTTGTCGGCAAAGGCCGGCAGCGGCTGCAGCGACATCGATGGCTTCGCGGCGGGGCGCGGCCCCTAGAATGTGGACCATGCCTGTCCCTTCACCGCACGGTCAACCCGTCCCCCCATCCCCGTCGTCCCGGGGCGCCTGGTTCGCCACGCCTGCAGGCAGGGCCCTGCTCGACAGCGAGATGGCGTGCGTGCACGCCGCGCTGGGCGAACGCCCGGGCCAGCCCTGGCTGTGGCTGGCGCCGGCGCCCGCCGGCGGCGACACGCCACCGGGGCAGGGCCTGCGCCTCCAGGACACCACCGACGGCTGGGCCGGATCGCTGCGCTGCCGGCTGCCCTTGCCGCTGGCCAACGAGTCGGTCGCGACGGTCGTGGTCCAGCACCTTTCCGGCGATGGCGATCGCGCCCGCATGCTGATCGAGGAGTGCGCCCGCGTGCTCGTGCCCGGTGGGCGGCTCACGCTGCTCAGCCTCAATCCGCTGTCGGCCTGGCGTTGGCGGTGGGCGGGCGACGGGCCGGGCAGTTCCGAGCCGATGCCCTGGCGGCGGCGCATGCGCGCGGCCGGGCTGGTCCCCGAGGCGGTTTCGCAAGGGGTGGGCCCGCGTTGGGGCCTGGTCCCGGATGCCTCCGTGCAGCATGG
>NZ_JARUVM010000106.1 GCF_029763755.1 Luteimonas sp. 8-5
AGGTGCCCGCCGCATGACCGCGATGAAGGAAGTCGGCATCCACACCGACGGCGCCTGCTTGGGCAATCCCGGCCCCGGCGGCTGGGCCGCGCTGCTGCGTTTCCGCGGCCGCGAGCGCGAGATCTCCGGCGGCGAGCCGCTGACCACCAACAACCGCATGGAGCTGATGGCGGCGATCATGGCGCTGGAGACGCTCAGCGAACCCTGCGTGGTGATCCTGCACACCGACTCGCAGTACGTGCGCCAAGGCATCACCGAATGGATGCCCAACTGGATCCGGCGCAACTGGCGCACCGCCGGTGGCGGCGCGGTCAAGAACCGCGACCTGTGGGAACGCCTGCACGCGGCCTGCGCGCGCCACCGCATCGACTGGCGCTGGGTCAAGGGCCACAGCGGCGATCCGGACAACGAACGCGTCGACCAGCTCGCGCGCGCCGAAGCCGAAAGGTTGAGGGGTTAGACTTCCCGCATGCGCCAGATCGTCCTCGACACCGAAACCACCGGTCTTTCCTGGGAGAAGGGCAACCGCGTGGTCGAGATCGGCTGCGTGGAGATGGTCGAACGCCGGCCTACCGGCCGCACCTTCCAGCGCTACCTCGATCCGGAATGCGACTTCGAGCCGGGCGCGCAGGAAGTCACCGGCCTGACCCGCGAATTCCTGGCCGGCAAGCCGAAGTTCGCCGACATCGCCGAGGAATTCCTCGCCTTCATCGACGGCGCCGAGCTGGTGATCCACAACGCCGCCTTCGACCTGGGCTTCCTCGACGCCGAGTTCGCCCGCCTCGGGGCGCAACACCCCCCGCTGCGCGAGCGTTGCGCGGTGGAGGATTCGCTGGAACTGGCGCGGCAACGCTTCCCCGGGCAGCGCAACTCGCTGGACGCGCTGTGCCGCAGGCTGGGCGTGGACAACTCGCACCGGCAACTGCACGGCGCGCTGCTGGACGCGCAACTGCTGGCCGAGGCTTACCTGGCGCTGACCTCGGGCCAGGGCGAGATCGGTTTCGATGCGCTGGCCGAAGGCGAAAAGCGCGACACCGCGCAGGCGCTCGAACGCCTGGCCGGAACCGAGGCGCCGCGCCCGCGGGTGCAGGTGCCGGCCGCGGACCTGGCCG
>NZ_JARUVM010000107.1 GCF_029763755.1 Luteimonas sp. 8-5
GTGGTCAACGTGACCAATCGTGCCCACGTTCACGTGGGGCTTGGTGCGCTCGAACTTACCCTTTGCCATCTGTTTGTCCTCGGTGAGTCTTGAATCAGTTCTTCTTGACGACGGATTCGGCGATGTTGGCCGGCGCTTCCGCGTAGTGGTCGAATTCCATGGTGAAGGTCGCGCGGCCCTGCGACATCGAACGCAGGCTGGTCGCGTAACCGAACATCTCGCCCAGCGGTAGCATGGCGTTGATGACCTTGCCCGACGGGCTGTCGTCCTGGCCCTGCAGGATGCCGCGGCGACGGCTGACGTCGCCCATCACGTCGCCGAGGTAATCCTCGGGGGTGACGATCTCGACCTTCATGATCGGCTCGAGCAGGACCGGCGAGGCCTTGCCGAAGCCTTCCTTGAAGCCCATCGAACCGGCGATCTTGAACGCCATTTCGGACGAGTCGACCTCGTGGTACGAGCCGTCGACCAGGCGCACCTTCACGTCCACGATCGGGTAGCCGGCGAGGATGCCGTTGGCGACCGCTTCCTGGATGCCCTTGTCCACCGCCGGGATGTATTCCTTCGGCACGACGCCGCCGACGATCGCGTTCTCGAACTCGTAGCCCTTGCCCTGCTCGTTCGGCGAGATCTCGAGCCAGACATGGCCGAACTGGCCCTTGCCGCCCGACTGGCGCACGAACTTGCCTTCGGCCTTGACCGACTTGCGGATGGTCTCGCGGTAGGCGACCTGCGGCTTGCCGACGTTGGCCTCGACGTTGAACTCGCGCTTCATGCGGTCCACGAGGATGTCCAGGTGCAGCTCGCCCATGCCGGCGATGATGGTCTGGCCGGACTCTTCGTCGGTACGCACGCGGAACGACGGGTCTTCCTGCGCCAGGCGACCCAGCGCCAGGCCCATCTTCTCCTGGTCGGACTTGGTCTTGGGCTCGACCGCCATCGAGATGACGGGCTCCGGGAACGTCATGCGCTCCAGGGTGATGACGTGGTCCATGGCGCACAGGGTGTCGCCGGTGGTCACGTCCTTCAGGCCCACGGCCGCGGCGATGTCGCCGGCGCGCACTTCCTTGATCTCGCTGCGCTCGTTGGAGTGCATCTGCAGGATGCGGCCCACGCGCTCCTTCTTCGACTTGACCGGGTTGTAGACCTGGTCGCCGGAGTTGAGCACGCCCGAGTACACGCGGAAGAAGGTCAGCGAACCGACGAACGGGTCGGTCATGATCTTGAACGCCAGCGCCGAGAACGGCGCCTTGTCGTCGGCCAGGCGGGTGTCTTCCTTGTCGTTGTCGTCGATGCCCTGCACCGGCGGACGGTCGGACGGCGACGGCAGCAGGTGCACGACGCCGTCGAGCATGGCCTGCACGCCCTTGTTCTTGAACGCGGTACCGCAGAACACCGGCACGATCTCGACCTTCAGGGTGCGCTCGCGCAGCCCCGCGATGATCTCGTCCTCGGACAGCTCGCCGCCTTCCAGGTACTTGTCCATCAGGCCTTCGTTGGCCTCGGCGGCCGCCTCGACCATGAACGCACGCGCCGCCTTGGACTTCTCCAGCAGCTCGGCCGGGATCTCGCCGTACTCGAACACGGTGCCCTGGGACGCGGTATCCCAGTGGATGCGCTTCATCTTCAGCAGGTCGATGACGCCGTCGAAGCCGTCCTCGGCGCCGACCGGCACCTGCATCGGCACAGGGTACGCGCCCAGGCGCGACTTCAGCTGCTCGACGACCTTGTCGAAGTTGGCGCCGGTGCGGTCCATCTTGTTGACGAACGCAAGGCGCGGCACCTTGTACTTGTTGGCCTGGCGCCACACGGTCTCGGACTGCGGCTGCACGCCGCCGACCGCGCACAGCACGAACACCGCGCCGTCGAGCACGCGCAGCGAACGCTCGACCTCGATGGTGAAGTCGACGTGCCCGGGGGTATCGATGATGTTGAAGCGGTGCTGTGGCATGGACTTGTCCATGCCCGTCCAGAACGCCGTGGTGGCGGCGGACGTGATGGTGATGCCGCGCTCCTGCTCCTGCTCCATCCAGTCCATCGTGGCGGCGCCGTCATGGACTTCGCCGATCTTGTGGCTGACACCCGTGTAGAACAGGATGCGCTCGGACGTGGTGGTCTTGCCGGCATCGATGTGGGCCATGATGCCGAAGTTGCGGTAACGCTCGATGGGAGTGGTGCGGGCCACGGTGGTCTCTCTTCATGTGCCAGGCCGCCTTGCGGCGGCCCGGGCTCGGTTTGGATGGCGGCGACAGGGCGCCGCCGCGGCTGGTTGCCGGCAGCGCCGGCCGGTTACCAGCGGTAGTGCGCGAAGGCCTTGTTGGCCTCGGCCATGCGGTGGGTTTCCTCGCGCTTCTTGATCGCGCCGCCGCGGTTCTCGGAGGCGTCGATCAGCTCGCCGGCGAGCTTGCGCGGCATGGTGTTCTCGCCACGCTTGCGCGCCGAGTCGATCAGCCAGCGCATCGCCAGCGCCATGCGCCGCGACTGGCGCACTTCGACCGGCACCTGGTAGGTGGCGCCGCCGACGCGACGCGACTTCACCTCGACCGACGGCGAGATGTTGCCCAGCGCCTTCTCGACCACTTCCAGCGGATTCGGGTTCTTTTCCCCGATCACG
Organism: Luteimonas sp. 8-5; assembly: GCF_029763755.1. GTDB lineage: Bacteria > Pseudomonadota > Gammaproteobacteria > Xanthomonadales > Xanthomonadaceae > Cognatiluteimonas. The sequence goes on from NZ_JARUVM010000107.1 coordinate 2,615, forward strand.
TCCATGGCGCCGTAGACGATCTTCTCGGCGACGGACTTCTTGCCGCTGTACATGACCATGTTGATGAAACGCGCGATCGTCTCGCTCCCGTGCTTGGGATCGGGCAGGACCGAACGCTGCGGAGTATTGCCTTTACGCGACATGTGCTATGACCCCTGGATCAGGACTTCGGGCGCTTGGCGCCGTACTTGGAACGCGCCTGCTTGCGCTTGGCGACGCCGGCGGCGTCGAGCGAGCCACGCACGGTGTGGTAACGAACGCCCGGCAGGTCCTTGACGCGACCGCCGCGGATCAGCACCACCGAGTGCTCCTGCAGGTTGTGGCCTTCGCCACCGATGTAGGAGATGACCTCGTAGCCGTTGGTCAGGCGCACCTTGGCGACCTTGCGCAGGGCCGAGTTCGGCTTCTTCGGGGTGGTCGTGTAGACGCGGGTGCAGACGCCGCGACGCTGCGGGCAGTTCGCCAGCGCGGGCGAATTGCTCTTGTAGGTCTCGGGGCTGCGCGACTTGCGCACCAATTGGTTGATCGTTGCCATTCGTTAGCTTGGAACCCGGTGGTTGGCGGGCGAACCCGCCCGGTTGGAAAACGAAGCAGGCCGAATCCGGCCTGCTAAGACGAAAAAGTATAGCCCGCGCTGCGCCTTGGCGCAACGCGAACCATATGCCTGGGATCCCCGGGGGCGGCCTTGGCCGCCGGTCCCGGATCCCGTTGCTTCCCGCCCTGCCCTGGGCCGAATACGAGGCACTCCCTGTGCCTCATTTCGTGGTCTGGTGCGGATCCGGCCCGGAGGCCGGGTCCGCGACGCGCCCATTCTAGCCGGCGCTGGACTCGTCTGCAGCACCCGCCTCCTCGGCGACCGCCCCGGTATCGGCGGTGACCGTGCCGGCCAGCGCCTCCATCTCGGATTCGGTCAGGCCGGAGGCGTTCTTGCGGCGCTGGGTGTGGTACGCCAGGCCGGTGCCGGCCGGGATCAGGCGGCCGACGATCACGTTCTCCTTCAGGCCACGCAGGTTGTCCCGGGTGCCGCGGACGGCAGCCTCGGTCAGCACGCGGGTGGTCTCCTGGAAGGAGGCCGCGGAGATGAACGACTCGGTCGCCAGCGAGGCCTTGGTGATGCCCAGCAGGACCGGGGCGAACTTCGCCGGCAGCTCGCCGCGGGCCACCAGGCGGGCATTTTCCTCGATCACGCGCTGGCGCTCGGCCTGCTCGCCATGGAGGAACTTGCTGTCGCCGGCGTCGGTGATCTCGACCTTGCGCAGCATCTGGCGGACGATCACCTCGATGTGCTTGTCGTTGATCTTCACGCCCTGCAGGCGGTAGACGTCCTGGATTTCCTTGGTCAGGTACACGGCCAGGGGCTCGACGCCGAGCAGGCGCAGGATGTCCTGCGGGGTCGGCTCGCCGTCCACCACGGTCTCGCCCTTCTCCACGTGCTCGCCTTCGAACACGATGATCTGGCGGTACTTCGGGATCAGCTCCTCGTGCTCGTTGCCCTCGGCATCCTTGATGATCAGGCGCTGCTTGCCCTTGGTGTCCTTGCCGAACGAGACGATGCCCGAGACCTCGGCCAGCACGGCCGGGTCCTTGGGCTTGCGCGCCTCGAACAGGTCGGCCACGCGCGGCAGGCCGCCGGTGATATCGCGGGTCTTGGACGCTTCCTGCGGGATCTTGGCGACCACGTCGCCGACGCCGACCGCGGCCCCGTCCTGCAGGTTCACGATCGAGCGCGGCGGCAGCAGGTACTGCGCCGGCAGGTCGGTACCCGGGATGTTCAGGTCCTCGCCCTTCTTGTCGACGATGCGCACCAGCGGGCGCAGGTCCTTGCCCTGCGAGCCGCGACGCTTCGGATCGGTGATCTCGCGCGAGGCCAGGCCGGTCAGTTCGTCGGTCTTCTCCATCACGGTCACACCGTCGACGAAGTCGACGAAGCGGATGAAGCCGGCCACTTCCGACACGATCGGGTGGTTGTGCGGATCCCAGTTGGCCACGGTCTGGCCGGCCTTGACCGGGTCACCGTCCTTGGCGTGGATCGTGGCACCGTACGGCAGCTTGTAACGCTCGCGCTCGCGGCCGTGGGTGTCGAGGATCGACAACTCGCCCGAGCGCGAAACCGCGACCAGGCTGCCGCTGGCGTGGGCCACCGACTTGAGGTTGTTGAACTTGATCGAACCGGTGGTCTTGACCGTGACGTTGTCGATGGCGGCCGCACGCGACGCCGCGCCACCGATGTGGAACGTACGCATGGTCAGCTGGGTGCCCGGCTCGCCGATCGACTGCGCGGCCACCACGCCCACGGCCTCGCCGTGGTTGACGATGTGGCCACGGCCCAGGTCGCGGCCGTAGCAGTGCGCGCACACGCCGAAGGCGCTTTCGCAGGTGATGGTCGAGCGGACCTTGATGGTCTGCACGCCCGCGTCCTCGAGCCTGGCGACCCAGGACTCGTCGAGCAGCGTGTTGCGGGTCACGATCGGATCCGCGTCGTCGCCCGGCAGGAACACGTCCTCGGCCACGATGCGGCCGAGCACGCGGTCCTTCAGCGGTTCGACCACGTCGCCGCCTTCCACGATCGGGGTCATGGTCAGCCCGTCCATCGTGCCGCAGTCGGTCTCGGTGATGACCACGTCCTGGGCGACGTCGACCAGGCGGCGGGTCAGGTAACCGGAGTTCGCGGTCTTGAGCGCGGTGTCCGCCAGGCCCTTTCGGGCGCCGTGGGTCGAGATGAAGTACTGCTGGACGTTCAGGCCCTCGCGGAAGTTCGAGGTGATCGGGGTCTCGATGATCGAGCCGTCGGGCTTGGCCATCAGGCCGCGCATGCCGGCCAGCTGGCGGATCTGCGCCTGCGAACCACGCGCGCCGGAGTCGGCCATGATGTAGACCGAGTTCATCGACTTCTGCGGGACCTTCTCGCCCTTGGCGTTGGTCACCGTCTCGGTGCCGATGGCCTCCATCATCGCCTTGGCCACGCGCTCGTTGGTGCGCGACCAGATGTCGACCACCTTGTTGTAGCGCTCGCCGGCGGTGACCAGGCCCGACTGGTACTGCTGCTGGATTTCCAGCACCTCGGCCTCGGCCTCGTCGAGGATGCCCTTCTTCTCGTCCGGGATCGTCATGTCGTCGATGCCGATCGAGACGCCGGCGCGCGTGGCGTACGCGAAGCCGGTGTACATCAGCTTGTCGGCGAACACCACGGTGTCCTTGAGGCCGAGCTGGCGATAGCAGGAGTTGATCAGGCGGCTGATGTTCTTCTTGGTCAGCTCGGTGTTGACCAGCGCGAACGGCAGGCCGTCGGGCAGGATCTCGGCCAGCAGCGCGCGCCCGATCGTGGTGTCCACGATCGAGGTCTTCTTCGAGCGGCTGCCGTCCTCGGCGATCACGGTCTCGGTGATGCGCACCTTGACCTTGGCGTGCAGGCCCGCCACGCGGTTGTCGTAGGCGCGCTTGACCTCGGCGATGTTGGCCAGGGCCATGCCTTCGCCCGGGGTGTTCTCCAGGGCGCGGGTCATGTAGTACAGGCCCAGCACCACGTCCTGCGACGGCACGATGATCGGCTCGCCGTTGGCCGGCGACAGGATGTTGTTGGACGCCATCATCAGCGCGCGCGCCTCGAGCTGGGCTTCCAGCGAGAGCGGCACGTGCACGGCCATCTGGTCGCCGTCGAAGTCGGCGTTGAACGCGGTGCAGACCAGCGGGTGCAGCTGGATCGCCTTGCCCTCGATCAGCACCGGCTCGAACGCCTGGATGCCCAGGCGGTGCAGGGTCGGCGCGCGGTTGAGCAGCACCGGATGCTCGCGGATGACCTCTTCCAGGATGTCCCAGACCTCGGCCTCTTCACGCTCGACCAGCTTCTTGGCGGCCTTGATCGTGGTGGCCAGGCCGCGGCGCTGCAGCTTGGCGAAGATGAAGGGCTTGAACAGCTCGAGCGCCATCTTCTTCGGCAGGCCGCACTGGTGCAGCTTGAGGTACGGGCCGACCACGATGACCGAACGGCCGGAGTAGTCGACGCGCTTGCCCAGCAGGTTCTGGCGGAAGCGGCCCTGCTTGCCCTTGATCATGTCGGCCAGCGACTTGAGCGGGCGCTTGTTGGTGCCGGTGATGGCGCGGCCGCGGCGGCCGTTGTCCATCAGCGCGTCCACCGACTCCTGCAGCATGCGCTTCTCGTTGCGCACGATGATGTCGGGCGCGTTGAGCTCGAGCAGGCGGCGCAGGCGGTTGTTGCGGTTGATGACGCGGCGGTACAGGTCGTTCAGGTCGGAGGTCGCGAAGCGGCCGCCGTCCAGCGGGACCAGCGGGCGCAGGTCCGGCGGCAGCACCGGCAGCACGGTCATGACCATCCACTCGGGGCGGTTGCCCGACTCGAGGAAGGCCTCGACCAGCTTGATGCGCTTGGTCAGGCGCTTGAGCTTGGTCTCCGAACCGGTCGCGGCGATCTCTTCCTTGAGCTTCACCATCTCGGCGGTCAGGTCGATCGTGCGCAGCAGGTCGAACACGGCCTCGGCGCCCATCGCGGCGTCGAAGTCGTCGCCGTGCTCCTGGCGCATCTGCATGAACTGCTCTTCATTGAGCAGCTGGCCGCGCTCGAGCGGGGTCAGGCCCGGCTCCGTGACCACGTAGGCCTCGAAGTACAGGATGCGCTCGATGTCGCGCAGGGTCATGTCCAGCATCAGGCCGATGCGCGAGGGCAGCGACTTGAGGAACCAGATGTGCGCGACCGGGCTGGCCAGGTCGATGTGGCCCATGCGCTCGCGGCGCACCTTGGCCAGCGTCACTTCCGTGCCGCATTTCTCGCAGACCACGCCGCGGTGCTTCATGCGCTTGTACTTGCCGCACAGGCACTCGTAGTCCTTGATCGGGCCGAAGATGGCGGCGCAGAACAGGCCGTCGCGCTCCGGCTTGAAGGTGCGGTAGTTGATCGTCTCGGGCTTCTTCACCTCGCCGAACGACCACGAGCGGATCAGGTCGGGCGAAGCGAGCGCGATCTTGATCGCGTCGAAGTCGAGCGTCGGGCGCTGCTGGTTGAACAGGTTCAGTAGATCTTTCATGTCATATCTCCGGGAGGAGGAATCACTTGTCGAGGGCAGTTGCCTTGGAAGCTTTTCGGGACCGGGGACCGGGGACCAGGGACCAGGAGCGCAATGCGCTTCTGCCGTTCCCGGTCCCCGGTCCCTTGTCCCCGGTCCCTGTCCTCAGTGCTCCTCGAGCTCCATGTTGATGGCCAGCGAGCGGATTTCCTTGACCAGCACGTTGAACGACTCGGGCATGCCGGCGACCATCTCGTGCTCGCCGTCGACGATGTTCTTGTACATCTGGTTGCGGCCCTGCACGTCGTCGGACTTCACCGTCAGCATTTCCTGCAGGGTGTAGGCCGCGCCGTAGGCTTCCAGCGCCCAGACTTCCATCTCGCCGAAGCGCTGGCCGCCGAACTGCGCCTTGCCGCCCAGCGGCTGCTGGGTGACGAGCGAGTACGGGCCGGTCGAGCGGGCGTGCATCTTGTCGTCGACCAGGTGGTTGAGCTTCAGCATGTGCATGTAGCCGACCGTCACCGGACGTTCGAACGGTTCGCCCGTGCGCCCGTCGTGGAGGATGGTCTGGCCGCTCTGCGGAAGTTCCGCCAGCTCCAGCATGCGCTTGATCTCGGCCTCGGTCGCACCGTCGAACACCGGGGTGGCCATCGGCACGCCGTCGGTGAGGTTGCTGGCCAGGGCCAGCAGTTCCTCGTCGCTGAACTGCTTGAGGTCGACGCGCTGCTCGCCGGTGGCCTTGTCGTGGTTGTAGATCTCGTCCAGGAACTTGCGCAGGTCGGCGACCTTGGCCTGTGCCTGGAGCATGCGGTCGATCTTCTCGCCCAGGCCCTTGGCGGCCCAGCCCAGGTGCGTTTCCAGGATCTGGCCGATGTTCATTCGGCTCGGCACGCCCAGCGGGTTGAGCACGATGTCGACCGACTGGCCGTTGGCCATGTACGGCATGTCCTCGACCGGGACGATGGTGGACACCACGCCCTTGTTGCCGTGGCGGCCGGCCATCTTGTCGCCCGGCTGGATGCGGCGCTTCACGGCCAGGTAGACCTTGACCATCTTCAGCACGCCCGGGGCGAGGTCGTCGCCCTGGGTGATCTTGGCGCGCTTGTCGGCGAAGCGCTTCTCGAATTCCTTCTCGTGCGCCTCGATCTGCTTCTGCGCGCGCTCGATCGCCTCGACCGCGTCGTCGTCCTTCATCCGCAGCTGGAACCAGTCGGACTTCTTCAGGCCGTCGAGCACCAGCGAGGAAACGGTGTCGCCCTTCTTCACGCCGGGGCCGCCGTTGGCGACCTTGCCCAGCAGCTGGCTGCGCAGGCGGGCGTAGATCGCGCCCTCGAGGATGCGGAACTGGTCGTCGAAGTCCTTCTTGACGCGCTTGATCTCGGATTCCTCGATCTGGCGCGCGCGCAGGTCCTTCTCGATGCCGTCGCGGGTGAACACCTGGACGTCGATGACCACGCCGTCCATGCCCGGGGGCACGCGCAGCGAGCTGTCCTTCACGTCGGAGGCCTTCTCGCCGAAGATCGCGCGCAGCAGCTTCTCTTCCGGGGTCAGCTGGCTCTCGCCCTTGGGCGTGACCTTGCCGACCAGGATGTCGCCGGCGCGCACTTCGGCGCCGATGAACACCACGCCCGACTCGTCCAGGCGGCCGAGCGCCTGCTCGGACACGTTCGGGATGTCGGCCGAGATCTCCTCCGGCCCCAGCTTGGTGTCGCGGGCCTGGACGGTCAGTTCCTCGATGTGGATCGTGGTGTAGCGATCCTCCTCGACCACGCGCTCGGAGAGCAGGATCGAGTCCTCGAAGTTGTAGCCGTTCCACGGCATGAACGCGACCAGCATGTTCTGGCCCAAGGCCAGCTCGCCGATGTCGGTCGAGGGGCCGTCGGCCAGCACGTCGCCGCGCGCGACCACGTCGCCCACGTTGACCAGCGGGGTCTGGTTGATGCAGGTGTTCTGGTTGGAACGCGTGTACTTGATCAGGGTGTAGATGTCGACGCCGGCGTCGGTCTCGCCGACGATCTCGTCTTCATTGGCCTTGACCACGATGCGGCCGGCGTCGATCTGCTCGACCGTGCCGCCGCGGCGCGCGTTCACCGTCACGCCCGAGTCGCGCGCCACGGCGCGCTCGATGCCGGTGCCCACCAGCGGCTTCTGCGACTTCAGCGTCGGCACCGCCTGGCGCTGCATGTTCGCGCCCATCAGCGCGCGGTTGGCGTCGTCGTGCTCCAGGAACGGGACCAGCGCCGCGGCGACCGACACGGTCTGCATCGGCGACACGTCCATGAAGTGGATCTCGCTCGGCGGCTTGAGCAGGTTCTCGCCCTGGTAGCGGCAGGCGACGAACTGGGCGCTGAGCTTGCCCTTATCGTCCTGGGCCGCGTTGGCCTGGGCGATGACGTACTCGTTCTCCTCGATCGCCGAGAGGAACTCGACCTCGTCGGTGACCTTGCCGTCCACGACCTTGCGGTACGGCGTCTCCAGGAAGCCGTACTGGTTGGTGCGGGCGAACACGGCCAGCGAGTTGATCAGGCCGATGTTCGGGCCTTCAGGGGTCTCGATGGTGCAGACGCGTCCGTAATGGGTCGGGTGCACGTCGCGCACTTCGAAGCCGGCACGCTCGCGGGTCAGGCCGCCCGGGCCCAGCGCCGAGACGCGGCGCTTGTGGGTGACCTCGGACAGCGGGTTGTTCTGGTCCATGAACTGCGACAGCTGCGACGAGCCGAAGAACTCCTTCACTGCGGCCGCGACCGGCTTGGCGTTGATCAGTTCCTGCGGGGTCAGGCCATCGGCCTCGGCCATGGTCAGGCGCTCGCGCACGGCGCGCTCCACGCGCACCAGGCCGACGCGGAACACGTTCTCGGCCATTTCGCCGACCGAACGCACGCGGCGGTTGCCCAGGTGGTCGATGTCGTCCACGGTGCCGCGGCCGTTGCGGATCTCGGTCAGCACCTTGATCACGTCGAGGATGTCGGAGCTGTCGCCCAATTCCTCGCGCAGGCGGCTGGACTCCTCGTCCTTGCGGTCGGCGTAGTACTTGCCGTCGTACAGGACCGAGGCGCCGGTGACTTCCTTGCGCCCGATGCGGCGGTTGAACTTCATCCGGCCCACGCCCGACAGGTCGTAGCGCTCGAAGGTGAAGAACAGGTTGTGGAACAGGTTCTGCGCGGCGTCCTTGGTGGGCGGCTCGCCCGGGCGCATCATGCGGTAGATCTCGACCAGGGCCTCGAGCTGGGTCTTGGTCGAATCGATGCGCAGGGTGTTGGACAGGTACGGGCCGCGGTCGAGGTCGTTCACCCACAGGGTGCCGACCGCGTCGACGCCGGCCTTGCGGAACGCGGCCAGGTGCTCCTCGGTGATCTCGTCGTTGGCGGCCGCCAGCAATTCGCCGGTGGCGGCATCGACGACGTCATGCGAGAGGATGCGGCCGACCAGGTACTCGTCGGGCACGGCCAGGGCGGCGACGCCGGCCTGCTCGAGCTGCTTGATGTGGCGCGCGGTGATGCGCTTGCCGGCTTCCACGATCACCTTGTCGCCATCGGCAAGGTCGAAGTTCAGGGTCTCGCCGCGCAGGCGCTCGGGCACCAGCTCGAGCTGCACGCCTTCCTTCGGGTCGATGTGGAAGGTGTTGATCTCGAAGAACTCGTTGAGCATCTCCTCGTTGGAGTAGCCCAGCGCGCGCAGCAGCACGCTGACCGGCAGCTTGCGTCGGCGGTCGATGCGGGTGAACAGCGCGTCCTTCGGGTCGAACTCGAAGTCCAGCCAGGAGCCGCGGTACGGGATGATGCGGGCGCTGTACAGCAGCTTGCCCGAGGAGTGGGTCTTGCCGCGGTCATGGTCGAAGAACACGCCCGGCGAACGGTGCAGCTGCGAGACGATGACGCGCTCGGTGCCGTTGACGATGAAGGTGCCGTTCTCGGTCATGAGCGGGATCTCGCCCATGTAGACCTCCTGCTCCTTCACGTACTTGATGGCCTTGCTCGACGACTCGCGGTCGTAGATCACCAGGCGCACGGTCACGCGCAGCGGGGCGCCGTAGCTGAGGCCGCGGTTGCGGCACTCGCGCTCGTCGAACACCGGCTCGCCGAGCTTGTAGCCGACGTATTCCAGCGCTGCGTAGCCGTTGTAGCTGACGATCGGGAACACGGACTTGAGGGCCGCGTGCAGGCCGCGGTCGGCGCGCTTGGCCGGGTCCACGTTCTCCTGGAGGAAATCCCGGTACGAATCGACCTGGATCGCCAGCAGGAAGGGAACTTCGAGGATGGACCGGCTCTTGCCGAAGTCCTTGCGGATGCGCTTCTTCTCGGTGAACGAGTAGGAGGTGGAAGCCGTGGTCATGGAGTTGACGCCTCGCTAGCTACGGGCCGCGCGTCCGCGGTCCCGGGGGGATCGTTGCTCGATCAGGTGAATCGCCAGTCGGGAGTCGCTGGTATTGCCGGCACCAGCACGCCCTCTCCCGCTACTTCCGACTGTCGACTCGCGTCGTTTTCATCGCTGCATCAATGGAACGGCCAAAGGCCGGGGGCTTTCGCCCCCGGCCCCGGTTGCATCGCCATGCAGCTGGCGACGCAATTGGTGCTTACTTGACTTCGACGGTCGCGCCTGCGGCCTCGAGGTCCTTCTTCATCTTCTCGGCGTCTTCCTTCGAAGCGCCTTCCTTCACGGTGCCGCCGGCCTCGGTGAGGTCCTTGGCTTCCTTCAGGCCCAGGCCGGTGATGGCGCGGACGGCCTTGATGACCTCCACCTTCTTGTCGCCGGCGGACTTCAGGATGACGTTGAACTCGGTCTGCTCCTCGGCAGCGGCACCGGCGGCGGCGGCCGGACCGGCAGCCATCACGGGGGCGGCGGCGGAGACGCCGAACTTCTCTTCGATGGCCTTCACCAGCTCCATCACTTCCATCAGCGACTTGGCGGCGATGGCGTCGACGATCTGATCGTTGGACAGGGACATTTCAAATACCTCTGGAAAGTTTTAAACGATTGGTTTTCAGGCAGTCGCTTCGGCGTCGGCTTCGGCGGGGGCGGCATCGCCACCACCCTGCTGGTCGGCCACGGCCTTGACCGCGCGGGCGAACATCGCCGCGGGCTCGGCCAGGACGCGGGCCAGCATCGAAAGCGCCTGCTCGCGGGTCGGCAGCGAGGCCAGCACGTCGACGTGCGCGGCCGGCAGCAACTTGCCTTCCACGGACACGACCTTGGCCACGAGCTTGTCGTTGCCCTTGGCGAACTCCTTGATCAGGCGACCGGCGGCGCCGGGCTCCTCGGTCGAGAACGCATACAGCAGCGGACCGACGAGCGCGTCCTTGACGCATTCGTATTCGGTACCCGCCACGGCGCGCGATGCCAGCGTGTTCTTGACGACTCGCAAGTACACACCGGTTTCGCGGGCCTTCTTGCGCATCGCGGTCATCTGTTCGACCGTGGTGCCTGCGTACTCGGCTGCGACCAGGGAGTGGGCCTTGGCGGCGACTTCCGACAGTTCGGCGACGACTTCTTGCTTCTGGGTCAGATTGAGAGCCATTGCACTCCTCCTAGTGAACTCCGTTCGCGGCTCCTGCCGCTCGCGGTCCTGGGCGGCGCCTTCCTGGCACCGGGGACGCTTGCGCGTCCCTGTGGTGGCCTTCTCCAGAAAACTTCCAGAGGGGGCACCATCTACGCAGGTTCTTGCCCCCGAAGGGCCCGGATTAAGCGATCCCGCCAGCAACGCGACGACTCCATGCCGTACCGAGCTTCCGTGCCCGTCGTGTTGCGCGCAGACCGCACCTGCGGTCTTTGACGGCTGCCGCCCGGGATGTGCTCCGGGCGACGCCCTCAAAATTCTTGTTGCTTACTTCAGCGCCAGCGTCGACTGGTCCACGGTCACGCCGGGGCCCATGGTCGAGCTGATCGAGATCTTCTGCAGGTACTGGCCCTTGGCCGTGGCCGGCTTGGCCTTGATCAGGTCCTGGAGCAGCGCCTGCAGGTTGTCCTTCAGCTTGTCGGCTTCGAAGTCCGCCTTGCCGATGGTGCAGTGGATGATGCCGGCCTTGTCGGTGCGGTAACGCACCTGGCCGCCCTTGGCGTTCTTCACCGCCTCGGCCGGGTTCGGCGACACGGTGCCGACCTTCGGGTTCGGCATCAGGCCGCGCGGGCCCAGCACCTGGCCGAGCTTGCCGACCACGCGCATGGCGTCCGGGGTGGCGATCACGACGTCGTAGTTCAGGTCGCCGGCCTGCATCTTCTCGGCCAGGTCGTCCATGCCCACCACGTCGGCGCCGGCGGCCAGGGCCTCGTCGGCCTTGGCGCCCGCGGGGCAGAACACCGCCACGCGCACGGTCTTGCCGGTGCCGGCGGGCAGCACGGTCGAGCCGCGCACCTGCTGGTCGGACTTCTTGGCATCCACGCCGAGGCGGACGGCAACGTCCACGGACTCGACGAACTTCACCTTGGCGTTGTCACGGACGAGCTTGAGGGCTTCGTCGATCGCGTACGCCTTGCCCGGGGTGATCGGGGCCTGGGCCTTCAGCCGCTTGGTCATCGTGGTCATCGGTTCAGCCCTCCACCGTCAGGCCCATGGAACGGGCCGAGCCCGCGATCGTCTTCACCGCCGCGTCCAGGTCGGCCGCGGTCAGGTCGGGTTCCTTCGCCTTGGCGATGTCCTCGAGCTGCTTGCGGGTGACCTTGCCCACTTTCTCGGTGTTGGGGCGCTTGGAGCCGGACTGGATGCCCGCTGCCTTCTTCAGCAGCACCGTGGCCGGCGTGCTCTTGGTGATGAAGGTGAAGGTGCGATCCGAGTACGCGGTGATGATCACCGGGGTCGGCAGGCCGGGCTCGAGCTTCTGCGTGGCGGCGTTGAACGCCTTGCAGAACTCCATGATGTTCAGGCCGCGCTGGCCGAGGGCGGGGCCCACGGGCGGCGACGGGTTGGCCTGGCCGGCCTTGACCTGCAGCTTGATGTAACCGACTACTTTCTTTGCCATTTCAACTTACTCCTGCGAGTGCAAGCGCCGTGAGGCTCCTCGCGTTGGTGAACGAGGGAATGAAGGGGGTAAGGGGAATGAGGGGAATGGAGGCTCCCATTCCCTATTCCCTATTCCCTTCATTCCCGCTCCTAGGCCTTCTCCACCTGGCCGAACTCGAGTTCGACAGGGGTGGACCGGCCAAAAATCAGCACTGCCACCCGCAGGCGGCTCTTCTCGTAGTTGACTTCCTCGACCACGCCGTTGAAGTCGTTGAACGGGCCGTCGGTGACGCGCACCATCTGGCCGGCTTCGAACAGCACCTTCGGCTTGGGCTTCTCCACGCCTTCCTGGACCCGGTCCAGGATCGCGGCGGCCTCGTCGTCGCGGATCGGCAGCGGCTTGTCGGCGGTACCGCCGATGAAACCCATCACCTTCGGCGTTTCCTTGATCAGGTGCCAGCTTTCGCTGTCGATCCGCGGAATGCCGGCGTCGTCGGTGGTGGCGATCTGCACCAGCACGTAGCCGGGGAAGAACTTGCGCTCGGAACGGCGCTTCTGGCCGGAGCGCATCTCCACCACTTCCTCGGTCGGCACCAGCACGTCGCCGAAGCGATCCTGCATGCCCAGGCGCACGATGCGGTCGCGCAGCGCCTGCGCCACCGACTTCTCGAAGCCCGAGTAGGCGTGCACCACGTACCAGCGCTTGTTGTCGCCGGTCCCGCCGCCGTTGCCGTTGTTTTCCTGCACTTCCATTCGTCCGTTACTCCTCAGCGCGCCAGCAGCCACTTCACCGCCGCCTGCACGATGACGTCGAAGAAGGCCAGCAACAGGCTGATGGCGACCACGACCAGGATCACCACCCAAGTGGTGCGCGTGGCTTCCTGGCGCTTGGGCCAGACCACCTTGCGCAGCTCGAAGCGCGACTCGGACAGGAACTCCCGGACCTGCGCGCCCTTGCGGCTGGTAAGGAACACCACCACGCCGGCCACCACGCCACCACCGGCCGAGAGGACGCGGGCGACGTTGGGCCACTGACCCTCGAACCAGTAGAAGGCGAACAGGCCGGCGGCCACCAGCACGAGCGCGAGCACGTACTTGACGATGTCCCCGGCCGAATCCGACTGTTCGACTCTGCTGTTCAAGGTTGCATTTCCCTCGTGGCACGCCAGGAGGGACTCGAACCCCCAACCTGCGGTTTTGGAGACCGCTGCTCTGCCAATTGAGCTACTGGCGTATATGGATTGTCTTCCTTCCGAAAAAGGCAACGGCGGCTTGCGCCGCCTGCCGCCCTTTCCTCCAGGGAGGAAGCGTTACTTGACGATCTTGGCCACCACGCCGGCGCCGACGGTACGGCCGCCCTCGCGGATCGCGAAGC
>NZ_JARUVM010000108.1 GCF_029763755.1 Luteimonas sp. 8-5
CACGCGCCTCGCCCGGCAGCTTGCCGCCGGCCACGGCCTGCTGGTCGCGGCCGTCGAGGTTGGTCAGGGTGGCGTCGATCTCGGGCAGCGCGCCGATCGGCAGGATCACGTCGGCCACGCGCCGGGTGGAGCTGCATGCGAACTGGCTGAACGCGACGACCTGGGCGTTGCCCAGCGCCTGCATCGCCAGCGCTTGGTCCGCGAAGTCGAGGGCCGGCTCGATGCCGTAGATGACGTAGGCGCCGCGCCCGTCGCGCAGCATCGCCTGTGCGTCGCGGCCGGTCGGCAGCACGCCATGGCGGGCCAGGCCGAGCGCGTTGGCGCCCTGCGGCACGCGGCACAGCGCCGCATTGTTGGCAGCGGCGAACGCGCGCGCGGCGGCACGGATGGCGGCAGCATGCGCGCCGGCCTCGGCCACGCCGCCGACGATCACCACCGCACTGGCGGCACCATCCAGGCTGACCTGGCCGAGCGCTTCGGCCATGCGGGACGGCGCGACGATCTGGCGCGTCATGGCTTCGAAGGTGAAGTCGAAGTCCACCGGATTGACCACGTGCACCCTGGCGCCGCGCAGCTGCGCCTTGCGCACGCGCGCATGCAACAGCGGCAACTCATGGCGCAGGTTGGATCCGACGATGACGATGGCATCGGCCTGCTCGATCGCCGCCACCGGCATCGCGAAGGCTTCGGCCACCGCGCCGTCGGACAGATCCTGCTGGGCAATGCGGTGGTCGAGGTTGCCGGTACCCAGGGCCTCGGCCAGACGTGCCAGCAGCGCGCCCTCCTCGTTCGAGGTCGCCGGATGCACCAGCACGCCGAGCTTGTCGGCGCCGTTGTCGCGCAGGATCGCGGCGGCCTTCTGCAGCGCCTCGTCCCAGCTCGCTTCGCGCCAGTCGCCGTCGTCGCCGTTGCGGGCCACGCGGATCATCGGACGGGTGGCGCGGTCTTCGGCGTACAGGCCCTGGTGCGAATAACGGTCGCGGTCCGACAGCCAGCACTCGTTGACGTCTTCGTTGTCGCGCGGGACGGTGCGCAGCACGTCGCCGCGGCGCACGTGCAGGAACAGGTTGCTGCCCATCGCGTCGTGGTAGCCCAGCGACTCGCGCGCGATCAGTTCCCAAGGACGGGCACGGAAGCGGAACACCTTGTTGGTCAGCGCGCCCACCGGGCACACGTCGATGACGTTGCCCGACAGCTCGGTGGTCAGCGGCTTGCCGTCGTAGGTGCCGATCTGCAGGTTCTCGCCGCGCATCATGCCGCCGAGCTCGTAGGTGCCGGCGACCTCCGCGGTGAAACGGATGCAGCGGGTGCACTGGATGCAGCGGGTCATCTCGGTGGCGACCAGCGGACCCATGTCCTCGTCGGCGACCACGCGCTTGCGCTCGGAGAAGCGCGAAACCGAGCGGCCGTAGCCCAGCGACAGGTCCTGCAGCTCGCACTCGCCGCCCTGGTCGCAGATCGGGCAGTCCAGCGGATGGTTGATCAGCAGGAATTCCATCACGTTGCGCTGCGCCTTGAGCGCCTTGTCGCTGCGCGTGCGCACCTGCATGCCGTCCATCACCGGGGTGGCGCAGGCCGGGGCCGGCTTGCCCATCTTCTCGACGTCGACCAGGCACATGCGGCAGTTGGCGGCGATCGCCAGCTTGTCGTGGTAGCAGAAGCGCGGGATCGGGATGCCGGCCTTGTCGGCGGCATGGATGATCATCGAGCCCTTGGGCGCGGCCAGCTCGACGCCGTCGATGAAGACCGTCACATGGTCCGGCGGCAGGTTCGGGTTCACGGGCTGCGCGCTCATGCGGCCACCTGCTTGCGCACGACGGTGCCGTCGCGCTCGTCGTCGACCAGGAAGCGACCGTTCACGATGCGGTACTCGAACTCGTCCCAGAAATGGCGCAGGAAACCCTGCATCGGCCACGCGGCCGCCTCGCCGAAGGCGCAGATGGTGTGGCCCTCGATCTGCCCGGCGGCGGCGCGCAGCATGTGCAGGTCGTCGACGGTCGCGGTGCCCTCGACGACGCGGCTGACCATGCGGTACATCCAGCCGGTGCCCTCGCGGCACGGGGTGCACTGGCCGCAGCTTTCCTGCATGTAGAAGCGCGCGATGCGCTGGCAGGCGCGGACCATGCACGTGGTCTCGTCCATCACGATCACCGCGCCCGAGCCGAGGCCGGAACCGGCCTTCTGCAGCGCGTCGTAATCCATGGTCAGTCCCATCATGGTGCCGGCCGGCAGCACCGGCATCGACGAGCCGCCGGGGATCACGCCCTTGAGCTTGTGCCCGTTGCGCACGCCGCCGGCCATCTGCAGCAGGTCGGCGAACGAGGTGCCCAGGCGGATCTCGTAGTTGCCGGGCTTGTTGACGTGGCCCGACACCGAGAACACCTTGGCCCCGCCGTTGTTCGGCTTGCCCAGGTTGAGGAACCACTCGGGGCCGTTGCGCACGATCGCCGGCACCGAGGCGTAGGTTTCGGTGTTGTTGATCGTGGTCGGCTTGCCGTACAGGCCGAAGTTGGCCGGGAACGGCGGCTTGTAGCGCGGCTGGCCCTTCTTGCCTTCCAGCGATTCCATCAATGCGGTTTCTTCGCCGCAGATGTAGGCGCCCGCGCCGAGCGCGTTGTAGATGTCGATGTCGACGCCGCTGCCGAGGATGTCCTTGCCCAGCCAGCCGTTGGCGTAGGCCTCGCGCGTCGCCTCTTCCAGGTGCTCGAACGGCTCGTGGTGGAACTCGCCGCGCAGGTAGTTGTAGGCCACCTTGGTATTGGTCGCGTAGCAGGCGATCGCCAGGCCCTCGATCACCGCGTGCGGGTTGTAGCGCAGGATGTCGCGGTCCTTGGCGGTACCCGGCTCGGACTCGTCCGAATTGCACAGGATGTACTTCTCGCCGTCGTGCCTGGGCATGAAGCTCCACTTCAGCCCGGTCGGGAAGCCTGCGCCGCCGCGGCCGCGCAGGCCGGACTGCTTGAGCATCTCGATGATCGCGGCGCGATCCATCTTTTCCTCGAGGATCTTGCGCAGCGCGCTGTAGCCGCCGGTCTTGAGGTAGTTCTCGTAGGACCACGGCTTGTCGAAGTGCAGCGTCGTGTAGACGACGTTGTGCTCCTGCGGCGCCGGCCCGACCGGGCCGTAGCCTTCCGAATAGTGGGAGTGCCCTGCCATTACTTCAGCCCGTCCAGCAGCTCGTCCACCTTCGCGGCGTCGAGCTTCTCGTGGTAATGCCCGTTGATCACGACCACCGGCGCGCCGCAGCACGCGGCGACGCACTCTTCCTCGCGCTTGAGGTAGACGCGGCCGTCGGCGGTCGACTCGCCCAGCTTGCAGCCCAGCTTCTTCTCCGCGTGCGCGACCAGGTCCTGGGCGCCGTTGAGCCAACAGCTGATGTTGGTGCAGAAGGCCACGTTGTTGCGGCCGACCGGCTTCGTCTCGAACATCGAGTAGAAGGTCGCGACCTCGTAGGCCCACACCGGCGGGATGCCCAGGTACTTGGCGACGGCGGCGATCAGCTCGTCGGTCAGCCAGCCCTGGTTCTGCTCCTGCGCGGCGTGCAGCCCCTGGATCACGGCCGAGCGCTTGCGGTCCGGCGGGAACTTGGTCAGCCAGTGGTCGATGTGGGCGCGGGTGGCATCGCTCAGCGCAACCATGGGGTCGACGTTGCGTGCGTTCTCGAAATTGCCGGTAGCTTTCATTCCTGCCTCAACGATCGATTTCGCCGAAGACGATGTCGTAGGTACCGATCATCGCCACGACGTCGGCGAGCATGTGGCCCTTGACGAATTCGTCCATCGACGACAGGTGCGCGAAGCCCGGCGCGCGCAGGTGCACGCGGAAGGGCTTGTTGGCGCCGTCGCTCACCAGGTAGCAGCCGAACTCGCCCTTGGGCGCCTCGACCGCGGCATAGGTTTCGCCCGCGGGCACGCAGTAGCCCTCGGAGAACAGCTTGAAGTGGTGGATCAGCGCTTCCATGTCGTCCTTCATCTCCTCGCGGGAGGGAGGCGCGACCTTGAAGTTGTCGACCATCACCGGGCCGGGGTTGGCCCGCAGCCACTTGACGCACTGCAGGATGATGCGCGCGGACTCGCGCATCTCGGCCACGCGCACCAGATAGCGGTCGTAGCAATCGCCGTTGGTGCCGACCGGGATGTCGAACTCCACCTTGTCGTAGGCGGCGTACGGCTGCTTCTTGCGCAGGTCCCATTCGACGCCGGAGCCGCGCAGCATCGGGCCGGTCATGCCCCACGCCAGCGCCTGTTCCGGGGAGATCACGCCGATGCCGACGGTGCGCTGCTTCCAGATGCGGTTCTCGGTGAGCAGGACCTCGTATTCGTCCACGCGCCGCGGGAAGTCGGTGGCGAACGCTTCCAGGAAGTCCAGCATCGAGCCTTCGCGCCAGCGGTTGAAGTGCGCCAGCGAGCGGCCCTTGTTCCACTTCGACTCGCGGTACCGCGGCATGCGGTCCGGCAGGTCGCGGTAGACGCCGCCGGGACGGTAGTAGGCAGCGTGCATGCGCGCACCGGACACCGCCTCGTACACGTCCATCAGTTCCTCGCGCTCGCGGAACGCGTACAGCATCACCGCCATCGCGCCCAGGTCGAGGCCGTGGGTGCCGACCCACATCAGGTGGTTCAGGATGCGGGTGATCTCGTCGAACATGGTGCGGATCCACTGCGCCCGCTCCGGCGCCTGGATGCCCATGAGCTGTTCGATGGCGCGCACGTAGGCGTGCTCGTTGCACATCATCGACACGTAGTCGAGGCGGTCCATGTAGCCGATCGACTGGTTGAACGGCTTGGACTCGGCCAGCTTCTCGGTGCCGCGGTGGAGCAGGCCGATGTGCGGATCGGCGCGCTGCACGACCTCGCCGTCCATCTCCAGGATCAGGCGCAACACGCCATGCGCGGCCGGGTGCTGCGGGCCGAAGTTCATGGTGTAGTTGCGGATTTCCTTGCTCGCCTCGGCCGGGTTGCTGGCGAAGGGGCTGCTGGCTGGAATGGTGCTGGATTGAATCGCGCTCATCGGGCTGCCCCCGCCGGGCCGATGCCACTGTCGATCTTGAGGTCCTGGTCCTCGCCGCGCGCGGTCTGGTAGCGGGCGTCGTCGCGGATCACGCGCGGCACGTTCACCCGCGGCTCGACCGAGGTCACCGGCTCGTACACGACGCGCTGCAGTTCGGCGTCGTAGCGGACTTCGACGTTGCCGATCAGCGGGAAATCCTTGCGGAACGGATGGCCGACGAAACCGTAGTCGGTGAGGATCCGGCGCAGGTCCGGGTGGCCGTTGAACACGATGCCGAACATGTCGAAGGCCTCGCGCTCGAACCAGTTGGCCACCGGCCACAGGTCGACGACCGAATCCACCACCGGAAATGCGTCGTCCGGGGCGAAGCAGCTCACGCGCACGCGCCGGTTGTGGCGCACCGACAGCAACTGCGCGACGACGGCGAAGCGCTGGCGCGGGATCGCGATCTCGGCCACGCCCTGCGGCTGCGGCACCTGCTCGCTGGACGTTTCGCCGAAGCGGAAGCGGCCCGGGCCCTTGCCGGAAACACCGCGCGAGAATCCCTGCGAGGACACGCCCGTGTCCCACTCGTCGCTGCCGTAACCCATGCAGTCCACGCCGCACACGTCGACCAGCATCTCGAAACCGAACTCGTCGCGCAGCGCGCGGCAGCTGTCATGCCAGGCCGCCGCATCGACGACGATGCCCACCTCGCCACGCGGTTCGGCCACGCTGACCTCCGCGGCCGGGAAGCGCTCGCGCAGGCTGGCCGCGAAATCGACAACCATGGCCATCAGCGCAACCCCGTCCTGTTCTCGCCGAAGTTGGTGGCGCGGCGGATCTTCTTCTGCAGTTGCAGGATGCCGTAGACCAGCGCCTCGGCGGTCGGCGGGCAACCAGGGACGTACACGTCCACCGGGACCACGCGGTCGCAGCCGCGGACCACGGCGTAGGAATAGTGGTAGTAGCCGCCGCCGTTGGCGCAGCTGCCCATCGAGATCACCCACTTGGGGTCGGGCATCTGGTCGTAGACCTTGCGCAGGGCCGGGGCCATCTTGTTGACCAGGGTGCCGGCCACGATCATCACGTCGGACTGGCGCGGCGACGGGCGGAACACCACGCCGAAGCGGTCCATGTCCATGCGCGCTGCGCCGGCGTGCATCATCTCGACTGCGCAGCAGGCCAGGCCGAACGTCATCGGCCACATCGAACCGGTGCGCGCCCAGTTGAGCAGCGCGTCGGAACTGGTGGTGACGAAGCCGCGGTCCAGCAGCGGGTTCTCCCCTTCCGGACGCAGGATGTCGTCGACGCGCCCGTCCGGGAGCGGGTTGTTCACCAACCGCTCGACCGACTGGATCACTCCCATTCCAATGCTCCCTTCTTCCACGCGTACACGAAGCCGATCACCAGCAGCGACAGGAACACGCCCATCTCGACCAGGCCGAAGACGCCGAGTTCACGGAACACCAGCGCCCAGGGGAAGACGAACGCGATTTCCAGGTCGAACACGATGAACAGGATCGCGACCAGGTAATAGCGGACGTCGAACTGCATGCGCGCATCCTCAAAGGCGGTGAAACCGCATTCGTACGCGGACAGCTTTTCGACGGAGGGCCGCTTGGGCCCGAGGAGGTTGCCGATCAGGATCAGGGCGACGCCGATGCCCGTGGCAACGATCAGGAACAGCAGGGTCGGCAGGTATTCGGCCAGCACGCTTGTCCTCTTCCGGCCTCCGTGGCCTGTATTCCGGACGTCCTGTCCGGTTCTTCGTACGTATGGTGCCCAAGGGGGGACTCGAACCCCCACGACCGAAGCCGCTACCACCTCAAGGTAGTGCGTCTACCAATTCCGCCACCTGGGCAATGTCTGCAATTTTAAATCAGTTGCCCGCGGGCGGCGGCTCCTGCTGCGGGGCCGGGGCCTGCGCCGGCACCGCGGGGACCGTGTCGCTTGCCGCGGGCGCGGCCTCCGGCACCGCCGGTACCTGCGCCATGACGCCGAGGTCCTGCTGCGACGGGCCTTGCGGCACCGCGCGATGGGTCGCGTACCAGGCCATGCCCATGCTGATCGCGAAGAACGCGATCGCCAGCCACT
>NZ_JARUVM010000109.1 GCF_029763755.1 Luteimonas sp. 8-5
TGCGCCATGACGCCGAGGTCCTGCTGCGACGGGCCTTGCGGCACCGCGCGATGGGTCGCGTACCAGGCCATGCCCATGCTGATCGCGAAGAACGCGATCGCCAGCCACTTGGTGCTCTTGGACAGGAAGCTCGATGCGCCGCGCGCGCCGAACACAGTCGCCGAGGCGCCACCGCCGAAGCCGGCACCGGCCTGGGCGCCGGAACCACGCTGCATGAGGATCAGCGCGATCATGGCGATCGCCAGCAGCACGTAGATGACGTTGATGACCAGGATGAACATTGGGGTGCGAATCGCTTCCGTTTTGGCTCAGGGCGCCGCCGCGGCCGCGGCCACGATGGCAAGGAAATCGGCAGCCACCAGGGAGGCGCCGCCGATCAGTCCGCCATCGACGTCCGGCTGCGAGAACAGCTCGGCGGCGTTGTCGGGCTTGCAACTGCCGCCATAGAGAATCGGCAGCGAGCCCGCGATTTTAGCATCCAGCGCCGCCACTTCGCCACGGATGAAGGCATGGACCGCCTGGGCCTGGTCCGGGCTGGCGGTCTTTCCGGTCCCGATGGCCCAGACCGGCTCGTAGGCCACCACGGCGCCGTCCAGGGCCCCGGCGCCGGCCAGGTCGAACAGCGGCCGCAGCTGGGACTGGATCGTGAACTCGGTCTGGCCCGATTCGCGCTGCTGCAGGGTCTCGCCCACGCACAGGATCGGCACCAGGCCCCCGTTGCGGGCCGCCAGGAACTTGCGCGCCACCAGCTCGCTGTCTTCGTTGTGGTACTGGCGGCGCTCGGAATGGCCGACCAGGCCATAGCGCGCGCCGACGTCGGCCAGCATCGCGGCCGAGACCTCGCCGGTGTAGGCGCCCTTCTCGTTCACGCTGACGTCCTGCGACCCCAGGGAAATGCCCTTGCCGGCATAACCCTGGACCAGGTCGGCCAGGTAAGGCAGCGGCGGCAAGACCACCCGCTCCACCCGCTCGGGCGCCGGCACCGCCGCAATGGCGTCCAGCAGCGCATGGGCGAACGCACGGTCGCCATGCAACTTCCAGTTACCCGCTACGATCCTGCGGCGCATCGCGCGCTCCCGTCCAATCGAGGCCGCGCAGTCTACCAGTTACTTCAACTTGATTTCCCGCAGGCGCTCTTCCAGGTAACCCTGGGCAGTGATGGGTTCCGGATAGCGGTTCGGGTTGTCTTCCGAAATGCAGGAAGGCAGCACCTCGATCAGGAAATCCGGGTTCGGGTGCAGGAAGAACGGCGTGGAGTAGCGCGGCTGGCGCGCGGCCTCGCCGGGCGGGTTGACCACGCGGTGCGTGGTCGACGGATAGACGTGGTTGGTGTAGCGCTGCAGCATGTCGCCGATGTTGACCACGATGGTGTCGGCGTCGGCGGTGAACGGCACCCACTCGCCCTTGCGCGACAGCACTTCCAGGCCCGCGGCGCTGGCGCCGACCAGCAGCGTGATCAGGTTGATGTCCTCGTGCGCGCCGGCGCGCACGTTGGGCACTTCCGGGCTGGTGATCGGCGGGTAGTGGATCGGGCGCAGGATCGAGTTGCCGAAGTCGGTCTTGTCCGCGAACCAGGACTCCGGCAGGCCGATGTGCAGCGCCAGCGCGGCCAGCACCTGCGAGCCCAGCGCGTCGAGCGCGGTGTAGAGCCCGTAACCGATCTCGCGGAACTCCGGCACTTCCGCCGGCCACTGGTTCGGCGGCATGTCGGCGGCGTACTTCGAGTCGCGCGGGATCTCGCGGCCGACGTGCCAGAACTCCTTGAGGTCCGGATAGCGCGAGTCCTTGGCGGTCTCGACCATGAACGGCGTGTAGCCGCGGGCACCGCCGCCGCCCGGCACGTGGTACT
Source organism: Luteimonas sp. 8-5 (assembly GCF_029763755.1). Classification (GTDB taxonomy): domain Bacteria; phylum Pseudomonadota; class Gammaproteobacteria; order Xanthomonadales; family Xanthomonadaceae; genus Cognatiluteimonas. Next base: position 1,850 of record NZ_JARUVM010000109.1, read on the forward strand.
TGCGCTTGGTCTCGTCCGGCAGCGCGAAGAAGCGCTTGAACACGTCGTAGGCGTCGTCGATCAGCGCCTGGTCGATGCCGTGGCCGCGGATGCCGGCGAAGCCCCACTCGCGGTAGGCCGCGCCGAGCTCGGCGATGAAGGCCTGGCGGTCTGCGTCGCTGGAAGGATGGGTGAAACGCCGGATGTCGAGGGTGGGGATGCGCTGGCTCATGGTCATTCCGCCGCAGCCCTGACCGCGGCCGCGAGTTGTTCGAGGGTGTCGTCGACGAGGGCGACGTCGTCCGCTTCCACCGTGACCCGCACCACCGGCTCGGTGCCGGAGGGACGCAGGAAGGCACGGCCCCGCCCCTGCACCGCACCCTGCGCGGCGAGCAGCGCAGCCTGCACGGTGGGCGCCTCGGCGGGCCTGGCGCCATTGACGTAACGCACGTTCACGGTCTTCTGCGGCACGCGTTGCATGTCGCGCAGGCTGTCGCGCAGCGAGGCGCCGGTACGGCCGAGCACTTCCAGCACCTGCAGTGCGCTGACGATGCCGTCGCCGGTGTTGGCCCGGTCCAGGCACAGCAGGTGGCCCGAAGCCTCGCCGCCGAGCACGCCGCCGTGCTGCAGCAACGCCTGGTGCACGTGGCGGTCGCCGACCTTGGCGCGCACGAAGCCGATGCCGCGCGCCTGCAGCGCGCGCTCGAAGCCGAAGTTGCTCATCAGCGTGCCCACCACCGGGCCCTGCAGGCGCCCGCTGCGCTGCCAGTCGCTGGCCAGCACGTACAGCAGGTCGTCGCCGTCGCACACGGCACCTTCGCCGTCGACGAACAGCACGCGGTCGCCGTCGCCGTCGAAGGCGATGCCGAGGTCGGCGCCGGTGGCGCGCACGTGCGCGACCAGCGACTGCGGATGGGTGGAGCCCACGCCGTCGTTGATGTTGGTGCCGTTCGGATCGACGCCGATCGCGTCGACGCGCGCGCCCAGTTCGCGCAGCACCAGCGGCCCGAGCTGGTAGGTCGCACCGTTGGCGCAGTCCATCGCGATGCGCATGCCGCCGAGGTCGAAGCCCCTGGGCACGGAATTCTTGCAGGCCTCGACGTAGCGGCCGACCGCGTCGCGCGTGCGCACGGCCTTGCCCAGCTGCTCGGAAGCCACGGTCCGGAACGGCTGTTCCAGCGCGGCCTCGATGTCCAGCTCGGTGGCGTCGTCGAGCTTCTCGCCCTGGGCGGAGAAGAACTTGATGCCGTTGTCGTAATGCGGGTTGTGCGAGGCGGAGATCACGATGCCGCCGTCGGCGCGCATCGAATGGGTCAGGTGCGCGACCGCCGGCGTGGGCATCGGCCCCATCAGCTGCACGTCGACGCCGGCGGCGACCAGCCCGGCCTCGAGCGCGGCCTCGAACATGTAGTTGGAGATGCGCGTGTCCTTGCCGATGATCACCACCGGCTTGCGCCAGGTGCCCTCGCCGCGCGCCGCGCGCAACGCATGGCCGTAGGCATTGCCCAGGCGCAGCACGAAGTCGGCCGAGATCGGACCCTCGCCCACCCGGCCGCGGATCCCGTCCGTACCGAAATACCGGCGGCTCATGCGGCCTCGGCGTCGTCGTCCGGCGCCGGTTGCTTCATCAGCATTGCCAGCAGCGTGGCGATGCGGTCGCGCATTTCGCGCCGGTCGCAGATCTGGTCGATGGCGCCGTGCTCGACCAGGAACTCGGAGCGCTGGAAACCTTCGGGCAGGGTCTCGCGCACGGTCTGTTCGATCACGCGCGGGCCGGCGAAGCCGATCAGGGCCTCGGGTTCGGCCATGTTGATGTCGCCCAGCATCGCCAGTGAGGCGGAGACGCCGCCCGTGGTCGGGTGGGTCATGACCGAGATGTACGGCAGCCCCGCCGCACGAAGGCGACCGAGCGCGGCCGAGGTCTTGGCCATCTGCATCAGCGAGAACAGGCTCTCCTGCATGCGCGCACCGCCGGTGGCGGAGAAGCACACCAGCGGCGAACCGATCTCCAGCGCGCGTTCGGCGCCGAGGGCGAAGCGCTCGCCCACCACCGAACCCATCGAGCCGCCCATGAACGCGAAGTCGAAGGCGCAGGCCACCAGCGGCCGGCCCTTGAGTTCGCCCTGCATGGCGATCAGCGCGTCGCGCTCGCCGCTGGACTTCTGCGCGGCCTTGATGCGGTCGGCATAGCGCTTCTGGTCCTTGAACCGCAGCACGTCCACCGGGCCCAGGGCGGCACCGATCTCGGTACCCGTGCCCTCGTCCAGGAACGCGGCCAGCCGCGCGCGGGCGCGGATCGGACGGTGGTGGCCGCACTTCGGGCAGACCTCGAGGTTTTCCTCGAGTTCCGGCCGGTACAGCACCGATCCGCACTTGTCGCACTTTTCCCACAGGCCCTCGGGCACGCTGCGCTTGCGGCCGGTGGCCGCTTCGGTACGGATGCGCGCGGGCATCAATTTCTTCAACCAGCTCATGCGCGACAGTCTAATCCGCCGGACCCGCCCAAGGCAGCCCGCAGTGGCGCAAGGAAGGCCGAAGCGCGGCCGGCTGCGGCTTCCGGGCCGTCGGCGCCGGCCATGGCCTCTATCAGCGCACTGCCCACGACCACGCCATCGGCGTGCGCGGCAAGGGCCGCGGCGGTCGCCGCGTCCTTGATGCCGAACCCCGCCATTACCGGCAGCCCGCACTGCCCGCGCACCCAGGCCAGGCGCTCGCCGACTGCTCCGGCGTCGCCGACGTCGGCCCCGGTCACGCCGGCCAGGCTGACGTAGTAGAGGTAACCACGCGCGTCCGCGCAGATCCGCGCCAGGCGTTCGGGCGATGTCGTCGGCGCGGCAAGCGGCACCAGCGCAAGGCCGTGCGCGTCGAAGGCGGGCCGGAATGCATCGGCCTCTTCCGGCGGCAGGTCGACCAGCAGCACGCCGTCGACGCCGGCGTCCACCGCCGCGCGCGCGAACGGTTCGGCGCCGCGGATGTCGACCGGGTTGAGGTAGCCCATCAGCACGACCGGCGTGTCCCGATCGCGCTGGCGGAACTCGCGCACGAAGTCGAGCACCGCCTGCATGCCGACGCCGCTGGCCAGCGCGCGCTCCGAACTGCGCTGGATCACCGGGCCATCGGCCATCGGGTCGGAGAACGGAACCCCGAGCTCGATGACGTCGGCGCCCGCGGCCACCAGCGCATGCAGCACCGGCACCGTCGCCTCGGGCGACGGATCGCCTGCGGTGACGAACGGCACCAGTGCCTTGCGGCCGCTTTCGCGCAGGGCGTCCAGCCGCGCCCGCAGGCGATCGCTCATCAGGCCTTGTCGCCGCTGATGCCGTTGCCAGTGTCCATCGGAACGCCAGGCGCCTTGAAGCCTGCCGCGGCGTATTCGGCAGCCAGTTCCGACTCGCCCACGTCGATGCCGCGCTCGGCACCCAGGCCGTCGAGATGCTCGTTGAGCATGCGCCGGTACATGGCGCTCATGTAGTCCAGGAACTCGGTGCGCTGTTCGCCGACGCGCGCACCGGCGTTGGCCATGTACACGTGCGCGTTGAAGCGCGAGGCGGCGTACAGGCTGGCCATGCTAATGCGCTTGAGGCCCTGCTGCTTGGCCTGGCGGTTGGTCAGCTCCAGGTACTCGTTGACGCAGGTGAAGAACGCGGGGTCGATCCTGCCGCCCTCCGGCGCCTTGGTCTGGTCCTGGGCCTGGTCCTGGGTGTTGCTAGTTTCTTCGCTCACGGTGTTGCCTCTTGGGTTGATCCCTGGATTGTCCTGCGCGCGGCGACGGTATGCACGTCCTTGTCGCCCCGCCCGGACAGGTTGCAAAGCACGATCGCGTCGGGGGGCATCCCGCGCGCGAGTTCGATCGCCTGGGCGATCGCATGGCTGGACTCCAGCGCCGGCAGGATGCCCTCGCAGCGTGCAAGGCGATGAAAAGCCGCCAGGGCCGCCTCGTCATCCACCCCGACGTAGCTCGCGCGGCCCTGGTCCTTCAGGAAGGCGTGCTCGGGGCCCACGCCTGGGTAGTCCAGGCCGGCCGAAACTGAATGCGTCTCGGCGATCTGGCCGTCGTCGTCGCACAGCACGTAGGTGCGGTTGCCGTGCAGGACGCCCGGGCGGCCGGCCGACAGCGACGCGGCGTGGCGCCCGCCGGCAATGCCCTCGCCCGCCGCTTCGGCGCCGACCAGGCGCACGCCGGCATCGTTCAGGAACGCATGGAAGATGCCGATGGCATTGCTGCCGCCACCGACGCAGGCGGTGACCACGTCCGGCAGCCGGCCGTATTCGGCCAGCATCTGCGCCCGTGCTTCGCGCCCGACGACGGCGTTGAAGTCGCGGACCATGCGCGGGTACGGGTCCGGGCCGGCCACGGTCCCGATGATGTAGAAGGTGTCGGCGACGTGGGCGACCCAGTCGCGCATCGCCTCGTTGAGCGCATCCTTGAGCGTGGCCGAGCCGGCATGCACCGGGACCACGGTCGCCCCCAGCATGTGCATGCGGTCGACGTTGACCTGCTGCCGCCCGATGTCGGTGGCGCCCATGTACACCACGCATTCCAGCCCGAGGCGCGCGGCGACGGTGGCGCTGGCCACGCCGTGCTGGCCGGCGCCGGTCTCGGCGATGATCCGGGTCTTGCCCATGCGGCTGGCCAGCAGTGCCTGGCCGATGGTGTTGTTGATCTTGTGCGCGCCGGTGTGGTTCAGGTCCTCGCGCTTGAGCAGGATCCTCGCGCCGCCGACCTCGCGGCTCAGGCGTTGCGCGAAATAGATCGGGCTGGGGCGGCCGACGTAGTGCGCCAGGTCCGCATCGAACGCGGCGATGAACGCCGGGTCCGCACGCGCCTCGTCGTAGGCCGCGGCCAGTTCACGCAAGGGCTCGACCAGGGTTTCGGCCACGAATCGCCCGCCATGGCGGCCAAAATGGCCGTTCGCGTCGGGCCAGGCGTGGAAATCGGTGACTTGCGGACTGCTCATCGGATCGCGGGCTTGCGCCGGGATCCGGCACTGGGCCGGCCAGTGTAGGCCAAATGGACGCCGCGAAGGCGCTCAGGCGTGCTCCACGTGGCAGTCGGCGCGGCGCACTTCCTCCACGAAATGGCGCATCCGCTCACCGTCCTTGATCCCCGGGGCCGATTCGATGCCGCTGGATACGTCCACGCCCCAGGGCAGCGCGGTGGTGACGGCGTCGAAGACGTTGCCCGGTTCCAGGCCGCCGGCCAGGAGCATGGGCTTGTCCATGTCGTGCGGCAGCCGCGTCCAGTCGAACGTCTTGCCACCGCCGCCCGGGGTGCCGTGGGCATGGCCGTCGAACACGAAGCCGGCGGCGGTCGGGTAGCGCCTGCGCAACGCCGATGTGGTCGGCGCGTGCCCGCCGCCCATCGCAACGGCTTTCAGGAAAGGCACGCCGAAGCCGCGGCAGAAGGCGTCGTCCTCGCTGCCGTGGAATTGCAGCAGGGTCGGTCGCACCATGCGCACGACGTCGCGCACCTCCTCCACCGTGTTGTCCATGAACAGCGCCACCACGTCGACCAGCGGCGCCAGTGCGTTGCGCATCATGCGCGCCTCCTGGACATGCACGCGGCGCGGCCCGTCGCCGGCGAACACGAAACCGACCGCGTCGGCGCCCAGTTCGCTGGCCAGGCGCACGTCGCCGGCGCGGGTCATGCCGCAGAACTTGATCCGGGTACGGAACAGCGTCCTTCTCATCTGGATGGGAATCACTCGATCACCTCCCTGTCGTCGCCCTCGGCCAGGCTGACCGCAGCCGGCAAGCCCCACCGGCGCGGATACAGCGGACCCACGAACACCAGCCCGTCCGGCGGTGCGGTAGGCCCTGCCAGCGTCCGGTCGAGGCCCGCCAGCAGTTCCGCCGGCCAGCTTTCCGGGGCCTTGCCGCGCCCTACCGGCAACAGGCTACCCACGATGTTGCGGACCATGTGGTGAAGAAAGGCATTCGCCTCGATCTCGACCTCGATCACCTCGCCTTCACGGCGGACGCCGATCGCGCGGATGTTGCGGCGGGCATGCGGGGCCTGGCAATGCACGGTGCGGAACGCGGAGAAATCGTGCTCGCCCACCAAGGACTGCGCGGCGCGATGCATGGCGTCGGTATCCAGCGGCAAGCGTTCCCAGGACAGGTACTGGCGCTGCAGCGCCGGCCTGACCGGGCGGTTGAGGATGCGATAGCGATAGCGGCGCGCGCGCGCGGAAAAGCGCGCGTGGAAGTCGTCCGCGACCGGCTGGCACCAGAGCACGCTTACCGCCGGCGGCAGGCGCGAGGTCGTGCCGAGCATCCAGCCGCGCATGTCGCGTTGCGCCTGCGTGTCCACATGCACCACCTGGCAGGCGGCATGCACGCCGGCGTCGGTGCGCCCGGCGCAGGTGGTGGCAACGCGTTCGCCTGCGACGAAGGACAGCGCCTCTTCCAGCGCTGCCTGCACGGTCGCCTCGTCGCGCCGCGGCGGTTCACCGGGCTTGTCCAGGCGCTGCCAGCCGGAGAACCCGCTGCCGTCGTATTCGATCCCCAATGCAAGTCGCATGGGTCAGCTCATTCGATTTCCCGCAGCATCCGCGTCGCGATGTCGCGCGCCACCGGATCGCTGCCGGCGAGCACTTCCTGCAACAGGTCCTTGGCCGCCCCGTTGTCGCCGAGGTCGATATAGGCGCGGGCCAGTTCGACCTGGCGTGCCGGGCTGAGGTCCTCGGCGGGCACGGTGCCGACCAGCGCGGGCGCCGCGGTCCAGTGCGGGACCGGCGGGGCCTCGGGTGGAGCGGGCTGCACGGGGGCGG
>NZ_JARUVM010000011.1 GCF_029763755.1 Luteimonas sp. 8-5
CGCCTCCACGCCGAGGCCCTGGGCAGCGGTGGCGACTACACGGTCGCCGTGGCCGGGAGCGAGGCGGTCCAGGTGTCCGCCGCGCGGCTGGCCGATGGCGTGCTTTCGGCCCGTTTCAATGGAGATGCACACCGGTTCCTGGTGCATGGGGAGCCTGGACGGCTGCTCGTCCACGACGGCACGCGCCGCCTGCAACTGGAGCCTGTCGAGGTGTATCGTCGGGACAGCGACGCTTCGGCCGAGCAGGACGACCAGCTCAGGGCACCCATGCCCGGGCGCGTGGTGGTGGTCCGGGCGGCCCAGGGGGACAAGGTCGTGGCTGGGCAGGAACTGGTGGTGGTGGAAGCGATGAAGATGGAGCTCGCGCTCAAGGCGCCGCGCGACGGCGTGGTGGCGAGCGTGTCGGCCGCGGCCGGCGACTTCGTCGAGGCCGACGCCGTCCTGGTGGCGCTGGAGCGTTGACATGGCCATGCCTGCCAGCGTCCGCATCGTCGAAGTCGGCCCGCGCGACGGGTTGCAGAACGAGAAGTCCATCATCCCCACGGCCGCGAAGGTCGAACTGATCGATCGCCTCTCGGCGACCGGCCTGCGCTGCATCGAGGCCACCAGCTTCGTCAGTCCCAAATGGGTGCCGCAACTGGCCGATGCCGCCGAGGTCATGGCTGCGATCGAGCGCCGGCCCGGAGTCCGCTACCCGGTGCTGGTGCCGAACCTGCAGGGCTATGAACGCGCGCGTGCCGCCGGTGCGACCGACATCGCGGTGTTCACCGCCGCGTCCGAGGCCTTCAACCGCCGCAACACCAACGCGGGCATCGACGAATCGCTGGCGCGTTTCGCCCCGGTGATGGAGCGCGCGCGCGCCGACGGCGTGGCCGTGCGCGGTTACGTCTCCACGGTCCTCGGCTGCCCCTACCAGGGCGAGGTGCCGCTGGCCGACGTGGTGCGCGTTTCCCGCGCGCTGCACGCCATGGGCTGCTTCGAAGTGTCGCTGGGCGACACCATCGGCGTCGGCACGCCGGGCAAGGCGCGCGCCATGCTGCGCGCGGTCGCCGCGGAAGTGCCGATGCAGGCGCTGGCCGTGCATTTCCACGACACCTACGGGCAGGCGCTGGCGAACCTGCTCGCCTGCCTGGAGGAAGGCGTGGCCGTGGTCGACTCCTCGGTGTCGGGGACCGGGGGCTGTCCGTATGCGGCCGGCGCCAGCGGCAACGTCGCCAGCGAAGACGTGGCCTACATGCTCCATGGCCTGGGCATCGAAACCGGCATCGACCTCGATCGCCTGGTCGACACCGGCCGCTGGCTGGCCGCCCTGCTCGGCCGCGCCAGCGGCAGCAAGGTGACCCAGGCGTTGCCCCGCGGACAGGGAGCCGCCGTCGCGTGAACCAGGACGCCCCCCGGCAGGTCCCTCCGCCATCCATGCAGATGGATGCCGAGGACACGCTGGCCGAACTGCTGGGCTGCCTGGCCGATCCCACCCTGAAACCCGAGCATCGCGATGCCCTGCAACGCGCATGCGACGCGTTGCAGGTGGCGCAGGCCGTGGCGACCGCCGAACGCCATCGTTACCGGGCGCTGTTCGACGCCGTGCCCGACCCGGTCAGCGTCATCGCCTGGGACGGCACCGTGCTCGACCTCAACAGCGCCGGCATCGCCGCCTACAGGCGCCCGCGCCACGAGATCGTCGGCCAGCCCATCCACGTGCTCAATCCCGAACTGCCGCGCGACCACATGCGCCCGGTGTACGACGCGCTCAGCCGCGGCGGCACCTACGTGATCGAAGTCACCAACATGCGCAGCGACGGCACGCGCTTCCCCGTGGAGGTGCACTCGGCCAACTTCGAGTTCGAGGGCCAGCCTTGCCTGGTGGCGGTGGCGCGCGACCTCAGCCGGCGCGCCGAGGCCGAGCTGCGCTACCGCGAGCTGATGGGGGTGGTCGACAAGGGCATCGTGGTGCGCGGTTCCGGCGGCGAGATCGTCTACGCCAACGCTGCGGCGATCCGCATGCTCAACGTCGAATCGGGACTGAGCCTGGACGAGGAAATGCAGCCGGGCCGCTGGAAGATCATCGACGAGAACGGCCGCGAACTGGAACGCGACGAGCTGCCCGCCATGCGCGCACTGCGCACCGGCGCGATCGTCGACAACACGGTGCTGGGCTACTACAACCTGCGCCTGCGCAAGCTGACCTGGCTGGCGGTCACCGCCGTGCCGCAGTTCGCGCCGGACGCCGACATCCCGCACCAGGTGCTGTCGCTGTTCACCGACGTCACCGAGCTAAAGCGCGACAGCGATTTGTTCGACCGGGTCCAGGCGCTGGCCCACATCGGCGGCTGGCAGTGGGACGCCGGGCGCGACCGCCTGCACCTGAGCGAGGAGGCGCTGCGCATCCTGGGGCTGCACGCCACGCCGCCGACCATGGAGGCCGCGCTCGAGGTGCTGGTGCCCAACGACCGGTTGCGCGCGCGCGCCGCGCTGGAGCGTACGCTCGAGTCCGGTACCGGCTTCGACCTGGAGCTGCAGGGTCGCCGCGGCGACGAGCTGCTCTGGGTGCGCGCGATCGGCGAGGCGGTCGGCGGCAATGCGCTGGCGATGCACCTCACCGGCACGCTGCAGGACATCACCGAGCGCAAGCGCGCCGAAGAGGCGCTGCGGGTGCAGGCACGGACCGATCCGCTCACCGGCCTGCTCAACCGCGACGCGATCCTCGGCGAGCTGGCCGAGTGGCTGGACGATCCGGCGATGTCGCAGGTGGCGGTGCTGTACATCGACCTGGACCGCTTCAAGGTGGTCAACGACGTGCTCGGCCACGGCGCCGGCGACGAGCTGCTGATCTCGGCGGCGCGCAGGATCGCGCGCGCGGTGCGCGACGAAGGCCTGATCGCCCGCTTCGGCGGCGACGAGTTCCTGGTGGTGTGCGGCATCGGCGACGACAGCAGCCGCCCGGAGCGCATCGCCGACGCGATCCTGGACGCCTTCGGCGACAGCTTCCGCTTCGACAACGAGGAGTTCGCGATCACCGCCAGCATCGGCATCGCGCGCACGCCGGCCGACGGCGACGCGGTGCAGGCGCTGATCCAGAACGCCGATACGGCGATGTACGATTCCAAGCGCCGCATCCGCAACGGGTGGCAGGCGTACAGCCCGGCCCTGGCGCATTCGCAGCAGGAGCGGCATCGGGTCGAGGCGCACCTGCGCCGCGCCGCCGAGAACAACGAGTTCCACCTGGTCTACCAGCCGCAGGTGGACCTGGCCTCGGGCCGTGTGGTCGCCGCCGAGGCGCTGATCCGCTGGGAGAACGACCAGTTGGGCGAAATGCGCCCGGACCACTTCATCGCCCACGCCGAGATCACCGGCGACATCGTGCGCATCGGCGGCTGGGTGCTGCGCGAGGCCTGCCGCCAGGTGCGGCAGTGGGTCGACGACGGCCGCGGCCCGATCCGCGTCGCGGTCAACGTGTCCTACCGGCAATTCCTGGGCGACGACCTGGCCGGCACGGTGCGCGGCCTGCTGCACGAGTTCGGCCTGCCCGGCGCCGCGCTGGAACTGGAGTTCACCGAACGCGTGCTGATCGAGGACGCGCCCGACACCCAGCGCACCTTCGCCGCGCTGCGCGACCTCGGGGTGATGCTCACCATCGACGATTTCGGCGAAGGCTACAGCGCGCTCAACTACCTGCGGCGCCTGCCGATCCACGGCCTCAAGCTCAGCCATATGTTCCTGCAGGGCGTGCCGCACAACGAGTCGGACGTGGCGGTGTGCCAGGCCGTCTGCGGCATCGCCCGCAGCCTCGGTCTCTCGCTGGTGGCCGAAGGCGTGGAGCACGAAGCGCAGCGTCGGTTCCTGCTGGAGCTCGGGGTCAGGACCGGACAGGGCTTCCTGTTCGCGCCGGGACTTTCGCCGCTGGAATTCCGCGAACGCCTGGGGCAGGCTTTCTTTCCCCGCACCGCCTGAGGCGACGATGCACGCAGCATCCTGGAACATCCGGCCGATCGAGGCCGGCGACGATGCCGCGATGGCAAGCATCATCCGCACCGTCATGCCCGAGTTCGGCGCCTGCGGCAGCGGCTTCGCGATCAACGACCCCGAGGTGGACTGGATGAGCCGGGCGTACGCGCAGCCGCGCAGCGCCTACTTCGTGCTCGAGCGCGGGGGCGTGGTCGTGGGCGGCGGCGGCATGGCGCCGCTGGAAGGCGGCGACGCCGACACCTGCGAGTTGCGCAAGATGTACTTCCTGGCCGAAGCCCGCGGGCTGGGCGCCGGCAGCGCGATGATGGCCCGCTGCCTGGAGGCGGCGCGCGCGGCCGGGTTCCGCCGCTGCTACCTGGAAACCCTGGCCGGCATGGACGCGGCCATGAAGCTCTACGAGCGCAGCGGCTTCAGGCGCATCCCCGGCCCGATGGGCGCCACCGGCCACGGCGGCTGCAATACGTTCTACCTGCTCGCCCTGTAAAATCCGCCCTTTCCGTTCCAGGGCGTCCCTCCATGCAACTCCAAGCCACCCGCGCCATCGTTACCGGCGGCGTCTCCGGCCTCGGCCTCGCCGTGGCCCGCCACCTGGTCGCCAATGGCGGCAAGGTCGCGCTGTTCGACCTCAACGACGACAAGGGCGCCGCCGCCATCGCCGAACTGGGCGACGACAAGGCCCGCTACTTCCGCACCGACGTCAGCGACGAGGCCGGCGTGGTGGCCAACGTCGCCGCCGCGCGCGAGTTCCTCGGCGGGCTCAACGTGGCGGTCAACTGCGCGGGCATCCTCGGCGCCGGCCGCGTGCTGGGCAAGGAAGGCCCCATGCCGCTGTCGCAGTTCCAGGCCACGGTGATGGTCAACCTGGTCGGCAGCTTCAACGTCGCCAAGGCCGCCGCCGCGCTGATGCAGTCCAACGAGGCGGGCGAGGACGGCGAACGCGGCGTCATCGTCAACACCGCCTCGGTCGCGGCCTACGAAGGCCAGATCGGCCAGGCCGCCTACTCCGCCTCCAAGGGCGGCGTGGTCGGCATGACCCTGCCGATGGCGCGCGAACTGGCCCGCTTCGGCATCCGGGTGATGACCGTCGCCCCGGGCGTGTTCTGGACCCCGATGGTCGACGGCATGCCCGAGTCCGTGCAGCAGTCGCTGGCCGCCACCATCCCGTTCCCCTCGCGCCTGGGCAAGGCCGAGGAGTTCGCCGACCTGGTCGCCTACATCCTGCGCAACACCTACCTCAATGGCGAAACCATCCGCCTCGACGGCGCCACCCGCCTCGCGCCGAAATAACCCGCCATTCCCCTCATTCCCTTTATTCCCCTCATTCCCATGAAAGCTTTCGACATCAAGAAGGGCAACGTCGTCGAACACAACGGTACCGTGTACCAGGTGCGCGACATCGAACGCAGTTCCCCGCAGGGTCGCGGCGGCAACGTCAAGTTCCGCTTCACCATGTACTCGGTGCCTGGCGGCAACAAGTTCGACCTGAGCCTGGGCGGCGACGACGAACTCAGGGAAGTCGAGTTGAGCCGGCGCCAGGCCACCTATTCCTACCGCGACGGCGACGCGTTCGTGTTCCTCGACGACGAGGACTACACGCCCTACACCCTGGACGCGGACATGGTCGGCGACGCCGCCGGCTACATCGTCGACGACCTGTCGGGCTGCTACGTGCAGATCATCGACGACATGCCGGTGGGCCTGCAGCTGCCGACCACGGTGGCGATCGAGGTGGTCGAGACGCCGCCCGAGCTCAAGGGTGGCACCGCCACCAAGCGCCCGAAGCCGGCGCGGCTGTCGACCGGCATCGAGATCCAGGTGCCCGAGTACATCGCCAACGGCGAGCGGGTCCTGGTCAACACCACTACCGGCGAATTCAGCGGTCGCGCCGACTGACAAAAAGGGGACGGAGGTAATTAAGCGCGAGCGCTTAATTACCTCCGTCCCCTTTTTGTTTTTTGAGCCATTTTTGCGCCATGCGGCGGACCGATGCGTCCGCCGCCTCGTCGCCCGCCAGTTCGGCGATGTCGCGCCAGGCCAGCGCGTGCGATTCCTCGCTCACCACGAAGTCTTCGTCCTCGCCTGCGCGCACGATGTAGCGCACGTCGTAGTGCCAGTGCGCCGGCACGCCCTTGTGTTCCGGGATCCAGTGCCGGTCCAGGTCGAAGATGCCCGCCTCGATCCGGAGCCCGCGCAGGCCGGTTTCCTCTTCGGCCTCCTTCAGCGCCGCGCGCGGAAGCTCGGTGTCGCCGTCGGCGTGCCCGCCGGGTTGCAGCCAAAGGCCGAGCTTGCGGTGGTGGGTGAGCAGCGTGCGCACGCCATCGGCGGCAACCACCCACGCCGAAGCGGTGAAGTGGCCGGCCAGGCGTTCGCGCCGGAACGGAAGCGCCGGCTCGATGGCCGGCGCTTCGCCCAACAGTGCCTCGAACAGCGCCACGACGGGCGCTTCGTCCGGCCAGCGCTGACGGTATTCCGCCAGCGCCGTGACGAGGGAGCTATCCGTTGGCATCGCTTCCCGGCTGCTTGCGGGCCCGGTCGCTCCAGAACGTGGCGTGGCGGATGCCCAGCGCTTCCGGATCGAAGCTGAGCGGGCCGCCGGCCTTGCGCTGCCGCTCGTAGTCGCGCAGCGCCGCCAGTGCGGGCTTCTGCAGGATCACGATCGCGATCAGGTTCAGCCACGCCATCAGGCCGACGCCGATGTCGCCGAAGCCCCAGGCGGCGCTGGTGGTGCGCAGTACGCCCCACACCACCGCGGCCAGGATCACCACGCGCAGTAGCTGGATCAGCCACGGACGGTGCACCTTGCGGTTGATGTAGGCGACGTTGGTCTCGGCCATGTAGTAGTACGTGACCAGCGTGGTGAACACGAAGAACAGCACCGCGATCGCCACAAAACCAGCACCCCAACCCGGCAGCGCCGAATCGACAGCGGCCTGCGGGAAGTCCGGCCCGGCCACCGCGCCCGGCAGCGCCTGGTACAGGAAGCCGCCGGCCACCGCCGGATCCGGGATGTTGTACATGCCGGTGGACAGGATCATGAAGGCGGTGGCGCTGCACACCAACAGCGTGTCGACATAGACCGCGAAAGCCTGCACGAAACCCTGCTGCGCCGGGTGCGCCACTTCCGCCGCCGCGGCGGAGTGCGGGCCCGTGCCCTGGCCCGCTTCGTTGGAGTAGACGCCGCGCTTGACGCCCCACTCGATCGCCAGGCCGACCATCGCGCCGAAGCCCGCGTCGACCCCGAAGGCGCTGCCGATCACCATCTGGAACATCGCCGGCAGGCGCTCGGCGTTGAGCGCCATCAGCACCACCGCGACGATGATGTAGGCCACCGCCATGAACGGCACCACCACCTCGGCGAAGGTCGCGATGCGCTTGACGCCGCCGTAGATGATCAGCCCGAGGCCCACCGTGATCACCGCAGCCAGCGCCAGCGGCGGAACCTCGAACGCGTTGACCATGCTCTCGGACAGGGTGTTGATCTGCACGATCGGCAGCAGGAAGCCGCAGGCGATGATGGTCACCGCCGCGAAGATCCACGCGTACCACTTCTGCCCCATCGCCTTTTCGATGTAGTACGCCGGGCCGCCGCGGTACTGGCCGTTGTCGTCGCGCTCCTTGTAGATCTGCGCCAGGGTGCACTCGACGTACGAAGTCGAGGCGCCCAGGAAGGCCATCACCCACATCCAGAACACCGCGCCCGGACCGCCGAAGGCGATGGCGGTGGCGACGCCGGCGATGTTGCCGGTGCCCACGCGCCCGGCCAGCGACATGGCCAGCGCCTGGAACGAGGACACGCCGGAACTCGACGACTTGTTGTTGACCATCAGGCGCAGCATCTCGGGGAGGCCGCGCACCTGCATGAACCGCGTGCGGATGGAGAAGTACAAACCGAGCGCCAGGCACAGGTAGATCAGTGCCGGACTCCAGATGACTGCGTTGATTGCGTTGAGGGTCTCTTCCAAGACGGCCGCTCCCCGGCGGAAAATGAGTCGTGAGCCTAGCAGCCGGGGGCGCGGGCGCGAACCCCATGAACGTGGCGTTCGCCGCCGCCCCTGCCATTGGTCATGCCTTGCCCCTCGATTCGGCGCTGGGGTAAGGTGCTCCGTCGCCTGTCGCGCGTTGCGGCGGGCCGGGGCCAATACGGGGAATCCGATGTTCAAGAACCTGCTCAGGACCAAGCCCATCGCGCCCGCCGGGCACGTGGACGCCGGCGAACCCTTCGAGGGCTCGCTCGACGGCGAAGTCGGGCTGAAGCGCACGCTCACCGGCACCCAGCTGATCCTCCTGGGCATCGGCGCCGTCATCGGCGCGGGCATCTTCGTGCTCACCGGCCAGGCGGCCGCCGAATACGCCGGCCCCGCGGTGATGCTGAGCTTCGTCCTGGCGGGCATCGCCTGTGCCTTCGCCGGCCTTTGCTACGCCGAGTTCGCGGCCATGCTGCCGGTCTCGGGCAGCGCGTACTCCTATTCATATGCCACCCTGGGCGAAGGCGTGGCCTGGTTCATCGGCTGGTGCCTGGTGCTGGAGTACCTGTTCGCCGCCTCCACCGTGGCGGTCGGCTGGTCCGGCTACCTCAATGCCTTCCTCGGCAACTTCAACGCGCAGCTGCCCGATGCCCTGGCCAGCGCGCCCTACGTCTACGAGGCGGCCACCGGCAAGTTCGTCGGCACCGGCGCGATCGTGAACCTGCCGGCGGTGCTGATCATCGCCGCGGTGAGCATCGTCGGCTACGTCGGCATCAGCCAGTCGGCGTTCGTGAACTCGATCATCGTCGCGGTCAAGGTCACCGTGATCCTGTTGTTCATCGGCTTCGGCCTGCAGTACGTCGACCCGTCGAACTGGGAACCCTTCATCCCGGCCAACGAGGGCGGCACCCGCTACGGCATGGACGGCGTGATCCGCGCCTCGGCCGTGGTGTTCTTCGCCTACATCGGCTTCGACGCGGTCTCGACCGCGGCGGGCGAAGCGAAGAACCCGCAGCGCGACATGCCGATCGGCATCCTCGGCTCGCTGGCCATCTGCACCGTGCTCTACATCCTGATGAGCGCCGTGCTCACCGGCATGATGCCGTACGGCCAGCTGGGCACCGCCGAGCCGGTGTCGACCGCGCTGATCAACTACCCGTCGCTGGGCTGGTTGCAGACTCTGGTGGAGATCGCGGCACTCGCCGGCCTGGCCTCGGTGATCCTGGTGATGCTGATGGCGCAGCCGCGCATCTTCTACTCGATGTCGCACGACGGCCTGATGCCGAAGCTGTTCGGCAAGGTCCACCGCAAGTACCGCACCCCGCATGTGGGCACCGTGATCGTCGGCATCGTCGCGGCCCTGCTCGCGGGCCTGCTGCCGGTCGGCGTCCTCGGCGACATCGTGTCGATGGGCACCCTGCTGGCCTTCGCCACGGTGAGCATCGGCGTGCTGATCCTGCGCTATACCCGCCCGTCGGTGCCGCGTCCGTTCCGGGTGCCGATGGCGATCGTGATCTGCCCGCTGGGCTTCGTCTCGTGCCTCTATCTGTTCTGGCAGCCGTTCAAGGAACACTGGCACCTGCTGGGCGGCTGGATCGTGCTCGGCGCGATCATCTACCTGGCCTACGGCTACCGCCACAGCAAGCTGCGCGCCAACTGACGCACCGCGATGCAGACACGCAAGATCGGTCCCGTGCTGGCGACCTTCGTGGTCGCCAACAACATGATCGGCTCGGGGTTCTTCCTGCTCCCGGCCAGCCTTGCCGCCTCCGGCGCCATCACCGCCTTCAGCTGGATCGCCGGCACCCTGCTGGCGCTGGTCCTGGGCGGGGCGTTCGCGCGCCTGGCACGCGACTACCCTGACCTGTCCTCGGCCGACGACTACGTCCGGCCGGCACTCGGCCGCGACGCGAGCTTCCTGGCCTCGACCCTGTACTGGGCGTCGTCGTGGATCGGCAACAACGCGATCGCGGTCGCCGCCTTCGGCTACCTGGTGACCCTGCTGCCGCTGGACGGCAACGACCCGCACGTGCAGGTCGCCGGCCAGATCGTGCTGATCTGGGCGATGTTCGCGATCAACCTGCTCGGCCCCAAGCCGGTGGCGAAGTTCCAGTCGCTGTGCGTGGTGTTCGGCCTGGCGCCGGTGGCGATGGTGCTGATGTTCGGCTGGGGCAGCTTCGACCGCGGCATCTACGAGGCGGCCTGGAACGTGTCCGGCCAATCGGATGCGGCGGTGGTGTTCGGTTCGCTGGCGCCGGTGTTCTGGGCCTTCGTCGGCCTGGAAACGGGCGCGATGATCGCCGGCCTGGTGCGCGACCCCGATCGCGACGTCCCGGTGGCCACCCTCGGCGGCGTGCTGATCGCCGGCATCGTCTACATCGTCTCCTCGGTGCTGGTGATGGGCATAGTGCCGGCGGCGGAACTGGAAGCGTCCAGCGCACCGTTCGCGCTCGTGGCCGCGAAGATCTTCGGGCCGTGGGCGGCGGTGGCCATCGCCGCGGCCGCTGCGCTGAAGGCAACGGGCACCCTGGGCGGCTGGATGCTGGTCACCGGCGAGACCGGTGCCCGCGCCGCGCAGCACGGCTTCCTGCCGGCGATCTTCGGCCGCCTCAACCGCCGCGGCGCGGCGGCGTGGGGCTTGCTGATCATCGCCTCGGCGATGTCGGTGATCGCCGTGATCACCCTCGCGCCGCGGGTCTCCGAGCAGTTCGGCACCATCATCAACGTGGTGGTCAACCTGGTCGTGCTGGCCTATGCGGCAGCGGGCCTGAGCCTGGTGGTCGGCACGCGCGAGCGCCGGCCGTCCGGCCGCGACCGCCTGCTCGGCATCGGCGCGCTGGTGGCCTGCGTGCTGCTGTTCGCCTCGACGTCGGTGGCGACGATGCTCGGCTCGGTCGGGGTCGCGGTGCTGGCCTGGGTTCTTTACCGGATCTTCGGCCGCCGGCGCTAAACTGGGCGGCATGAACGCCGCCCTTCCCGACCGAAATACGCCGTACGACCCGCAGGCCCTGCGGCACCTGGCCGGCGAAATCATCACCAACGTGCGCGAGCTGGCACTGGCGGGCTGGACCCCGGCCACCAGCAGCAACTTCTCGCGCCGGCTCGACGCGCAACATGCCGCGATCACCGTCTCCGGCCGCGACAAGGGCAAGCTGACGGAACACGACATCATGGTCGTCGACTTCGATGGCCGCGCGGTCGGCAGCGACCACCGCCCTTCCGCCGAAACCCTGCTGCACACCCAGCTTTATCGGCGCTTCACCGAAATCGGCTGCGTGCTGCACACCCATTCGCAGGTGCAGACCGTCGCCTCGCGCCTGTACGCCGGCGCGGGCCATGTGCGCCTGGAAGGTTACGAGCTGCTCAAGGCCTTCAACGGCAACACCACCCACGAGGTCGCCATCGACCTGCCGGTATTGCCCAACACCCAGGACATGCCGGCGCTGGCCGCGCAGGTCGACGCGTTGCTCGACGCGCAATGCATGTGGGGCTACCTGATCGACGGCCACGGCCTGTACGCCTGGGGCCGGGACATGGCCGAGGCGCGCCGCCACCTGGAGGCCTTCGAATTCCTGCTGGGTTGCGAACTTGAACTGAGGAAACTCGGATGTCGTTGAGCAAGCAGTCGTTGAACGAACAGCGGGTGAGCCGCCTGCGAATCTTCGCCGAGGACCATCCGGACGAGCCGCTGCTGGCCACCACCGACCGCGCCGAAATGACGCGCGAGCTGGGCGCGATCGGCGTGACCCTCGAACAGTGGGAAGCCGCACAACCGGTCGCGCCGGGTGCTTCGCAGGAGGAAGTCTTCGCCGCCTACCGCGCCGACATCGACCGGCTGGTCGCCGAGCGCGGCTTCCGCAGCGTCGACGTGGCCAGCATCGGTCCGGACAACCCCAAGCGCGAGGAAATGCGCGCCAAGTTCCTGGACGAACACTTCCACAAGGAAGACGAAGTGCGCTTCTTCGTCGCCGGCTCGGGCCTGTTCACGCTGCACGTCGACGGCAAGGTCTACGAGGTGCTGTGCACCCAGGGCGACCTGATCGCGGTGCCCGACTCGACGAAGCACTGGTTCGACATGGGCCCGGAGCCCAGCTTCGTGGCGATCCGCTTCTTCACCGAGCCCGACGGCTGGGTCGGCCACTTCACCGGCACCGACATCGCCGGCCGCTTTCCGCGTTACGGCGGGTGAACGGCATGCCGACGACGATCCTCACCGACATCGAAGGCACGACGAGCAGCATCGCGTTCGTGAAGGACGTGCTGTTCCCGTACGCGCGGGGCGCCCTGCCCGGCTTCGTACGCGAGCATGGCAACACGCCCGAGGTGCGGCGCTGGCTGGACATGGTGGCCGTCGAGCATGGCGCGATGTGCGACGACGCGATGGTGGTCGAGACCCTGCAGGGCTGGATCGACGAGGACCGCAAGCACACCGCGCTCAAGGCGCTGCAGGGAATGATGTGGCGCGAAGGCTACCTGCGCGGCGAACTCGAGGCCGACATCTATCCCGACGCCGTCGCCGGCCTGCGTCGCTGGCACCAGGCCGGCCACCGCCTGGCGGTGTATTCCTCCGGTTCGGTGCCGGCGCAGCAACTGTTGTTCGCGCATACCGGAGCCGGCGACCTGTCGTCGCTGTTCGACGCGTGGTTCGACACCGAGGTCGGGCACAAGCGCGAGGCCGGCAGCTACGCGACCATCGCCGGGAAGCTGGGCCGGGACGCTGCCGACATCGTGTTCCTGTCGGACGTCGTCGCCGAACTCGACGCCGCCCGCCAGGCCGGCATGCGCACGGTGCTGCTCGATCGCCGCGAGGACTATCCGCTGCCGCGCGACGAGGTCGACGCCAACGGCCATCCCCGCGCCGAATCCTTCGACGCCATCGACCCCCTCCTGTAGGAGCGGCGGCAGCCGCGATCTCCTCGCGCGCTTACGCTGCGCGAAGCAAGAGCGAACCGCCCGCTCACGAGCGGGGCGCCGAGGAATGGCCTTGCCCAAGCGGGTGGATCGATGCTTCGGCCGCGAGGGTGCTCCGGGCGTCGCGGGAAAGGTGGTGCGCTTTGGCGAAATCAAGGCGGAGGCCGGGCCGCAGGCCCGGCCGGGGGACATTCGCCAAAGCGGACCGCCTTTCCAGCGTAAGCACGCGTGATACCTTCGCGCGCGAGGCGCGCTCTTACGGGGGGTCGGCGAGGCGGTAGGTGGTGGTGGCGGATTGCTCGCCGCGCCAGGGATCCTGGTAACGGACCTCGACGGCGTGCTCGCCGACGGCAAGATCGGTGGGCAGCGTCCCGCGCCACAGATGCCGCGACGGCTCCGCCTCAGGCGAACGATCCCAGCCGCGCAGCGCCTCGGCCTCGTCGTCGCGCACGTTCTCGGCCAGCACCCGCGGGTCGGCCTGCAGCACCTTGCGCATCGGCGACCATGGGCCGCCGTCGACGCGGTACTCGACCACGCTGTCGTCCATGCCCATGTAGACGTTGGCGTAGACGCCGAAGGCCGGATACGCGCCGCGGCGCAGGACCTTCGGCGCGTGCAGGC
This sequence comes from Luteimonas sp. 8-5, assembly GCF_029763755.1. Taxonomy (GTDB): domain Bacteria; phylum Pseudomonadota; class Gammaproteobacteria; order Xanthomonadales; family Xanthomonadaceae; genus Cognatiluteimonas. Next base: position 13,464 of record NZ_JARUVM010000011.1, read on the forward strand.
CAATGGTGGCGTCCGAAGGATCGCGGGCGTTGTGCCAGGTCAGCGCGTACTGTCCGCCGGGCTGCACCCGCAGGCGAGCGTAGCCGTTGGGCGTGCCGTCTGCCATGGTCGCGTCGGGGACGCCTGAGGCATCCTCCACGCCGGACCAGAACGCGCCGCAGGCCGCGCCGACGTTGTATTCGTGCAGGGGCCTGTCGCCGTGCCAGCCGGCGTCGGCATCGTGGAACACGTGCATCTGCTTGTGGGTGTGGCCGCTGAGCAGCAGCACGTGGGGGAAGTCGCGCAGCAGGGCGAACAGGCGTTCGCGATCGGCGCTGCGCATCTGGAAGAACGGGATGTGCGCGGCGACCACCAGCAACCCTGTTTTGTCCACGGTCGGCAGGTAGGCCTCGAGGAAGGCGAACTGGTCCTCGCGCAGGCCGCCGACATAGGCGGGGCGTTGCCCGGGCGCCGCGACGACGTCGTCCAGGCCGATGAAGCTCGCGCCCGCTTCCTCCCATGCCACGGTGTCGGGGCCGAAGACGCGATGGAAGGTCGCCAGCGTTGCGGCGTCGTCCACAGCACCGCGTCGAGGTCGTGGTTGCCCGCGATGTGCAGCCAGGGCACGCCCAGCGAAGTGGTGACGGCATTGATCGCCGGGTACAGCGAAAGCTCGTCGTCGACGATGTCGCCCATCGTCAGCCCGAGCGCTGCCGTCGTCCCCTGCAGGGGCTCGACGATGTCGGTGTAGTAGTCGTCGACGTCCACCAGCGATGCGACCTGCGGATCGGTGAACAGCAGGACTTCGAGCGGGCTGGTGGCATCGCGCGAGGGAGACAGCGCGATGTCGAAGCGCTCGCCGGAATCGGCGGCCTGCCAGAACGCAGGCAATCCGTCGGCGCGACGCCCGAATCCGCGGTCCGCGGGCTTGATCGCGAAGACGATGTCGCCGGCCTGCGCGGCGATTTCGTAGCTGCCGTCCGCACCGCTGGATGCGATGGCGCGGCCGTTGGAGACCCTGATCCCGGCAATCCCCTGCTCGCCGGCCTCGCGGATGCCGTTGGCGTTGGCGTCCTCGAACACGACGCCCGACACCGTCCCGGCCACGGCCGGCGCGGCCAGCAGCAGGCACAGCCACGGCACCAGGAAGCGCATCAGGTCGCCGCCTGCCCGGCCGCCAGGACGCTGCCGTCGGCGACCATCGCGACGGCCTCGCGCACGTCGCCGTCCAGCGCGCGATCG
>NZ_JARUVM010000110.1 GCF_029763755.1 Luteimonas sp. 8-5
AGCGGATCGGCGCCGCGCTGCACGGTCGGTGGCGGCACGCTGGCGCAGGCGGCGAGCATGCCGGCGGCCAGGGCGGCCAGCAGCAGGCGGAAGGTTGGATGCTTGCGGTTCGGGATCATGGGTCGACTCTACGGGTCCTTGCGGCGCAATTGGGCGCGGCGCGCTTCGATGCGCTTGCGGATCTGTTCCATCTGCTGCTGCACCTGGGTGGGTGCCGGTTGCGTGGAAGGGGGTTCGTCCGGTGTCTCGGCGTCCTGCGTCGCCACCGGCTGCGGCACCCGCACTGGCGGGGCTTCGCCGTCGCCGGTCCAGGTGCGCAGTTCCAGCGTCCTGCGCCCGCCCGGCCCGTCGAACACGGCCGCGCGCGGCTGCAGTTCGACCAGGCGCCAGCCGGCGATCGCGTCGGCCGATTCGCCCATGCGCACGCTGACCGATTCGCCGCCCTGGGTGGGCTCGATGATCGCCAGGTTGATGCCGGGCGCGATCAGCACGCTGTTGAGCACGTAATCGAAGCCATTACCGGCGGTGGCCGCGCGGCTCTCGCCCGGCGAAAGCGCGAAGGCATGCAGGCGGCGGTCGCGCGCGAACACTGGCCGCGAGACGGCCTCGGTGTATTCGGCCAGCGGGTCGAGATGGGTGGCGACGGTCGCCTGCAACTGCGGGATCGGTTGCGCCATTGCCGTGTCCACGTCCGCGACCGATGCGTGCGCACCGACGCCGGCGAGCGCCAGCACCCAGGCACGCACCGCCGCGCCGGCGACTGCTGCCAACACGCGGGTCAAGGGACGGACCCGTTCGAGACGGACGGGGTCAGGGCCCATGGGCGACTCCCGTTGCGCCACGCAGCGACGCGGGCGCGAGATAGCCGTGCAGGTCGAATTCGACGTCCAGTCCGCTGTCGTTGCGGCCGGCGCCGCCGGGCCGCTCGAAGAAGCCCTGCGCGACCACGCTCAGGTTGTCCACGAACAGGCGTGGGCTGCCGCCTTCCAGGGCATGCAGCAGGGCCACGGTTTCGGCATTGCCGCAGCGCAGGCGCACATGCACGCCAACCCGCTCGAAGCGTTCGTTGTTGCCGCGTCCCGCGTCGATTGGCGTGCGGGTGCTGATGGCGCAACCGGCGTTGCCGGGACTGGCGCGCTCGACTTCGGTTTCCAACCGTTGCGCCAGGCCGGCGAATGCGAGTTCGGCGCTCGCCTCCGGCAGGAACACCGGCACTTGGCGGTCGGCCTCCATCGCCTCGCGCAGGCGCGCGGCGACATCGGGTGCCTGCTGCAACTGGATGCGTGCGCGCTGGCTGCGCTCCTGCAATGCGCGGATGCTCGCTTGCGCGTCGCGCATCGGCAGCGTCCACCACGGATGCACCAACAACAGGTAGGCCAGCACCAGCGCTGCAAGCAGCAGGCCCAGCGCCAGCCAGCGGTCGCGGTCAGTGACGGCCTGCATTGGCGCCTCCGGTTGCAGGTGCCCCGGGTACTTCGGATGCCGCCGGCACCGCGAGATCCGCGGCCAGGGTGAACCGGTCGCGGCCGCTGCGTGCATCCGGCTGCAACGCGCCGCTCAACGCCGGCGAGCGCCACGGTGCACCGCCTTCGAGGCGCCCGACCAGCGCCGAGGCTTCGCCGCTGCGGCCGATCAGCAGCAGGCGATCGTTGTCGATCGCCAGCTTGTCGATCCAGGTGTTGTCGGGCAGGCGCCGCGCGAGTTCGTCGAGCACCTCGACCGCCACCGGGCGCTGCTTGCGCAGCCCTTCGACATGGCTGCGCCCGTCGATCAGGTCGACCAGCTGCTGCCGCTGCAGCGACACGGCACGCGCCTGCTCCACTTCGCCGGCAACGCGCGTTTCCAGTTCCGCGAGCGCATCCTGGCGGTTGTGCAGCAACTGCGCGAGGGCCAGCCCGCTCGCCAGCAGCGCGACCGCGGCCAATGCGAGGTTGGGCAGCAGCGCGGGATCGCGCCGGCGTCCGCGGCGCGCGCGTGGCAGCAGGTTCACGCCAAGCGGCTTGCCGGCGTCGTCCTCGATGTCCACGCCGGCCAGCGTGTCGGCCACCGGCCCCAGCGCCGCCAGGCGCGCATCCAGGGTCGCCTTGGGAACCACGACGAGTTCGGCTTCGACCTGGCCTTCGCCGCCACCGCGCCCGAGCAGGCGCGCATCGAACGCAACCGCTTCGGCGGTGAACGGTGTCTGCCGGTCGATTTCGAATGCCATGACCTCGCGCAGGCGGTCGCCCGCGGCCGCGGGCAACACCATGCGCCGGCGCAGTCCGGACGCGGCGGGCAGCAGCAGCCAGCGCGGCAGGTCGGCCTGCGCCGCGGACGGTTCCGGCAATGGCTGGTCGGGACGCAGCAGCAGGCGGCCACGATCCAGGCCGAGCGCGCGGCGCCAGCCCGGCGGCAGCCAGGCCGCGAGCGATCGTCCCCACCAGGCGAAAAACCCGGCGAGGCGGCCGTCACGGTCGCGCAAGGACTTCAACGTGGCGATGCTCCCTCCTCCCAGCGCAAGGCGGTCCATGCGGAACCCGGCAATCCGTTGCCGCCGCTGCGCACGACCACGCGCAGGACCGCAGTGCGTCCGCGGATGCTTGCGCGGCTCTCGATACTATACGTGCCGCTGTTGCCGGCAACGAGGGGCGGCGGCGTCCCGCCGACGCCCATTGCAGCCCGCACCAGCGGTGGCGCGGCGGCCGGATCGGGCACCGCCAGGCCGCTGTAAACGGTCACAAGCGGGGCGAGGCGCGCATACAGGTCCGGCGTCATGCCCAGCACCTGCTCCACTTCGGCGATGCTGCGCATCGGTTCGTTCGCGGGGCCGTAGCCACGCCCGGCCTCCCGGTACTGGGGTTCCTCGGCACCACCGGCCGGTTGGGTCAGCGGGTCCGCATCGCGCCAGTCCAGGATCGCCCCGGCCACCTGCATCGCCGCGCGGTCGTCCAGGCCCAGCTGCTGCATGAGTGCCGAGAGGAGACTGGCATCGGCCATGTTGAGGTCGACCTTGCCCTGCTCGTCGACGATGCGCACCGTCACTTCCGCGTCGCCGAACTGCCATGTCCGCTCGCTGCCGTCGGCCGTCCAGCGGAACCGCGGATCGGCGGCGGCCGCGCGCACGATGGCGTATTCGATGCCGGCACGGGCGGCCTCGCGCGCTTCCAGCCCGCGCGCGAGCACCTGGCCCTGCAGGTGTTCGGTGCGCGCGGCGAGCGCGAACGTGCCCACCAGCGCCGCCAGCAGCGTCACCAGCCACAGCACCAGGAGCAGGGCCGCGCCGCGCATGCGCGTCATGGCGATGCCACCGGCATGGCGTAGCGGCCCGCGAGGGGCAATGCCACCAGCAATGGCGGCCATGCATCGCCATTGGCCCCGGTGATGCTGATGCGCACCTGCAACGGCAGGGCTTCGGCCACCTGCCAGCGCGATTGCCAGGGGCCCGGCTGTTGCCTGTCGTCGAGGCCGCGATATTCGAAGTGCACCGCGCGCAGTCCTTCGGCCAGCACTTCCGGCACAAGCCGCTCGCGTTGCTCCACCACGCGGCCGCCCTGCACCAGCTCGAAGCCGGCCACCAGCCGCACGCCATCGCCGTCGCGCTCGATCCGCAGCCGGTGCAGGTGCGGGCCGCCACGGCCGAGGTAATCCGGCAGGTCGGCGACGAACGCCATTTCGCGCTCGCTGCCGGCGAATCGTCGCGCCAGGCCGCTGTCGGCATCGATGTCGAACGCGACCGGCCGTGCCGATGCGATCCGTGCGCGCAGGAAGCCGAGCACCGCGCGCATGTGTTCATTGCGTTGCGCCAGCGCTTCGCCGCGCTCGGCAGTCGCGCCCGCGGCACGCAAGGTGGCGAACGCAAGCCCCAGGCCCGCGGCCAGCAGGGCGGTGGCGAGCAGGATCTCGACCAGGGTGAATCCGCGCACGCGCTTCGTCGCGGCAACGCTCATGGCAGCACCGCGATCGGATCGGGGCGCACCAGCCGCAGGGACTCCAGCCGCAGGCGCCTGGCCGGATCCCCGTCGTCGTCCCAACGCACCTCCAGCGACAGCTGCAGCAGGCGCGGTGCCGCCGGATCGATGAAGGCGTCCGGCGGAAGCAGCGGATCCACGTAGGGCTCGACGTCGAGCGTCCATCGATACCGCCCCTGTTCGAACACGCCGTCGCGATGTCCTTCCTGCAGCACGGTGCCGACACCGACATCGTCGAGCAGCGATTGCGCGTGCAGCGCCGCGCGCCCGGCATCGTCGGCCCAGCGCACCTGGCGCGAGGCCCCCGACAAACCGCCCAGCAGCAGCGTCAGCGCAAGCGCCAGGATCGCGAACGCCACCAGCACCTCGATCAGCGTGTATCCGCGTACCGCCGATCGTGGGAGCGGCGGAAGCCGCGATGCGTCGGGCCGCATCACTGCGACTCCACCCGCGCCGCCCGCACTTCGCCGGTCAGCCAGGCCACGTCCACGTCCCATGCGGCTTCGTCGATGGCCATGCGCACGCGCCCGCCGGTGGAAGCGCCGTCCGGGAAGAACACGATCGCGCCGATACCTTCCGCCGGCTGCACTTCGCGCGCACCGGTGAAGACGATGGACAGCTTCGGCGACAGTTCGCCACCGCGCTCCTTCGGCGCGGTCCATGCATGGGCGGCGGGATCGATCGTGAAACGCTGCGGCTCTCCGGTGGCGAGCGCCTGGGCGCGGGTGAACCGCAGCTGCGCCGCGACTTCCTTCGCCGCCGAGCGCAGGCGCATGCCATCGGTGCCGTCGCCGATCGCAGCCGCGGCCAGCAGGCTGGCCAGCGCGACGATCGCCAGCACGAGGACGACTTCGAGCAAGGTGAATCCCGCGGTCCGGCGCATCGTCGCTGCCACCGCGTTGCCTATTCGAACTTCACGTCCGCATCCACGCTTTCGCCGCCGGGCTGCCCGTCCTTGCCCAGGCTGGCGAGCTCAAAGGCCTGGCCTTCGCCGGGCACGCGGTAGACGTAGGGGTGGTTCCAGGGATCCTTGAGCTCGCCGGCCTTCGCATACGGACCGAGCCAGCCGGCGGCGTTGGCGGTGTTGTCGACCAGCGCCTCGAGCGCCGGCGGCAGCCCGCCGGTATCCATCTCGTACTGCTGCACCTTCTCGGCCAGCGTCTGCACCTGCGCCCGTGCCAGGTTCGCCTTGGCCCGATCGCCGCCACCGAGGATACGGCTCGCGGCGAATGCCACGATCCCGCCGATCAACACCACGACGAGGATGATCTCGATCAACGAGAAGCCTCCCTGCGATGCGCGCTGTCCGACTCGCGGTTGCATGTGCTTTTGCATCTGCTTTTCCTGTTTACCGTTCACCTGTTCACCGTTCATCCAATCACGGAAGTCAAATCGTAGATCGGCGTCAGCACCGCCATGATCACCACGCCGACCACCAGCGCCATCACCAGGGTCACCACCGGCACCAGCGCCGCCAGCATCCGGTCCAGCGCCAGCGAGGTCTCCTGTTCGAACGTGTCGGCGGTCTTGAGCAGCATCGTGTCCAGCGCGCCGGATTCCTCGCCGACCTGGACCATCTGCAGGGCCAGGCGCGGGAACCGCTTGCCGCGCCCCAGCGCGAACGCGAGCCCGGCGCCGTTGCGCACTTCCTCGGTGGCGGCATCGACATCGGCGGCCAGCGCCCGGTTGCCGAGCACGTTGCGCGCGATGCCCAGTGCGGTCAGCAGCGGCACGCCGTTGCGGAGCAGCGTGCCCAGCGTCCGCGCCAGGCGCGCGACCTCGATCCGCGCGACCAGCCCGCCGGCCAACCTGCGCTGCAGGATCCATTCGTCGAAGCGCGCACGGAACGCCTGGTTGCGCAGCCGCCGGTCCAGCCACAGCAGGGCCAGGCACGGCACCACCAGCAGCACGATCCACCAGTCGCGCACGAACATGCCCACGCCGAGCACGACCTGCGAGAACCACGGCAGCGGGGCGTCCAGGCTGTCGTACATGCCGGCGAACTGCGGCACCACGAAGCCGAGCAGGAACAGCAGGCTGAGTGTCACCATCAGCATCAGGATCGCGGGGTAGATCATCGCGTTGACCACGCGCCCCTTGAGCGCGCGGCTGCGCTCCAGGTATTCGGCCAGCCGGGCCAGGGTCTCGTGCAGGCTGCCGCCGGCCTCGCCGGCGCGGACCATGTTGACGTAGAGCTTGCCGAAGGTGCCGTGCTGCCGCTCCAGCGCGGCCGAGAGCGAACTGCCGCCGCGCACGGCGTCGCGGACGTCGGCGACGACGTGGCGCGCGGCCGCGTCCTCGGGCAGGTCGAGCAGGATGGTAAGCGCGCGGTCCAGCGGTTGGCCCGCCCCGAGCAGCGTCGACAGCTGCTGCGTGAACTGCACCAGCCGCGCGCCGGCGAAGGGCCTGGGCTTGAACAGCGCGCGCCAGGCATGGGCGCCATCGCTTTCGGACGCCAATCGCGCCTCGACCGGCAAATGCCCCTGTTCCTGCAACCGCGATGCGACTTCGGAATCGTTCGCCGCTTCCATCTGCCCGTCGAGCATTTCACCACGCGCGTTCAGCGCCCGATAGCGGTAGAGCGGCATCAGCGCGACTCCCGCCATCCGGCTCCCGGCTCCCGGCTCCCGGCTTCCGGCCTCATGCGTCCTCCGTGACGCGCAGCACTTCCTCGATGGTGGTTTCGCCGGCCAGCGCCTTGGCGATGCCGTCCTCGTACATCGTGCGCATGCCGGCCGCGCGCGCCAGCGACTCGAGTTCGCCCATGCCTGCGTGGCGCATCACCGCACGGCGCAGCTCGTCGTCCATCACCAGGAATTCGAGGATGGTGGTCCGGCCCAGGTAACCGGTCGGCGACAGCGCCGACGGTCGCGGGCGATACAGGAAGATGTCCCCATGGGGTTGATAGCGGCGCAGGCCGAACTTCTCGATCTCCTCGGCGGAGGCCGGGTAACGCTCGGCGTGCGTCGGTTCCAGCCTGCGCACCAGGCGCTGGGCGAGTATGCCGTTGACCGTCGAGGTCAGCAGGTAGTCCTCCACGCCCATGTCCAGCAGCCGGGTGATGCCGCCGGCGGCGTTGTTGGTGTGCAGCGTGCTCAGCACCAGGTGTCCGGTGAGCGCCGACTGGATCGCGATGCGCGCGGTTTCCAGGTCGCGCATCTCGCCGATCATGATGATGTCCGGGTCCTGGCGCACGATCGAGCGCAGCGCGTTGGCGAAATCCAGCCCGATCTGCGGCTTGGCCTGGACCTGGTTGATGCCTTCGAGCTGGTATTCGACCGGATCCTCGACGGTGATGATCTTGACGTCGTGGGTGTTGAGCTTCGACAACGCGGTGTACAGCGTCGTGGTCTTGCCCGAACCGGTCGGGCCGGTGACCAGCAGGATCCCGTGCGGCTGGCGCAGGACCTGTTCGAACTGCGGCAGGAAGGCGTCGGTGAAGCCCAGCCGCTGGAAGTCGAAGACCACCGTTTCGCGGTCGAGCAGGCGCATCACCACCGATTCGCCGTGCGCGGTGGGCATGGTCGACACGCGCAGGTCGAGTTCGCGGCCCTGCACCCGCAGCATGATCCGGCCGTCCTGCGGCAGGCGGCGCTCGGCGATGTTGAGCTTCGCCATGATCTTGATGCGCGAGATGACCGCGGCGGTCAGGTTCTGCGGCGGCGCCTCGCCTTCCTCGAGCACGCCGTCGATGCGGTAGCGCACCTTGAGCCGGTTCTCGAACGGCTCGACGTGGATGTCCGAGGCGCGCAATTCCACCGCGCGCTGGATCACCAGGTTCACCAGGCGGATGACCGGCGCCTCGGACGCGAGGTCACGCAGGTGCTCGACGTCGTCGCTGTCCGCGTCGCCATCGCCGGATCCGCTGCCGTCCAGCAAGGCGCCCATCGCGCTGCGGCCCTGGCCATGCCAGCGCTCGACCAGGTCGTCGATTTCCGAACGCAGCGCCACCGCCGCGCGGACCTCGCGGCCGCATGCCAGGCGCACGGCATCCAGGATGTAGGGATCCTGCGGGTCGGCCAGCAGCACGTCGACGCGATCATCGGTTTCCGCGACCGGCACGACGTGGAACTGCTTCATGAATCGCGTCGACAGGGCCGCGCCCTCGGGCGGCAGCTCCGGCGCATCGCGCGTGTTCATCAAGGGCAGGCCCAGCACCGCGGCGCAGGCTTCGGCATGGTCGCGCTCGGACACCAGGCCCAGCCGGCCCAGCAGGGCCAGCAGCCCGCCACCGGCCTCTTCCTGCAGGCGGCGCACGCGGGCCACATCGACGTCCTTGAGCTTGCCGCGCTCCAGGAGCGCCGCCACCACGCGTTCGTCGGCGCCGTGTGGATCGGTGCTGCGTTCGCCGGTTGTAGTGGTGTCTGCGACTGCGTTCACGCCGGTGCGGCCTCCCTTGCGGCCACCGACTCTAGCAGGTCGGCGGGGCGCTCCGCCGCTGGAAACGGCTACACGGAAAGGGAATGAGGGGAATAGGGAATGAAGGGAATGGAGGGTCCAGGGCGCGACTGTCAACCATTCCCCTCATTCCCTTCATTCCCCATTCCCGCCGTTGGCGTCAGCCGAGGCTGGCGCGGGCATTGCGGAACATCCGCATCCACGGCGACTCGTCCGGCCAGCCTGCCGGCGCCCAGCTCATGTTGAGCGTGCGCGGCGTGCGCTCCGGATGCGGCATCAGGATGGTGCTGCGGCCGTCGGCGCTGGACAGGCCGGCGACGGCGTTGGTAGAGCCGTTCGGGTTGGCCGGATAGCGGGTGGCGGCCCTGCCGTCGCCGTCGACGTAGCGCAGCGCCACGCGCGCGGCCGCGAGGTCGACGTCGGTGTCGAATTCGGCGCGACCCTCGCCATGCGCGATCGACACCGGGATGCGCGACCCGGCCATGCCGCGCAGGAACAGCGACGGCGATTCGACCACCTCGAGCATGCCGAAGCGCGCCTCGAACTGTTCGCTGCGGTTGCGCAGGAAGCGGGGCCAGTGGTCGGTGCCGGGAATGATCGCCTTGAGCTGGCTCATCATCTGGCAGCCGTTGCACACGCCGAGCGCGAACGTATTGGCGTCGGCGAAGAACGCTTCGAACATCTCGCGCAGCGCCGGACGCTCGAGGATGCTGGTGGCCCAGCCGCGGCCCGCGCCGAGCACGTCGCCGTAGCTGAAGCCGCCGCAGGCGGCCAGGCCGCTGAAGCCTTCCAGCGTGGCGCGACCGGCGACCAGGTCGCTCATGTGCACGTCGTGGGCGCTGAAGCCGGCGCGTTCGAACGCGGACGCCATCTCGACCTGGCCGTTGACGCCCTGCTCGCGCAGGATCGCGACCTTCGGCCGCGCGTTCGTGCCGATATGGGGCGCGGCGATGAACGGCGCGGCGATGTCCTCGGCCGGATCGAACACCAGCTCCGGCTGCAGGCCCGGTGCGTCGAAGCGCGACGCGGCGGCCAGTTCCTCGTCGGCGGACTCGGGGTTGTCGCGCAGCCGCTGCATCGCATGCGTCACCGACCACCAGGCGCCGAACAGCGCTTCCCATTGCCAGGCGGCGAGCACCTTGCCGCCCTGGAGCACGCGCACCTGCGGCGCGGTGGTCGGGCGCGCGATGCGCTGCGCGCAATCGACCAGGCCATGGCGCGCGACCAGGTCGGCGAACGCGACGCGGTCCTCGGCGGCGATCTGCACGACCGCGCCGAGTTCTTCGTTGAACAGCGTGCGGAACACGTCCTCGATGCGGTCGGCGCCCCAACCGTCGAGCACGATGTCCAGGCCCAGGTGGGAGCAGAACGCCATTTCCGCCAGCGCGGCGAAGGCGCCGCCGTCGGAACGGTCGTGGTAGGCCAGCAACAGGCCGGCCTTGCGCGCGTCGCGGATCAGTTCGAAGAATGCGCGCAGGCGGCGCGGGTCCTCGATGTCGGGCACGCCGGCGCCATCGCCCTCACCGCGGAACGCGGGCAGCGTGCCGGTGCCGCCGGCCTCCGGATGGCATTGCGCCAGGATCGAACCGCCCATGCGCTGCCGCCCCGCACCCAGGCCGATCAGCCACAGTTCGGTCTCGCCCTCGCGCGAAAGCAAGGGCGTCAGCTGCGCGCGCACGTCGGCCACGGGCGCGAACGCAGTGACCACGAGGGAGACGGGCGACACCGACTTCTGCGGGGCGGGACTCGGGACTCGGGACTCGGGACCCGGGGTCCATTGCGCCTGCATCGACAAGGAGTCCTTGCCTACCGGAATGCTGAGCTCCAGCGCCGGACACAGCTCCATCGCGATCGCGCGCACCGCGTCGAACAGGCGCGCGTCCTCGCCATCGTGGCCGGCGGCGGCCATCCAGTTGGCCGACAGTTTGATCCGCTCGAGCGAATCGACGGGTGCAGCGCACAGGTTGGTGATCGCCTCGCCGACCGCCATGCGTGCGGCCGCTGCCGGATCCAGCAGCGCCAGCGGCGTGCGTTCGCCGATCGCCATCGCCTCGCCCGACGTGCCTTCGTAACCGGACAGGGTGATCGCACAATCGGCCACCGGCAGCTGCCAGGGCCCGACCATCTGGTCGCGCGCGGTCAGGCCGCCGACGCTGCGGTCGCCGATGGTGACCAGGAAGGACTTCGCCGCCACGGTCGGGTGCGCGAGCACGCGCAGGCCGGCGTCGTGCAGCTGCAGCGCCGCGGTGTCGAGCTGCGGCCATCGCGCCGGCGCCGGGCGCTCGGTGTCGCGATGCATCTTCGGCGGTTTGCCGAAGAGCACATCCATTGGCAGGTCGATCGGCAGGTCGGGGGACCGGGGACCGGGGACCGGGGACCGGGAAGAACCGGGATCGTCGCTCTCCCCGGTCCCTGGTCCCTGGTCCCCGGTCCCGAAGTAGCCGGCGACGAGTCGCTCTTCCTCGGTCGCGATACCGACCACGGCGAAGGGACACCGCTCCCTGAGGCAGATCGCGGCGAACTCGGCGACCCGCTCCTGCGGCAGGCCGAGGACGTAGCGTTCCTGGGATTCGTTGCACCACAGCTGCAGAGGCGACAGCGAGGGATCGTCGCTGGGCACCTTGTCCAGGTCGATGACGCCGCCCACGCCCGAATCGTGCAGCAGCTCCGGGATCGCGTTGGAGAGGCCGCCGGCGCCGACGTCGTGGATCGACAGGATCGGGTTGTCGTCGCCCAGCGCAACGCAGGCATCGATCACTTCCTGGCAGCGGCGTTCCATCTCCGGGTTGTCGCGCTGCACGCTGGCGAAATCGAGGTCCTCTGCGCTTTCGCCCGAGGCCACGGAACTGGCGGCGCCGCCGCCCAGGCCGATCAGCATCGCCGGGCCGCCCAGCACGATCACCGCGTCGCCGGGAGACAGCGGGCGCTTGGCCACCATCGGCCGATCTACCGCGCCCAGGCCGCCGGCGAGCATGATCGGCTTGTCGTAGGCACGCGCCAGCCCCTGGCCTTCGGCCAGCTCGAAGCTGCGGAAATAGCCGGTGAGGTTGGGACGGCCGAACTCGTTGTTGAACGCCGCCGCGCCCAGCGGCCCGTCGAGCATGATCTCCAGCGCCGGTGCCATGCGCGGGTTCAGCGCACGCACGCCTTCCCACGCCTGCGGCAGCGTCGGGATGCGCAGGTGCGAGACGCTGAAACCGCACAGGCCGGCCTTGGGCTTGCCGCCGCGGCCGGTCGCGCCTTCGTCGCGGATCTCGCCGCCGGCACCGGTCGATGCGCCCGGGAAGGGCGCGATGGCGGTCGGATGGTTGTGGGTCTCGACCTTGATGCAGAACGCGCTTTCGGCAAGCTCCTCGGCGCGGTACTCGCGGGAGTGCGGGTCCGGCCGATAGCGCCTGGCCGGGAAGCCGGCGACCACCGCGGCGTTGTCGCTATACGCCGACAGCGTGTGTTGCGGCGTGCTGGCATGGGTGTGCCTGATCATCCCGAACAGCGACACCGGCTTGCCGTCGCGCTGCTGGTCGCGGCCGTCGATGGTCCAGCTGGCGTTGAAGATCTTGTGCCGGCAGTGTTCGGAGTTGGCCTGCGCGAACATCATCAGTTCGACGTCGGACGGGTCGCGCCCGAGGCCGCCATAACGGTCGCGCAGGTATTCGATCTCGTCGGCGGCCAGGGCCAGGCCCAGGCGCGTGTTGGCCGCTTCCAGTTCCGCCAGCGCGATGCGCTCGAGCGCGCCGCGCGCCGGAGCAGCGAACATCGCCGCGCCCTGCCCGCGCTCGGCGATCAGCGACTGGGTCATCGGGTCGTGCAACAGCCCGGCGACGGCCTGCTGCGCCGCCTCGTCCGGGGGCCAGCCGGACAGGTCGATGCGGATGCCGCGTTCGACCCGCTTCACCGGCAGCCGGGCACCGTGCAGCAGCTCCGTGGCCTTGCTCGCCCAGGGCGAAATCGTGCCCAGGCGCGGCAGCACGAAGCGCGACCGGGCGCCGGGCGCGAGCGGCTGGAAGCTTTCGCCGGCCTGCAGGATCCGGCCCAGGGTCGCGCGGTCCGGCGCGGCATCCGGTTCCGGTTCGATCCAATAGGTGAACCACGCGCCGAGCACGCGCACTTCGGCGGCCATGGCGGAGTTGATGCCCGAAATCCGGGCTTGCAGCCGCTCGAGGCGGAACGGCGACAGGGCCGGGAGGCCCTCGAGGACGATCATGTCCGGCGGAAACCGTGTGGAAACGGGCCGGCCCTTGTACCTATGGCGAGCCCGTGGCGGTGCTGGCTGCCGGATGCGCGCCCTTGGCGAGCTGATCCAGCATCGTCCGCATCCGCGCCGGCGGCACGTAACCCCCCAGCTGGACGCCGTCGGCCGTCAGGACCATGGGGGTGCCGGTCAGGCCCATGCGCTGGCCAAGCGCGTACTGCATGGTGACCGGATTGGTGCAGTTGGCCGAGGCCACCGGGCGGTCGTTCGTGGCTTCGGTGAGCGCCCTGGCCCGGTCGGCCGAGCACCACACCGCGACCATCTTGCGGAAGTCCTCGCTGCCCAGGCCCATGCGCGGGTAGGCAACGTACTCGAACGCGATGCCGCGCTTGTTGTACTCGGCGATCTCGCTGTGCATCTTGCGGCAATAGCCGCATTCGACATCGGTGAACACCGTCACCGTGTACTTCGGGTCCTTCGGCGCGAACACGATGCGGTCCTTCGCGGGGATGGTGCGCAACAGCTCGGCGCGCAGCTTCTGCATCGCCTCCTCGCCGACGTCGGTCTTGCGGCCGATGTCGTAGACCGTGCCCTGCACCAGGTACCTGCCGTCGTTGCTGACGAACACCACCTGGCCGCCGATGATCGCTTGCTGGAACCCCTTCAGCGGAGCGTCCTCGATGCGTTCGATGGGCATGTTCGGGTCGAACCCGAGCAGGGCCGCGCGCGCCTTGGCCGCAGCGTTACCCGCCGCGGCCGGCTTGGCGGGGGCATCGGAACCGGCGGCAGGCGCCTTGCCGTCCCCGGCGCAGGCGGAGAGGCTGGCGATGGCGAACAGCAACGGCAGGAGGGTCTTCATCCGCGGATTATCCCATGCCGGCCACGACCCACGCCAATCCCGGAACATGGTGGGTCCTGCGTGCGTTCACGCGCGCGGATGGTGTTTCTGGTGCAGGCGCTTGAGCTGTTCCCGGGCCACCAGGGTGTAGACCTGGGTGGTGGACAGCGAGCTGTGGCCGAGCAGCATTTGCAGTGCGCGCAGGTCGGCGCCGTGGTTGAGCAGGTGGGTGGCGAAGCTGTGGCGCAGGCCGTGCGGGCTGATCTTCGCCGGATCGATGCCGGCCGCCGCCGCATGACGCTTCACCAGTGCCCAGAACTGTTGCCGCGTCGGCGCCTCGCCGCTGGCGTTCAGGAACAGCGGCGCCAGCGCACGCTTGCCCGCCAGCTTCGGCCGCGCCTGGTCGAGATAACGCTGCAGCCAGTGCACGGCCTCCTCGCCCAGCGGCACAAGGCGTTCCTTGCTGCCCTTGCCGGTCACCCGCAGCACGCCCTGGCGCAGGTTCACCGCGGTCGAGGGCAGCGTCACCAGCTCGCTGACGCGCAGGCCGCAGGCGTACATCAGTTCGAGCATGGCGCGATCGCGCAGGCCTTCGGGCGCATCGACATCGGGTGCGGCCAGCAAGGCGTCGATCTGCGATTCGGGCAGGGCCTTGGGCAGCGATCGCGGCAGCCGCGGCGGCTCCAGCAATGCGGTCGGGTCGTCGTTGCGCAGGCCGCGGCGCACCGCATGGGCGAAGAAGGCGCGCAAGGCCGACAGCAGGCGCGCATTGCTGCGAGGCGAGTAGCCGTTGCGAGCGCGCCATGCGAGGAATTCGAACAGGGCGCCGCGGTCGGCGCCCGCCAGGCCGCCGGCTGCGCCGTCGCGCCAGCGCGCCAGGCCTTCGAGGTCGCGCCGGTAGCCGGCCAGGGTCTGGCGCGCCAGGCCGGATTCGGCCCAGGCCGCGTCCAGGAATGCTTCGA
>NZ_JARUVM010000111.1 GCF_029763755.1 Luteimonas sp. 8-5
CTGGGCTGCCGCCGGCCATCTCAGCCGCGCACCATCCGCGTTCCGCTGGCCCGGTCGTGCCAGGTCAGCCGGTCGCGATCGAACCAGGCCCACCAGAATCCCAGCCCGCCGAGCAGCAACGACAGCGTCGCCACTGCGTAGCGCCGGGCGAGCGCCTGTACTGTCGGCGGCCCGTCGATACCGACCAGGCGCAGCTTCCACGGCCGCATCCCCAGCGTCTGCCCGCCGCCGCGCCAGCTGGCGACCGCGTAGGTTCCCGCGATCGCCCAGCACACCACCCACAGCACGATCTGCAGCGGGCTGAACGGTGCGAAGTTCTCGCGCGCCGAGTGCCCTGCCAGGTAGTAGACGACGGTGAACATCGCCGACGCCAGCATCCACAACGCGACCACCGGAAACGCGTCATAACCCAGCGCCAGCATGCGCCAGCCAATGAGGGCCCTGCGTTTGGGCGTGGGTTCGGTCATCGGGACATTCTAGATCGGGGGAATGGAGGGAATGAGGGGAATGAAGGGAATGGCGGGCGCCTCGCACCTTCCACTCCCTTCATTCCCCTCACTCCCCTCATTCCCTGCTCCCTAGCCGCTCCTCCGCCGGAACAGCACCGCCGACGTCGCCAGCATGATCACCGGCGGTATCAGGTAGGCCAGCCGGAAGTCGAACTTGAACACCCCGGCCATGCGCACGAACTGCGTCTGCAGCAACCAGAATCCGAGCGCGAACACGATGCCCACGAACAGGCGCCGGCCCATGCCGCCGCCGCGCAAGGTACCGAAGGCGAATGGCACCGCCGCCAGGCACAGCGCCAGCACGTTGAAGGTGTAGAACCAGCGGCCCCAGTAGGG
>NZ_JARUVM010000112.1 GCF_029763755.1 Luteimonas sp. 8-5
GCGCGCCCTGGGCGGCCTGCTCGATGCCTCCGGCTTCGGGTTCACCGACCTGGCGGGCGCCCGTGCCGGCATCGCGCCGCGCAGCGTTGCCGTGGCCAAGGGAACCGCGGCGAACAAGGGCAGCAGCGGCCTCGAGATCGCGATGTCGCAGGCCATCTACCGCAGCGACGCCACCGTGCGCCGCGCCGCCGCGTTGCAGGCGCATCCGCTGACGCAGGGCGCGCGCATCGCGTTGAACCCGGCCGATGCCTCCGGCCTGGCCGGTGGTCCGCTGACGGACGGCACCATGGTCAAGGTATCGACGGGGCAGGGCACCGCGACCGTGCCGCTCGCGCTCGACGCGCGCGTGGCAGCGGGCACCGCCTGGATCGAGTCGGGTTATGGCGCGACGGCGCCGCTGGCGACCGCCGGCAAGGTGGAGGTCATCCGCGCATGAACCCGCTCATGACCAACGTCATCACCCCGCTGCGCGACTGGCTGTTCTCGCTGGGCGCCATCGGCGTCGTCGTCTGGCTGGTGCTGGCGATCCTCGCCATCGCCGTGCCGGTGATCCTGGCGGTCGCCTTCTACGTCGTCTGGGAACGCAAGCTGCTGGGCTGGATGCACGTGCGCCACGGGCCGATGTACGTCGGCATGGGCGTGTTCCAGGCCTTCGCCGACGTGTTCAAGCTGCTGTTCAAGGAAGTGGTGCGGCCGAGCGCCGCGCACCCGGTGCTGTACGTGATGGCGCCGCTGATCGCGGTGATGTCCGCGTTCGCGGCCTGGGCCGTGGTGCCGTTCGACGCGCAGGTCGTGCTCTCGGACGCCAACGCCGGCCTGCTGTACCTGCTGGCGATGACCTCGCTAGGCGTGTACGGCGTGATCATCGCCGGCTGGGCCTCCAACTCGAAGTACGCCTTCCTCGGTGCGATGCGCGCCTCGGCGCAGATGATCAGCTACGAGATCGCGATGGGCTTCTCCCTGGTCGGCGTGCTGATCGCGGCCGGCAGCCTCAACATCAGCGAGATCGTGATGGCCCAGGCCGGCAATGCCGGTTTCCTGGAATGGTTCTGGCTGCCGCTGCTGCCGCTGTTCGTGGTGTACATGGTGTCCGGCGTGGCCGAGACCAACCGCGCGCCGTTCGACGTGGTCGAGGGCGAATCGGAAATCGTGGCCGGCCACATGGTCGAGTATTCGGGCGCGCAGTTCGCGCTGTTCTTCCTGGCCGAATACGCGAACATGATCCTGATCAGCTTCCTGGTCTCGCTGTTCTTCCTCGGCGGCTGGCTCAGCCCGCTGCAGGGCCTGGGCATCCCGTTCCTGTCGGTGGACGGCTGGTGGTGGCTGTTCCTCAAGGTCGGGTTCTTCGCCAGCTGCTACATCTGGTTCCGCGCGACCTTCCCGCGCTACCGCTACGACCAGATCATGCGCCTGGGCTGGAAGGTCTTCATTCCGCTGACCATCGCCTGGATCTTCGTCACCGCATTGTTGGCGTACTACGGCGTGTTCGAGGTAGGCACCTGATGTCCACTCAATCCAGCATCGGGATCTTTTCCTGGTTCCGCGGCCTGCTGCTCATCGAGCTGCTCCAGGGCATGTGGCTGACCCTGAAATACCTGTTCCGTCCGAAGTACACGATGATGTACCCGATGGAGAAGATCCCGCAGTCGCCGCGCTTCCGCGGCCTGCACGCGCTGCGCCGCTATCCCAACGGCGAGGAGCGCTGCATCGCCTGCAAGCTGTGCGAGGCGGTGTGCCCGGCGCTGGCGATCACCATCGATTCGGAGCAGCGCGCCGACGGCACCCGCCGCACCACGCGCTACGACATCGACCTGTTCAAGTGCATCTTCTGCGGCTTCTGCGAGGAGTCGTGCCCGGTGGATTCGATCGTCGAGACCCACGTGCACGAGTACCACTTCGAGAACCGCGGCGAGAACATCGTGACCAAGCCGCAACTGCTGGCCCTCGGCGACCGCCTCGAGGCGGAGATCGCCGAACGCCGCGCCGCCGACGCAGCGTTCCGCTGAGGAACGGATGGACGACATGCCCATGGATTTTCCCCTCATCGCCTTCTACGCCTTCGCCGCCGCGGCCGTGGTCTCCGCCGTCGCGGTGATCGGCTCGCGCAACCCGGTGCATTCGGCGCTGTTCCTGGTGCTGACCTTCTTCACCGTGGCCTGCACCTGGATCCTGGCCGGCGCCGAGTTCCTCGGCCTGGTGCTGGTGCTGGTCTACGTCGGCGCGGTGATGGTGCTGTTCCTGTTCGTGGTGATGATGCTGGACGTCGACATCGAGAAGATGCGCAAGGGCTACGTGCGCTACCTGCCGGTGGGATTGGTGGTCGCGGTGGTGATGCTGGCCGAGATCCTGGCGGTTATCGGCATCCGCGCGCGCGCCGCGCAGCCGTTCGCCGACAACGCCGCGGCGGTGGCCGCGGCCGAGGGCAACACCCACTGGCTCGCCGCTGCGCTGTTCACCGATTTCCTGCTGCCGTTCGAGGTCGCCGCGGTCATCCTGACCGTCGCGGTGATCGCGGCCGTGCTGCTGACCCTGCGCCGCCGCGTCGGCGCCAGGCACCAGGATCCCGCGCTGCAGGGCAGGGTGCGTCCGTCCGACCGCCTGCGCATGGTGCGGATGGAGCCGGTGCGCCCGGCGCAGCCGACGGACGCTACGCCGCCGCAAGCGGAGGACAAGCCATGACCCCAGCGACGATTACAACCGTGACCACCGGGCTGGCGCTCGGCCACTACCTCGCCCTGGGCGCCGTGCTGTTCTGCATCGCGGTCGCCGGCATCTTCCTCAACCGCAAGAACGTGATCGTCCTGCTGATGTGCATCGAGCTGCTGCTGCTCTCGGTCAACATCAACTTCGTCGCCTTCGCCCGCCACCTGGGCGATGCCTCGGGCCAGGTGTTCGTGTTCTTCATCCTCACGGTGGCCGCGGCCGAGGCGGCGATCGGCCTGGCCATCCTGGTCACGCTGTTCCGCAACCGGCGCACGATCGACGTCGCCGAAATCGACACCTTGAAGGGCTGAGCCGATGGAAGGTGCCGATACTCTCTACAACGGACTCGCGCTGTCGAAGCAGGTGCTGCTGGCGATCGTGCTGGCGCCGCTCGCCGGCTCGATCGTCGCCGGCCTGTTCCGCAACCAGGTCGGCCGCGTCGGCTCGCACGTCGCCACCATCGCCGGCGTGGCGCTGAGCTGCGCGCTCTCGTGCTGGGTGCTGTACCAGCTGGTCGCGCAGGGTGCGCCGGCGTTCAACGAGAACCTCTATACCTGGTTCAGCGTCGGTGGCTACGAGGCCCATGTCGGCTTCATGGTCGACAAGCTGACCGCGATGATGATGGTGGTGGTCACCTTCGTCTCGCTGCTGGTGCACGTGTACACCATCGGCTACATGGCCGACGACCCGGGATACCAGCGCTTCTTCAGCTACATCAGCCTGTTCACGTTCTCGATGCTGATGCTGGTGATGGCCAACAACTTCATGCAGCTGTTCTTCGGCTGGGAAGCGGTGGGCCTGGTGTCGTACCTGCTGATCGGCTTCTGGTTCAAGCGCCCGACGGCGATCTTCGCCAACCTCAAGGCGTTCCTGGTCAACCGCGTCGGCGACTTCGGCTTCATCCTCGGCATCGCCGCGGTGCTGTACTGGTTCGGCTCGCTGGACTACGCCACGGTCTTCGCCCACGCCCGGGGCATCGACGGCCTGACCATGTCCGTGTTCAGCGGCCACGAGTGGTCGGTGGCCACCGTGATCTGCATCTGCCTGTTCGTCGGCGCCATGGGCAAGTCCGCGCAGGTGCCGCTGCACGTGTGGCTGCCCGACTCGATGGAAGGCCCGACCCCGATCTCGGCGCTGATCCACGCCGCGACCATGGTCACCGCGGGCATCTTCATGGTGGCGCGCATGTCGCCGCTGTTCGAGCTGAGCGAGACCGCGCTGCACTTCGTGCTGTTCATCGGCGCCACCACGGCCTTCTTCACCGGCCTCATCGGCATCGTCCAGAACGACATCAAGCGCGTGGTTGCGTACTCGACGCTGTCGCAGCTGGGCTACATGACCGTCGCCCTGGGCGTCTCGGCCTACGGCGCCGCGGTCTACCACCTGATGACCCACGCGTTCTTCAAGGCGCTGCTGTTCCTCGGCGCGGGCTCGGTGATCATCGCCATGCACCACGAGCAGGACATGCGCCGCATGGGTGGCCTGCGCAAGTACATGCCGGTGACCTTCTGGACCATGTTGATCGGCACCCTGGCCCTGGTCGGAACGCCGTTCTTCAGCGGCTTCTACTCCAAGGACACCATCATCGAGGCGGCCGGCCACCATGCCGCGCAGTCCGGCCACTGGATCGCGACCTATGGCTACGGGGCGGTGCTGCTGGGCGCGTTCGTGACCTCGTTCTACAGCTTCCGCCTGCTGTACCTGACGTTCGCCGGCGAGGAGCGTTTCCGCCATGCGTCGCACGACGCGCACGCCCATGACGACCACGCCCATGACGACCATGGCCATGGCGCCCACGAACCGCACGAATCGCCATGGGTGGTGACGCTGCCGCTGGTGCTGCTAGCGATCCCGTCGATCGTGATCGGCTTCCTCACCGCCGGCCCGATGCTGTTCGGCACCGACATGATGGGCCACGCGGAGCAGCTGCCGTACTTCCTCGGCTCGATCGACGTGGGCGCGGCGCGCGACGTCGTCGCGCACATCGGCGAGCAGATGTGGCACGGTCCGGTCGCGTTCGCGCTGCACGGGCTCAAGGCGCCGACGTTCTGGCTGGCGCTGTGCGGCTTCCTGCTGGCGACACTGATGTACTGGGTGATGCCGGACCTGCACGGCAAGGCCCGCCGGGCCCTGTCACTGCCGGTGCGCATCCTGGAGGAGAAGTACGGCTTCGACCGCCTCTGGATCCAGGGCTTCGCCGGCGGCGGCGTCGCGCTGGGCAAGGTCTCGCGCCAGGCCGACGAGCGCGTGATCGACGGATTCTTCGTCAACGGCTCCACCCGCGTGGTTGCCGCCGTGGCCGGCGTGCTGCGCAAGACGCAGTCCGGCTTCCTCTACGACTACGCCTTCGTGATGATCCTCGGCCTGATCGCGCTGTTGGCCGTCCTGCTTCGCTACTGGCACTGATGACCGCATGTCGACCATGACCTCCATCCCGCTGCTCAGCCTGCTCGTCTGGCTCCCGATCATCGGCGGTGCCGCGTGCCTGGCGCTGGGCGATGCCAAGGCGCAGGCGGCGCGCTGGACCGCGCTGGCGTTCGCGCTGGCGACGCTGGCCGCGAGCCTGCTGCTGTTCACCGGCTTCGACTACACCGATGCCGGCATGCAGTTCGTCGAGCAGCACGCCTGGATCCCGTCGCTGGACATCCGCTACGCCCTTGGCGCCGACGGCATCTCGGTGGCGCTGATCGGCCTGACCACGATCACCACGGTGCTGGTGCTGGTGGGCGCCTGGTCGCCGATCCAGAAGCGGGTGAACCAGTACGTGGCCTCGATGCTGATCCTCGAGGGCGTGATGATCGGCGTGTTCGCCGCGATGGACGCGATGCTGTTCTACGTGTTCTTCGAGGCGATGCTGATCCCGATGTTCATCCTGATCGGCGTCTGGGGCGGCCCGCGCCGGGTCTACGCGTCGCTCAAGTTCTTCCTGTACACCTTCCTCGGCTCGGTGTTCATGCTGGTCGGGCTGATCTACCTGTACCTGAAGGGCGGCAGCTGGCAGATCGCGGACATGTACGCGCTGTCGCTGTCGATGAAGGAACAGGTGTGGCTGTTCTTCGCCTTCCTGATCGCCTTCGCGGTCAAGGTGCCGATGTTCCCGGTACACACCTGGTTGCCGGATGCCCACGTGGAGGCGCCGACCGGCGGCTCGGTGGTGCTGGCGGCGATCATGCTGAAGATCGGCGGGTACGGCTTCCTGCGCTTCAGCCTGCCGATCGTTCCCGACGCCGGCCACGAGTGGGCATGGCTGGTGATCGCGCTGAGCCTGGTGGCGATCATCTACGTCAGCCTCGTCGCCCTGGTCCAGGACGACATGAAGAAGCTGATCGCCTATTCGTCGGTCGCGCACATGGGCTTCGTGACCATGGGCATCTTCATCGCCTTCGCCCTGGTCCGCGAGTTCGGCAACCTGGATGCCGCACGCCTGGGCCTGCAGGGCGCGATGGTGCAGATGATCAGCCACGGCTTCATCTCCGGCGCCATGTTCTCGTGCGTGGGCGTGCTCTACGACCGCCTGCACACCCGCCGCATCGCCGACTACGGCGGCGTGGCCAACGTGATGCCGTGGTTCGCCGCGTTCATGATCTTCTTCTCGATGGCGAACTCCGGCCTGCCGGGCACCTCGGGCTTCGTCGGCGAGTTCATGGTGATCCTGGCCAGCTTCCAGATGCACCCGCTGCTGGCCTTCGGCGTGGCGACCACGCTGATCACCGGCGCGGCCTACACGCTGTGGCTGGCCAAGCGCATCATCTGGGGCGACATCGGCAACGCCAACGTCGCTGCCATGCACGACATCGACATGCGCGAGTGGATCGTGCTCGGCGTGTTCGCCGCCGGCGTGCTGCTGATCGGCGTCTGGCCGAAGCCGCTGACCGACCTGATGGAACCCTCCATCGCGCAACTGGCGAGCCAGCTCGCCGCAAGCAAGCTCTGAGGACGCAAGCCGGATGATTCCGACCATGCCCACCGCCGCCGAACTGCTGCCGCTGCTGCCCGAGCTGGTGCTGGTCGGCGCTGCCTTCGCGCTGCTGATGCTCGACCTGTTCGTCGAGGAGAAGCACCGCGCCGTCACCAACGTCCTGGCCATCGCCGCGCTGCTCGCGGTGGCGGCGCTGATCGCCTGCGGCGTGGGCGGGCAGGGCACGGTGCTGGGCGGCATGTTCGTGCGCGACACCATGGCCGACGTGCTCAAGGTGGTCGCCTGCGTGGTCACCGCGCTGTCGCTGGTCTACGTGTGGCCGTTCATGCGCGAGCGCGGCCTGTACAAGGGCGAGATCGCGGTGCTGATGATGTTCGCCACCGCCGGCATGATGCTGCTGATCTCCGCCGGCAGCCTGGTGATGGTCTACCTGGGCCTGGAGCTGCTGGCACTGTGCTCGTACGCGCTGGTCGCCATCGACCGCGACAGCCCGCAAGGCTCGGAAGCGGCGATGAAGTACTTCGTGCTCGGCTCGCTGGCGTCCGGCCTGCTGCTGTACGGCATGTCGCTGCTGTACGGCGCCACCGGCACCCTGGACCTGGCCGCGCTCAACGCCGCGGTCGCGACCTCCGAAGACACCGGCCTGCTGCTGATGGGCACCGTGTTCCTGGTCGCGGGCGTCGCCTTCAAGTTCGGTGCGGCCCCGTTCCACATGTGGCTGCCCGACACCTACCACGGCGCGCCGACCCCGATCACCGTGTTCATCGGCTCGGCGCCGAAGCTGGCCGCGTTCGCGATGGCGTTCCGCCTGTTCGAGGCCGGCGTCGGCCCGCTGGACGGGCAGTGGCGCCTGCTCATCGCGGGGCTGGCGGTGCTCTCGCTGGCGGTCGGCAACCTGGTGGCGCTGGCGCAGTCCAACCTCAAGCGCATGCTGGCCTACTCCACCGTGTCTCACGTGGGCTTCCTGTTCCTGGGCCTGGCCGCGGCCGACTCGGTCGGCTATGCCGCCGCCATGTTCTACGCGATCACCTACGCGATCATGTCGACCGCCGCGTTCGGTGCGATCGTGGTGCTGGCGCGGGCAGGCTACGAAGCCGACCGCATCGACGACTTCAAGGGCCTGAACGCGCGCAACCCGTGGCTGGCCGGCATGATGCTGATCGCGATGATGTCGCTGGCCGGCATCCCGCCGTTCCTGGGCTTCTGGGCCAAGCTGGCGGTGCTCAACGCCGCGATCCACGGCGACATGCTGTGGCTGGCGATCGTCGGCATCGTGTTCGCGGTGATCGGCTGCTTCTACTACCTGCGCGTGTGCAAGGCCATGTACTTCGACGCGCCTGAAGAGGGCGTCCCCGCGCCGCGTACCAACGACGGCGCCCTGCGCGCAGCCTTCAGCGTCAACGCGCTGGCGCTGCTGGTGCTGGGCTTTGCCTGGAACCCGATCATGGACTGGTGCCAGCGAGCATTCCTGGCCTGACCTGCCGCCGGCGCACGACGACTGCGCCGCCGGCACGGATCTCCACTGTCTGTCCGGCCATCGAGGCCAGGGCGGTGCGATGCGAGACCACGACCAGGGCAGCGTGCGGCAGGCGCCGCCGCAGCAGGGCAAGCACTTCGCGTTCCGAAACGGTGTCCAGTGCGCTGGTGGCCTCGTCGAGGATGGCCAATGCCGGTTCCCGCAGCAGCACCTGGGCCAGCATCAGGCGTTGCAGCTCTCCCCCCGACAGCTGGCTCGCCGATCCCTGCAACGTCGTGTCCAGTCCCGCCGGCGACCGGCCCAGTCGCTTGTCCAGGCCGACATCCGCCAGGGCGCGCTGCATTGCCGCCTCGGTCGCCGCGGGAGCGGCCCAGAGCAGGCATTCGCGCACGCTGGCGTGCCATGGCCGGACCTGCTGGCTGACATAGGCGTTCCTGCCGGCCCGCGCACGGTAGTCGTCGAAGTCGATCGGCATCCCGTTTGAATCCCCCTCGAACGACGCCGGCACCATCAGCCCGGCGAGCACGTCGACCAGGCAACTCTTGCCGATGCCCGAGTCTCCGCAGACCAGCGTGAGTTCGCCGGGTGCAAGGACCAGGTCGCGGACTTCCAGCCGCACCAGCGAAGACGGCAGGCGCAACGTCCGGATGCGCAGGATGGGCTGCGAATGCCCCGCGCCATGCCCCATGGGGCTCATCGCCGGTGCCGGCGGCTGGGCTTCCAGTGCCATGTAGCGGCGCCACAGGTCGAACGCCGGGATCGCCGAGCGAAGCTGCTGGATGCCTTGCCGGGTCGAGGCCAGGTACGGCAACAATCGTCCGAGCAACAGGCACAGCGCGATCAGTTGCGCCGGGTCGACGCCGTTCCAGCGCTGGGCCAGTACGAAGGCGACGGCGATCGTGACCGTGGCCACGAGTTCCAGCAGCAGCCGACCGTGCGCGCCGAGTTCGAGCTGGCGTCGGTAACCATGGCCTAGCCGCTCCGTCATTGCGACGTAAGACGCATGTTCGTCGTGCTGGCGCCCGAACGAGCGGACATGGCGCAGGCGCCGCGGGAAGTCCTCGGCGCGCCAGAACAGCCGGGTCATGTTGGCGACATAGTCGCGGCTGATGCGGGACTGTTCGCGGCCGAAGAGGCGGGCAGCCATCCAGGCGAAGCCGGCGAACACCGGCAGCGCCAGCATCAGGGGCGGTGAAACCCGGAACGCGAACGCGAGGGTGACC
Source organism: Luteimonas sp. 8-5 (assembly GCF_029763755.1). Taxonomy (GTDB): domain Bacteria; phylum Pseudomonadota; class Gammaproteobacteria; order Xanthomonadales; family Xanthomonadaceae; genus Cognatiluteimonas. The sequence continues at coordinate 9,323 of NZ_JARUVM010000112.1, forward strand.
ACGGTCGTGAGCAGCGCCACCAGCAACTGCAGCACCGCGCTGAAGCCGTGCACGATGATCTCGATGTTGTAGGTGAGTACGTTGGCGATCTCCGCGGAGGTGGAATCGGCCAGGGCCGACAGCCTCGCGCCGACCATGCGCGCATGCACCGACTGCCGCAGGCGCATGCCGTAGCGTGCCGACAGGCGCGCGCCCAGGCATGCCGCCGACCACCGCGACAAAGCGAAGAGGGCGGTGGCGGCCGCGAACAGGCCTGCCCTGGCTTCAAGGCTGGCGGTGCCACTGAACACACCGTCGCCGAACGCAAGTACCGGCACGGGCTGGATCAACGGCACCAGCAGCAAGGCGGCCAGACTGCCGGCAAACGCCGCCAGCAAACTGGCGACGGCATGGGCGACGATGAGAAGCCGATCGCCCCGCGGCAGCGTCGAGGCGAATGCACGCAGGGTGGCGCGGCCGCCTTCAGTCGAGGAGAGGTCGTACTGCATCGACCGAATCCCCCGGGTGGCGGCCACGCCGTAGCCTGTAGACCGGCGACGAGGCGATCCATCGTGCGAACAGGTCCCAGCCTGGCTGGGTGCGGGCGTAGTCCTGGTCGGTGTCCAGGAAGGCCAGTGCATCCCGGCCAGGCATGGGTTCGAGCAGTGCGGCGGGATCTTCCGCTGGCTCGGTGGAGAGGATGACCGTCGCGACCAACCGCAACGGTGTCGCCGCGGTGCGCAATGGCGCCGGTGCGCGGCGCAGGTCGGCCTCGTGTTTGCGCACGCCGCTGCGGCGGCGGATCACTGGCGAACTTTCGATCCAGGCCCTGGTGGCCTCGTCGTCGATGCGCTCCAGTGCATCGGCGTGCACGTGCAGGTAGTTGGCAATGCCGGTGGCGACCATGCCCACGGGGTGCACGAAGACAGCGTCCTCGGACAGCAGCTCCAGCCCCGCCGCCAGGGCATGCAGGGCCAGGGTCGACTTGCCCGCGCCACTCGCGCCAAGCACCAGGACGCCGCGCCCGTCGCGGCCCAGGCAGGCGGCATGCAACGGCACCAGGCCCTGGCAGCGCGCGGCGAGCAGGAAGACGGCGAACTCGATCAGTTCGTAGCGCAGGTGGTAGGGACGGTCGAGCATCCTGTCCGACGCGACCACTCGCGCCCGGCGCACCTGCGGCGAGACCAGTACGTAGTTGCGCGCGTCCATGACGCCGTAGACGATTCGCTCGCCCAGGCGCGTGCGCACGGAGGGAGGTTCTTCTGCCACCAAGGTGTCCCCCACGTCCACATCGCCCGGCAGCAACCGCAGTTCGACCTCGAGCTCCGGCCCCTCGCGCGCGAACAGGTGCGCAGGCAGCCCGGCGTATGCCATGTCCACCACGTCGAGCAACGCCTTGCTGTCGCTCCGGAAGCGGAAATGCGCACCCATGAGCGGCCGTGTCGAGTCCATCGCCCGGGTGGGTATGCCCGCGGGCGACGAAAGGTTGTCCCGACTGGCAGGCAACCATCGTCCCCGGCGGTGGAACCTACCGCCGACATGCTCAGAATCCAGTTAGCCCATTCCTACTTCCTGCGGTTCGACCAGAAGCAATGGGAGCGGGGCAAGCCCTACCCACCCCTGGCGACGATCCAGGTCGCCGCGATGCTGAGGCGCATGGGGCACGAGGTGACGCTGTTCGACGCCATGCTTGCGGAGGGGGTCGACGCATACGCCGATACGCTGCGCGACGCGCGGCCGGACCTGGTCGTGCTCTACGAGGACAACTTCAACTTCCTGACCAAGATGTGTCTTGGCCGCATGCACGAGGCGGCGTGCCGGATGGTCTCGGAGGCAAGCGGCTCGGGCGCCCGGGTGCTGGTGGCCGGATCCGATGCCTCGGACCGTCCCGGCCTGCTGCTCGAGGCGGGCGCCGACGCGGTGCTGATCGGCGAAGGCATCGCCGCGCTGTGCGAGCTGGTGGGGCGCCTGGATCGCGAACAGGACATCGACGTCCCGCGATGGATGTCCGGCATCGGTGGCGTCGCATCGCCGCATGCCGACACCGTGGCGACGAGGCCGCCGAACGGCATGCCGCCGGCACCGCAGTTGTCGGGCGAGGCCGCGTGGGACCTGGTCGACATCGAACGCTACCGTCGCCTGTGGGAAGAACGGCACGGCTACTTCAGCATGAACATGGTCGCCTCGCGCGGCTGTCCGTTCCGCTGCAACTGGTGCGCCAAGCCGATCTGGGGCAACCATTACCGGCAACGCAGCGCACGCGACGTGGCCGAGGAAATGGCCATGCTCAAGCGCCGGTTCCGCCCCGATCACATCTGGATGGCCGACGACATCTTCGGTTTCCGGGTCGACTGGCTCGACGAGTTCGCCGAACGCCTCGGAGAACTCGACGGGATGGTGCCCTTCAGCATCCAGATCCGGGCCAACATGATCAGCGAAGCGATGGCGGCGGCGCTGGAACGCGCCGGCTGCGTCGAGGCATGGATCGGGGCCGAGAGCGGGAGCCAGCGGATCCTCGACGCCATGGCCAAGGACACCGACGTCGAACACGTGTACAGCGCGCGCAGCCGCCTGGGCGCGCACGGTATACGCGTGGGGTTCTTCATCCAGCTCGGTTACCTGGGCGAGCAACTCGAGGACCTGCTCGCCACGCGCGAACTGGTGGCCAATGCCGCGCCCGACGAGATCGGCGTCAGCGTCTCCTATCCGTTGCCGGGCACGCGCTTCTACGAACAGGTCAAGGCGCAGCTCGGCGCAAAGACCCACTGGGACGACAGCGGCGACCTCGCCATGATGTTCCGGGGCGCATACGACTCGGGGTTCTACCGGAGCTTCCGCGACCTGCTGCATCGGCAGGTCGAACTGATGCAGTCGGAGCAAGGGCTGGGTCCGCGCGTATACGGCGAGGCATGCGCCAGGCTGGAAGCCCGCTGGCAGGCCTTGCTCGCCAGCGGCAGGGATCATCTGCGGGAATTGGGACATGTTGCCGCCGCTGAAGACTGTTGAAGCCGGGCTGCATCGCGCCACGGAAGCGCTGGCACTGGAGCTGGCCCGGCCCGGCACGCCCACGCCGGAGTGGGACGAGCTGCAGTGGCGACTGGCATCGGCCGCCGCTGCGGTGCATGGGATCGCGCCCGTCCTCGCCGGACGGTGCCGCTGGCGGAACGCGACCTGGCAGCGGTTCCTGCAGGAACAGCATGCCCATGTCGAAGACCGCCAGCAGCGCATTGCGGCCATGTTGCGGCGGATCGATGCAGAGGCCCGCGCCGCGGGCATCGCCATCGTCGCCCTCAAGGGATCGGTGCTTCACGCGATGGGGCTGTACGCACCGGGCGAGCGCCCGATGGCGGACATCGACCTGCTCGTGAATGGACGCGATGCCACGATCGCTGTCGCGATCCTGCGTGCGCTGGGATACCTCGAGGCTTACGCGCAATGGAAGCACCAGGTGTTCCGGCCGTCCGGCAGCGAGCCGGTGCATGGCCTGGGAGAACACCGGGATTCGCCGGTCAACATCGAACTGCACGTACGGATCCAGGAGCGGCTGCCGGTTTCCGCCGTGGACGTCACAGAAGGCGTCCTCGCTCCGCGCGCCTCTGCTGGACTGAACGACTATCCGTCCACCGGAGCGCTGATGGCCCACCTGCTGCTGCACGCGGCCGGCGGCATGTGCAGCCGCAGCCTGCGACTGATGCATCTGCACGACATCGCCCTGCTGTGCGCGCAGATGGACAACGCCGACTGGCGCGACATGGCCGCATGCGCCGGCGACGACGGTACCTGGTGGGCGCTTCCACCACTGTGCATGGTCGATCGGTATTTCCCCGGGACCGTCCCGCCGACCATGTTGGCCGGCCTGGCACGCGACTGCCCGCCGCTGCTGCGCGCCGTTGCCAGCCGCCAGACCATCACCCAGGTCTCGTGTTCCGAACTCTGGCTGCATCCGCTGGCGGGCCTGGAATGGTCGCGTTCGGCAGGCGATGTCGTGCGCTACCTGGTGAACCGTGTCCGGCCTACGACCGAAGCCTTGCGCGAGCGCGCGGACATGATGCGAACCCAGTTGTGGTTGCGCGGCCAGGAAGAGCCGGGCAGGAGCCGGGGACGTCGGATGCTCGCCTGGCTGGCGCGACCGGTCCCGCGACTGGACATGCTGTATGCGGTGCGTGCATCGATGGAACCGCAGGCGTCGCCATGAATGCGCCCGGCGTCCTCGACGGCAGCGCCTCGATCGCGGGCGGTATCCGCCTGGGTTGTCCCCGCTGCGGCGCAGGCATCGACGCGAGCGGATCGCCGGACTGCCGCAGTTGCGGGTTCCAGCTCGGCGTCAAGAACGGCATCGTGCAGGCGTTGCCGGCCGAGTCGCAGGCGCGCCTTGGCGGCTTCATCCGCGAGTACGAACGGGTCCGCGAAGCCGAGCACCGGGGCGGCGAATACGCCGACTTCTACCTGGGCCTGCCTTACCGCGGAGGAGCCAGCCGCGATCCGCGGCAGTGGCACATCCGCGCCCGCAGCCACGAGTACGTGCTGCGACGGCTTTTGCCCCGCACGGCGCGTCGACCTGGCCGCGTGCTGGACCTGGGGGCCGGCAACTGCTGGCTCAGCCATCGTCTTGCGCTGCAAGGCTACCGGCCGTTCGCCGTCGACCTCGTGACCAACGACAGTGACGGCCTGGGTGCCGCGCACCATTACCAGACACGCCTGCCAGCGCTGTTCCCGCGCTTCCAGGCGAGCTTCGACCAGTTGCCGTTCGCCGACGCGCAGTTCGACGCCGCCATCTTCAATGCTTCCTTCCACTACAGCGCGGATGGCGAAGCCACGTTGCGCGAAGCATTGCGCTGCCTGAAGCCGGGCGGACTGGCGATCATCAGCGACACGCCCTGGTACCCGCGCGAAAAGGACGGAAGACGGATGCTCGCGGAGCGGGGCGAGGCGTTCCTGCGCAGGCACGGCAGCACCGGCAGCACGATGCCCATGCTCGGCTACCTGACCGACGCGCGCCTGGCGGAGCTGGCAGGCGCGCTTTCGATCCGCTGGGAGATCCATCGCCCGTGGTACGGACTGGCGTGGGCGTTGCGGCCGCTCATGGCCAGGCTGAGCGGCAGGCGCGTGCCGTCGCGGTTCCGCCTCTACGTAGCCGCCCGGGAAGGCGTATTGCGGTAGAGCATGTCGAAAGCCGCGGCGGTGTAATCGGCATCCTCGCTGATCGCGATCCGCTGCGCAGCCGCCGCCAGGCGCAAACGCAGCTCCTCGTCGTCGAGCACGCGGGCGATCGCCGCGGCGAGCGCCTGGGCATCGCCCACGGGTGCCACAAGGGCGGCGTGCGGCGCCCACTCGGCCAGGTGTCCGACCGCGGTGCCGACCGTCGGCACACCGCTCGCCGCTGCCTCGAGCGCGACCAGCGGACCGGTTTCGTGGCGCGACGCCAGCACCGACAAGTCGGCCTCCAGCAGCATCGGGCGCAGTTCCGGCTGGGTCCTGAATCCGTGGAAGCGAACGTGGTGTTCCAGTCCAGCGTTTCGCGCGAAGGCCTGGATCTCTCCGTGCAGCGTGTCCACGCCGACCACGTCGACGCGGAATGCGCGGCCATCGCGCGCGAGGATCGCCAACGCCCGCAACAGCGTCGCCTGGTCCTTGACCCGGTTGAGACTGGCCACGTGGATGAGGCGTGCCGGTCCCGGCCCGCGCCTGCGCGGCGGTGCGGGGGGCCAGGCGGCAAGGTCCACGCCCAGCGGCACGCGATACGCGCCGATGCCCAGCTCATGCAGCGAGGCGACGATTGGCGCGCTGGCGGCAGTCACGATGCCGGCTGCTCGCAGCACCAGCGCTTCGCGCAGCCGGCCGGTCCAGCGGCGGCGGCC
>NZ_JARUVM010000113.1 GCF_029763755.1 Luteimonas sp. 8-5
GCTGCTGGCGCGCGGCGCCGATGGCGTCGACGAATTGCGCGAACACCTGCGCCTGGGCCATGCACCTGCCGGGCCCGGCGGCCTCGCGCGCTTCCTCGACGCCTGCGTGGCCGACGACCAGGCAGGCGGAGCGCTGGAACGCTTCGCGCTCGAACTCATGGAGCGTGGCGCCGATCCCTTCTCCGCGAGCCGGGCCGGCGACCCGCCGCTGTCGCTGGCCGTGCGCCTGGGCTGGCCGCGGTTGGTGGAGCGCCTGCTGTCGC
>NZ_JARUVM010000114.1 GCF_029763755.1 Luteimonas sp. 8-5
CGAGCAGCCGCTGAAACTCCTGGTCCTGCATGGCGCCTCCCCCGAGCTGCGCGCGGCCGACGGTCAGACGCCGCTGGGCGTGGCCCTGTCCAGCGGCCGCCGCGACCTGGTGGACTGGCTTGACTGGAACGGTTGGCCGCTGCCGCGGCGCGCACTGCGGGCCAGCGACCTGCCGGCGGCTGCGATCGTCGGCGATGCCGGCGCCGTGCGCCGCCTGCTCGATCTCGGTTTCCCGATAGACGCCACCGACAGCCAGGGCTGCACCGCGCTGCTGCGCGCTTCCGGTGGCGGCCACCGGCCGTGCGTGGAACTGTTGCTGGAACGGGGCGCCGACCCGCAGGCCGCTGCACGCACCGGCGCCACGCCGCTCTCGGCGGCAGTGAGCATGCGCCACGGCGAGATCGTCGACCGCCTGCTCGCGGCCAACGCCGGCCTCGAGCAGCGCCTGCCGGGCGAGGTGACCGTGCTGATGCTGGCCGCCGCGCTGGGCCTGCCGGACCTGTGCGCCCGCCTGCTCCAGGCCGGTGCCAACGTCCATGCCGGCGATGCGCAGGGACTCACACCGCTGCATTGCGCCGTGCTGTTCGCCTTCACCGCGCGCGAGAAGCCGCGCGTACTGGCCCTGCTGGACACCTTGCTGCTGGCGGGCGCCGAGCCGGACATGGCCGCCGCCGGCAACGTCACGCCGCTGCTGCTGCTGCTCGGCGCGCGCGCCGAGCCTGGCACCGCCTGCGACGAGGAGGTCGTGCTGACCGCGCTGGAGCGCCTGCTGGACGAGGAGGTCGCGCTCGACGTGCAGGATCCGCGCGGCTTCGGCCCGCTGCACCTGGCCGCCCTGCATGGGCTGTTGCGGGTCACCCAGCGGTTGCTGCGCGCCGGCTGCGATCCGAACCTGCGCGATGCGCTCAACCGCAGCCCGCGGGAGATCGCGGTGATGCGCGGTTTCGTCGACGTGGCAGGTGAATACGCCCCCGCCACGCAGGGCGTTTCGATGGCGCGATTCCTGCGCGAACCTTAGTGGTGAAAACGGATACATCCTTTTTGCGGCACTGCCGCAGGCCGGCTTTCGGGTTGACACACGTCGTCCATCAGTGGATAAGTCAGCGATTCAGTGGGACGCTGAACGGCAGCTGACATCGCGGCCGTCGGGCGGATCAGACTTTGCAAACGGGGATGACATGAACGGAAGCGAGCAGAAGGTCGGGGCCGTGGCTACGGGGATCGGGACCAGCGGCGCCAAGCGCCGGCGAGGCCCCAGAATTGCCCCCGTCACGCGTGCGGTACGAACCGCGCTTGCCGTTTCGGCGGCCGCCTTCGCCGTCGCCGGCAGCGGCGTCGCCTTCGCCGGGGACTGCACCGTTCCGGTCGACAACGTCGTCCATTGCAACGGCGACTTCGTCGACACCATCAACTTCGCGGTCGAGGACCTGACCCTCGTCGTCGGCGACGAATCCCCCAGCACCGTCATGCCCGCGCCGGGCGATGCCGGCATCCTGGCCGACTGGGCCGGTGACATCGGCGTCACCAGCCTCGCCGACATCGCCACCTATGCGGCCAACGGCATCCACGCCTACGGCAGCGGCGACATCGCGATCGACAACGACGGCTCGGTGACCTCGGTCGGGCCCGGCGACATCATCGGCGTCTACGCCTATTCCGACGGCGGCGACGTCACCATCGCCAACTCCGGCAGCGTCTACGCCTATTCCTACGACGCGCTGGCCGACGGCATCTTCGCCTCCGGCAGCAACGTGGACGTGGCCAATGCCGAAACCGGCAGCATCACCGCCTACGGCGCCACCTGGGCTGCCGGCATCGAAGCCCAGGGCGAGGACCTGACCACGGTCGTCAACGACGGCAGCATCGACGCGGTCGCCTTCGCCGGCGGCTACTCGTTCGGCATCTACGCCACCGCGGGCGACGGCGGCAGCGCCAGCGCCACCAACAACGGCGACATCTACGCCAACGGCTTCTATTCCAACGGCATCTACGTGCAGTCCGGCGGCGATGCGCACGCCACCAACAACGGCACCATCACCGCGGGCAGCTACAACTACGCGATCATGGGCACCGGCATCCATGTCGCCAGCAGCGCCATGGACGGGGTGGCCACTGCCGAGAACACCGGCGACATCATCGCCCAGGGCTACTACGGCGCCGCGGGCATCGAAGCCCTGGCCAGCAATGCCGGCGGCAGCGCCAGCATCACCAACTCCGGCAACGTCTACGTCGGCCAGTACAGCAAGTACCTCTATGGCGCCACCGGCCTGGTCTCGTCGGCCGACGGCGACGCCAGCATCGACAACTCGGGCCTGGTGGACGTGTATTCCGGTGGCCTGGCCGAAGGCGCCGTGGCACTCTCGTTCAACGGCGACGCCAGCATCACCAACTCCGGCGACATCAGCGTCGAGTCGACGGCGTTCCTGTACTACTCGGCCGGCGGCATCATCGCCGCCTCGCAGAACGGCGGCGCATTCGTCGACAACTCCGGTTCTGTCGACGTGATGACCAAGTACATCGGCACCGGCATCGAAGCCAGTGGCATGGACGGCGTCGCCGTCACCAACAGCGGCGACATCAGCGTCGACGCGTGGCGCGCCTACGGCATCAGCGCCAATGCCGGCGCGGGCGACGTGGACGTGGTCAACAGCGGCACGATCAGCACGATCTATTCGCAGGGCGCGGGCAGCGGCTGGGGCGTGCTGGCCACGACCGGCGTGGGCGACGTGCACGTCGAGAACTCGGGGTCGATCTACTCCAGCGTCTACGGCCAGTCCGTGGGCATCTTCGCCCGTCCCGGCGAAGGCAGCGCCACGGTCGGCAACAGCGGCGACATCTACGCCTACAGCTATGCCGACACGGCGGCCGGCATCTTCGCCCGGGCCGACTACGGCGACGTCGACGTCGACAACAGCGGCTCGATCGGCGCGCTCGCGTTCTACGGCTACGCCTATGGCGTCCTCGGTTCGGCCGTGGACATGAACGTCGCCAACAGCGGGACCATCGAGGCCAACGGCTTCTATGCCGCCGCGGGCATCGCGGTGAACGGCGACGACCTCACCACGGTGGACAACAGCGGCTCGATCACGGCGGTCGCTTACGGGGATGCGCGTGGCGTCAATGCCACCAGCGACGCCGGCGACGTCCACGTCGACAACAGCGGCACGATCCAGGCCGGCAGCGTCCTGCTGGACGGCATCGGCATCTATGCCTATTCCACCGAGGGCGACGTCTCCGTCCACAACGACGGCGTCCTGGTCGCGATTTCGCCCAACGGGCTCGCCGACGGCGTATTCGCCTACGGCGCCAACGCCGAAGTCATCAATGGCGCCAGCGGCTACATCGGCGCATTCGGCTACACCTGGGCGGCGGGCATCGAGGCCCAGGGCAGCGACTCGGTCGCGGTCGGCAACGACGGCGAAATCTACGTGCGCACCTACGGCGTCAGCGAAGCCTTCGGCATCTACGCCGGCGGCGGCGAGGGCGGCGCCAGCGTCGACAACAACGGTTCGATCTCCGTGCGCGGCTACGACTCGGCAGTGGCCATCTATGCCCAGGCCAGCGGATCGATCGACATCCACAACGCCGGCGACGTACTGGGCGGCTACTACGCGTACAACGGCGGGGTTTACTCCAGCAGTTACGCGGCCGGCATCCAGGCGCTGAGCGGCACCGACGGCGCCGCCATCACCATCGACAACTCCGGTACCTCGACCGCGATCAGCTTCAGCGGCAGCAGCGCGATCGAAGGCCGCTCGCTGGGTGTCGACGGCAGCGTCGCCATCAGCAACAGCGGCGACGCCAACGCCTATGCGCTGTCCCAGTTCGGCGGCGTGGCCACCGGCATCGCGGCCTCGGCAGCCGGCGACGCCATGATCGACAACTCCGGCGGCATCTTCGCCTACTCGCTCGGCAACGCCGAGGGCGCGGTCGCGCTGTCGTTCAATGGCGACGCAAGCGTCGACAACTCCGGTGACATCACCGTGGTCAATACGGCGTTCGTCGGCTATACCGCCTTCGGCGCGGTGGCGGCGTCGACCAACGGCTCCGCCTCGGTGGAGAACAGCGGCACGATCGCGGTGACCACGCCTTACCTGGGCGGCGGCATCGACGTGGTCGGCATGGAGGGCGCGAGCATCGCCAACTCCGGCGACGTCGTGCTCGACGCGTGGGTGGCCTATGCGGTGCGCGCCAGCTCCGGCCTCGGCGACGTGGCCATCGACAACAGCGGCACGATCGAGGCCGGCTACTCCGGTCCGTACCTCGGCTACTCGTGGGGCATCAACGCCGAAACGGTCGGCGGCGACATCGCCATCGACAACAGCGGAGACATCCTCAGCGACGGCGGGCGGCAATCCCTCGCGGTCTTCGCCAGCACCACCAGCGGCGACATCGCCGTCGACAACAGCGGTTCGGTCGAGTCCTACAGCGTCACCGGCCTGTCGGCCGCCGTGTTCGCGACCACCACCGGCGACGGCAACGTCAGCGTCGACAGCAACGGCATCCTGGCCGCGGCGAGCTACGTCGGCACCACCGCCGGTGCGTTCGCGCGCGCCACGCTGGGAACGGCGTCGGTCACCAACAGCGGCGACATCGAGAGTACTTCCACCTACGGCACCGCCTACGGCGTGCTGACGCGCGGCCTGTACTCCGAGGCCACGAACTCCGGCAGCGTCGCGGCGCAGGGCTATGCGGCTGCCTTCGGCATGTACGTCGATGGCGACTACAGCGCCGCGGTGGACAACAGCGGCGACGTCGCGGCGAACGCGCTCGGCAATGCGTTCGGCGCCTACGCCTACTCGTTCGTCGGCGATGCGAGCATCACCAACAGCGGCGACATCTCCGCCGAGGGAACCTACGGCGTGGGCGTCGGCGCCCTTGCCAACGGCTACTACAGCGCGACCGTGAGCAACAGCGGGTCGATCAGCGGCGCGGCCGGTCCCTACGGCACGGCGATCGGCGTCTACGCGCGCGCTTACGGCGACGTGCTGGTCGAGAACTCCGGCACCATCTCCGCCAGCCACGATACGGTGGCGGTCGCGGTGCAGATGGAGTCGCTGGTCGGCACCGCCACCCTGGACAACAACGGCACCATCGGGACCGATGCGCCCGTCTCGGTCGCCGTGGTCGGCAGCAGCGGCGCCAACGAGATCCACAACACCGGCGCCATCACCGGTGCCATCATCACGTTCGCCGCGGACGACCTCTTCGCGAATGGCAGCGGCGGCACCTGGGTCGTCGACAACTACGTCACCGGCTTCGGGGACGGCGACGACAGCATCGACAATGGGGCCGGCGGGAGGATCCACCTGGCCAACGGCGGGATCTACCTGGGGGCCAGCGGCGCGGACGGCAACAGCTTCCACAACGCCGGCACGATCAGCGCCAGCGACTACGGCGTGATCGACATGGGTGCCGATGCACAGGCGCTGTACAACGATGGGGTCATCAACCTCGCCAGCAGCGACCGTTCCAACGACTGGTTGATGCTGCGGGGCGATCTCGGCGGACACGGCACCATCAACGTCGACCTGGGTCGGGACACGATCTACATCGATGGCAACGTGGTCGACGGGACCAGCCAGACCGTGAACGTGACGATTAACGGCATGGAAGACGCCTTCAATGGCTATCCGAATCCGTTCGCTTACGTGACCGGAACCTGGGGTGGCGACGATTTCGTCGGCGGCCGGGTGCTGAACCTGAATCCCAGCAACTTCCTCGACCTGTCGGTGCGGGTGGCAGGCGGTCCCATCACGCCGGCGTCCACGACCTACGTCATCAACGCCTTCGTCGAAGTGGAGGGCCTGAACGACGCCGGCGTGACCGCCGGCTCGGTGGCCAACGCCGCGCACAGCCTGATCAACAGCTCGATCGGTACCCGCAGCCAGCGCCTCGGCGTGGCCCCGGTGCTGGGCGAAGGCGATGTCGGCCTCGGCCCCTGGATCCGCGCGTTCTCCGACCAGGGCGATGTCGATCCGAGCGCTTCGGGCTTCGGCGGCGACCGCGACTTCGGCTTCAGCCAGGAGAACACCGGCACCGAGTTCGGCATGAACCTGACCCTGGGCAACGGGATCAACTTCGGCATCATGGGCGGCAATGCCGAGGGCACCCAGAAGCTCTCGTATGCCAGCGGCGGAGACCACATCGACCTGCATACCTCCGGCCTGTACGTCGGCTGGGCCGGCGACCGGTTCTATGTGGATGCCTCGTGGCGCTGGATGGACTTCGACGCGACGCTGATGTCGGTCGGCGGCGAGCAGCGCACCAGCGGCAACGCTACTGCCTTCAACTTCGAGGGCGGCTATACCGGCTGGAGCATGGCTGGCGTGAACTTCGTGCCGCAGCTGCAGTACACCCGCTCGGTGGTCGACAACATCGACACCGTCGAGGGCAGCGAGATCGGAATGGACATCTATGGCGGTGTTTCCGAACGCGCGCGCGTCGGCCTCGCCCTCGACCGCACCTTCGATGGCGGCAACGGCTTCACCTGGACGCCTTACGGTGCGCTCAGCGCCGTGCGCGAGATGGACGGCAACACCGGCTACACCATTGCCGACCGTTTCAACGGCCGCACCAGCACCTCCGGCAACAGCTTCCTCGCCGAACTGGGCCTGGGCGTGCAGAAGGGACGGCTGTCGGCGACCGGCGGGATCCACCTGGCCGACGGCGATGCGCTGCAGGGCTTCTACGGCGGCCAGCTGCTGGTCCGCTACACCTGGTAACACGAAGTTGAACGACAGCACCGCCACGCCCGAGCTCGAAACCGGACTGGACACGGTGTCGCCGGAGCCCGCCAAGGGCCCGGCCACGCCGGAGAAGCCGAAGGACATTACCCGGCTCAAGGTCGAGAAGACCTGCTCGCGCGGGCTCGCCGGCTGGCTGGCCGGCAACCGCATGTCGCTGGCCATCTCGTCCTACCAGACCGGCCGCGTCTACCTGGTGGGCAGCGACAAGCAGGGCCGGGTGTCGTTCTTCGAGCGCATCTTCGAGCGGGCCATGGGCATCGTCGGCAACGCCCAGCGCATCTACCTGGGCGGGCTGTACCAGCTCTGGCGTTTCGAGAACGCGCTGCGCCCGAACGAGATCATCCACGGCCAGTTCGACAAGTGCTATGTGCCGCGCAACGCGCAGACCATCGGCGACCTGGACATCCATGAGCTGGGCATCCGCAGCAACGGCAAGGTGGTGTTCGTCAACACCAAGTATTCCTGCCTTGCCGAGCTGAGCCAGACCCACAGCTTCAAGGCGATCTGGAAGCCGAATTTCATCAGCAAGCTGGCGCCGGAGGACAGGTGCCACCTCAACGGCCTGGCCATGGTCGAGGGGCGTCCCAAGTACGTCACCGCCGTGTGCAAGAGCGACACCGTCGACGGATGGCGCGACCGCCGCCAGGACGGTGGCGTGGTGATCGACATCGAAACCGACGAGATCGTGTGCGAAGGGCTGTCGATGCCGCACTCGCCGCGCTGGGCCAACGGCCGGCTGTGGGTACTGAACGCGGGCACCGGTTACCTGGGCTGGGTGGACTTCGAGAAGAAGGCGTTCGTGCCGCTCGCCTTCGTGCCGGGATTCGCCCGCGGGCTGTCGATCATCGGCAACGTCGCCGCGGTCGGCCTGTCCAAGCCGCGCAACCAGCGCTTCGAGGGCCTGCAGCTCGACGAGGAGCTGCGCAAGCACGACGCCGAGCCGTGGTGCGGCGTGCAGATCGTGTCGCTGGTCAACGGCGACGTGCTCAACTGGATCCGGTTCGAGGGCGACATCACCGAGATCTTCGACATCAGCTTCCTGCCCAACGTGCGCAACCCGATGATGATCGGCCTGCGCACGCCGGAAATCCGCGACCTGATCACGTTCGAGTCGGAGATCGCCCCGGCCGGACGGGAGGCGGCGCCGCAATGAACGCCATGCTCCCTGTCGTCGCGGGCCTGCTGCTGGCCGCCGGGGCGGGCGCCGGGGCGCGGGCACAAACACAGGCGCATGCGCCATCGGCCCGCATGGACAAGGCGTTCGAAGCCTGGGACACCGACCACAACGGCGTGCTGAGTCGCACCGAGTTCGACGCTGGCTGGCGCGCCGTGGTCGAGCGCGGCATCGCCGCACGGCTGCGGACGCAGTTCGAGAAGCTCGACCGCAACGACGACAACGGCCTCGACGGCGCCGAGTACGCGAGCCTTGCCCTGGTCATGCAGGCCGGCAAGGACGCGCCCGCCCTGTCCGTCTTCGACGCCAATGGCGACAAGCGCCTGCAGTTCGACGAATACATCGCTTCGGTACGGACCCTGGCCGCCGCCGCCCGCAAGCAGGGAGGCACGCAACCGTGAGCCTCGATCCGATTCCAGTGTGGCGGCAGGTGACGCCGGAACTCGAGGCCGAGCTGCTGGAGTTCTGGAAGCGCAACAACGCCATCGGCGACGACGGCCGCGCCCGCCAGCGCGCCAGCCAGGCGGTGTGCATTGCCCGCGACGACGACGGCACCGTCTGTGCCGTGGGCACCGCGACGGTGCGGGTACTGCCGAGGTTGCGCCAACCCACCTACTCCTCCCGCCAGTTCTACGACTCGGCGCAACGCGGCAAGGGCCAGGCCCTGGCGGTCGCGAACGCCTCCAGGCAGGTCCTGCAGGCGTACAACGCATCGCTGCCCGTGCCGGAGGCGCTGGGCATGCTCATCGAGGTGCAGAACCCGATGCTCGCCAAGCGCTACGACGTCGCCTTCGAGCCGGTGACCGGCTACAGCTTCATCGGCTACTCGCCGCGCGGCTTCGTGCTGCGCGTTTCCTGGTTCGACGGCGCCACCCTGCTGCCGCCAGCGCCAATCCATCAAAAGCAACGCAAGACCACTACGGGGATACCAGCATGAAAGTGAAGACCAGTCTGTTGAGCGCCGCGATCGTTTCCGCCCTGGTGGTTGCGTCCCCGGCTTCCGCCGCCAAGCGCGGCCATGCGGACACCGCCCGCGGCGACGCGGTCGCCGCGCGTGCCAAGGCCCTGCTCGCCAACCGCGCGGTCGCCAACCAGGCGCAGGCCGCCAGCGCCGACGAGTTCATTCCCGGTGCGGTGCTGGTCGACGCCGACGGCACCGAGCACGTCCGCTTCCAGCGCCTGTACCAGGGCCTGCCGATGATCGGCGGCGACCTGGTGGTGCATTCGCGCAACGGACAGGTCGCGGGCATCAGCCAGACCCTGGCGACCAGCGCACGCCCGGGCCTCGCCGCCGGCATCAGCAGCGGCCGTGCCATCGTCGCGGCCAGCACCGACTTCGCCACGGCGTTCGACGCCCCTCCGGGTGCGCGCCTGGTCGTGTACGCGCGCGGCCCGCAGCCCGTGCTCGCCTACGAGGTCACGATGTCGGGCATCCGCGCCGACCAGACCCCGACCGAGATGCGCTACATCGTCGACGCGGGCAACGGCTCGATCCTGGCCAAGTGGGATGAAGTGCATACCGCCAAGCCGGGTCGCGACAAGGGCGGCTGCACCGACCCGGTCGCGGCCGAAGGCATCGGCCACAGCCTGCTCGAGGGCACCGTGGCCCTGGCCACCAGCAACTGCGGCAACGGCTACGAGCTGGTCGACCAGACCCGCGGCGGCGGCAGCACCACCAACATGGGCATGCGCCAGAACGGCATGGGTTCGGTCTACGCCGATGCGGACAACACCTGGGGCAACGGCCTGCTCAACGACGCCGCAACCGTCGCGGTCGACGCCCACTACGGGATCTCGGTCACCTGGGACTACTACCTGGACCGCCACGGCCGCCACGGCATCGCAGATGATGGCGTCGGCGCCACCAGCCGCGTGCACTACGGCCGCAACTACGCCAACGCGTTCTGGCGCGACTCGTGCTTCTGCATGACCTTCGGCGACGGCGACAACGGCGTCACCACCAACCCGCTGGTGGCCCTGGACGTCGCCGGCCATGAGATGTCGCACGGCGTGACCAGCCATACCGCGGACCTGGAGTACGACGGCGAGTCCGGCGGCCTGAACGAGGCCACCTCCGACATCTTCGGCACCATGGTGGAGTACTACGCCAACAATCCGGCCGACCCGGTCGACTACCTGATCGGCGAGAACATCTACGCCAACAACCCGGGCACGCTGGCGCTGCGCTACATGTTCAAGCCTAGCCTCGACGGTACCTCGCCGGACTGCTACATCCCGGAACTGGGCGACATCGACGTGCACTACAACTCGGGCGTAGCCAACCATTTCTACTACCTGCTGGCCGAAGGCGCGGTGGTGCCGGACGGCTTCGGTGCGGACACGGAGTTCGGCCTGACCCCCGGCGACCTGGTATGCGACGGCAACACCGCCATCACCGGCATCGGCCGCGAAGCCGCGGAGAAGATCTGGTACCGCGCCCTGGCCGTGTACATGACCTCCAACACGGACTACGCCGGCGCGCGTGCCGCGACGCTGAGCGCGGCCGAGGACCTGTTCGGCGCGGGTTCGGACGAGCAGAACGCCGTTGCCGCAGCCTGGAACGCCGTCAGCGTCATGTAAAGGCGGAGGAGCGGCGGAAGCCGCGACCCCGGAACGAAAAAGGGCGCCCGAGGGCGCCCTTTTTCTTGCGGCTTCCGCCGCTCCCGCGGATCAACGCTTCATCGAAGCGAAGAACTCGTCGTTGGACTTGGTGCTCTTCATCTTGTCGAGCAGGAACTCCATCGCGCCGATCTCGTCCATGCCGTGCAGCAGCTTGCGCAGGATCCAGATCTTCTGCAGCAGCTCCGGTTCGATCAGCAGGTCTTCGCGGCGGGTGCCCGAGCGGTTGATGTCGATCGCCGGGTAGACGCGCTTCTCCGCGATGCGGCGGTTCAGGTGCACCTCGGAGTTGCCGGTTCCCTTGAACTCCTCGTAGATCACCTCGTCCATCTTGCTGCCGGTGTCGACCAGCGCGGTGGCGATGATGGTCAGCGAACCGCCTTCCTCGACGTTGCGCGCGGCACCGAAGAAGCGCTTCGGGCGGTGCAGGGCGTTGGCGTCGACGCCGCCGGTGAGCACCTTGCCGGAACTCGGAACCACGTTGTTGTAGGCGCGGGCCAGGCGGGTGATCGAGTCGAGCAGGATCACCACGTCCTTCTTGTGCTCGACCAGGCGCTTGGCGCGCTCGATCACCATCTCGGCGACCTGCACGTGGCGCGCAGCAGGCTCGTCGAAGGTGGAGGAGATCACTTCGCCGCGCACGGTGCGCTGCATGTCGGTCACTTCCTCGGGGCGCTCGTCGATCAGCAGCACGATCAGGTGCGTGTCCGGATGGTTGCTGGTGATCGCGGTGGCGACCTGCTGCATCATCATGGTCTTGCCCGCCTTCGGCGGCGAGACGATGAGCGCGCGCTGGCCCTTGCCCTGCGGCGCCATCAGGTCGAGGATGCGGCCGGTGATGTCCTCGGTCGAGCCGTCGCCGCGCTCGAGCTTGAACTTGCGGCGCGGGAACAGCGGCGTCAGGTTCTCGAACAGGACCTTGTTCTTCGACGCCTCGATCGGTTCGCCGTTGATCTCGTCGACCACGTTCAGCGCGAAATAGCGCTCGCCGTCCTTGGGCCAGCGGATGCGGCCGGACAGGTGGTCGCCGGTGCGCAGGTTGAAGCGGCGGATCTGCGAGGGCGAGATGTAGGTGTCGTCGGGGCCGGCCAGGTAGCTGGCCTCGGCCGCGCGCAGGAAGCCGAAGCCGTCGGGCAGGATTTCCAGCACGCCGTCGGCGGCCACGCCCTCGGCGGTGCGGGTCAGCACCTTGAGCAGGGCGAAGATCACGTCCTGCTTGCGCGCGCGGGCCACGGTCTCGGAGAGGCCGAGCTGCTCGGCGATGTCCAGCAGCTTCTGCGCCGGCATGCGCTTCAGGTCGCCCAGCGAATACTGCGGGAAGCCTTCCGGGATGGTCGGCATCGGCCGGTTCGGCTGCGGTTGCTCGCCGCCGTTGTCGTCCCGGGGCAGGCCGTCGTCGCGGAAACGGTCGCCGCCGCCACGCTGGCGGTCGCGACGGTTGCGGAAGCGGTCGCGACGGTTGCCGCGGCCGCCGTCGCGCTGGTCATGGCCGCCGCCCTGCTGCTGGTTCTGGGCCTGCTGCTGGGGAGGTTC
>NZ_JARUVM010000115.1 GCF_029763755.1 Luteimonas sp. 8-5
TCTGGGCCTGCTGCTGGGGCGGTTCGCCACCGCCGCCCTGGGCGGACGGGGCCGCGGGAGCCGGCGCGGCTGGCGCGGCCGGAGCTGCGGAGGGCTCGGCGGGAGCCGGCGCGCTGGTGGATTCGTTGCCGGCGGGCGGCGCGGTGTCGGCGGCCTTGGCGGCGCGCGGCTTGCGCACGCGCTTGGTGGCGGTTTCGCCAGCGTCGCTCCCGGGGGAGTCGGGGGTATTGTCGGACAAGTTGCGATTTCCTCGCGGATGCGAGCGCCCGGGAAACGGGCGGACGGAATGGAAGTTCTAGACGGGTTTCTCTAGACGGGTTTCACTAGAGGAGCCCCGGTGTGGAACCGGGTGGATGGGTGCGGCAGACGGGCGGCCAAGGCCGCGCAAACATGCCGGTGCACTAAAGCTAGCACCCTGCCGGCGCCGCGGCAAGCGCGGCTGCCAGGGAGCGGGCAGTGCCCGCCGGTGCCGTCAAAGCGCCTTGTCGATCATCTGGCTGAGCTGGGCCTTGCCCACCGCGCCGATCTGGGTGGCCTGGACCTGGCCGTCCTTGAACAGCAGCAACATCGGGATCGACCGCACGTGGTACTTCATGGCGGTATTGCGGTTCTGGTCGATGTCCACCTTCACCACCTTGGCCTTGCCGGCGTATTCGGCCGCCAGCTGGTCCAGGGCGGGGGCGATCATCTTGCAGGGGCCGCACCACTGCGCCCAGAAATCGACCAGCACCGGCTCCTCCGATTGCAGGACCGCGCTGTCGAAGTCGGCGTCGGTGGCGTGGATCACGGTGTCGTTCATGGGATCTCCTGGGTGGAAGCGGTTCACCCGCGGCGGGGCGGGCCTGCTGTCGGGCGGCTGGATACTGTTAAACTGGGGCGTTCCCCGGCCGGAATCAAGCGCGTTGCGCAATCCCCGGGCGCCGACAGGCAGTCTGCTTCGCGGACGCCTCCCACGCAAGCGCGCCGCGCCCGCGCCATTGCCCGCCACTCCGGAACCCCGGAAAGAATCGCAGCCCAATACGCATGAGCGACAAGCCACTCACCGATATCGCCTTTTCCTCCTTCGACCTGCATCCGACCCTGCTGTCGGGCCTCGAAGGCGCGGGCTTCACCCGCTGTACCCCGATCCAGGCGATGACCCTGCCGATCACCCTCGCCGGGCGCGACGTCGCCGGCCAGGCGCAGACCGGTACCGGCAAGACCCTGGCCTTCCTGGTCACGGTCGTGAACAGGCTGCTCACGCGGCCGGCGCTGGCCGAGCGCAACCCGGAGGACCCGCGCGCCCTGATCCTGGCGCCGACCCGCGAGCTCGCGATCCAGATCCACAAGGACGCGGTGAAGTTCGCTTCCGACCTCGGCCTGAAGTTCGCCCTGGTCTACGGCGGCGTCGACTACGACAAGCAGCGCTCCCTGCTCCAGGCCGGCGCCGACGTGATCATCGCCACCCCGGGCCGCCTGATCGACTACGTCAAGCAGCACAAGGTCGTCTCGCTGCACGCCTGCGAGGTGTGCGTGCTGGACGAAGCCGACCGCATGTTCGACCTGGGCTTCATCAAGGACATCCGCTTCCTGCTGCGGCGCATGCCGGCGCGCACGGAGCGCCAGACCCTGCTGTTCTCGGCCACCCTCAGCCACCGCGTGCTCGAGCTCGCCTACGAGCACATGAACGAGCCGGAAAAGATGGTGGTCGAAAGCGAGCACATCACCAATGCCAAGGTCCGCCAGCGCCTGTACCTGCCGGCCGACGACGAGAAACTGCCGCTGCTGCTGGGCCTGCTGTCGCGCACCGAGGGCACGCGCACGATGGTGTTCGTCAACACCAAGGCGTTCGTCGAGCGCGTGGCGCGCGCGCTGGAGCGCGCGGGCTACAAGGTCGGCGTGCTGTCCGGCGACGTGCCGCAGAAGAAGCGCGAGACCCTGCTGGCGCGGTTCCAGAAGGGCCAGCTGGAGATCCTGGTCGCCACCGACGTGGCCGCGCGCGGCCTGCACATCGACGGCGTCAGCCACGTCTACAACTACGACCTGCCGTTCGACGCCGAAGATTACGTGCATCGCATCGGCCGCACCGCGCGCCTTGGCGCCGAGGGCGACGCGATCAGTTTCGCCTGCGAGCGTTATGCCATTTCGCTGCCGGACATCGAGGCGTACATCGAGCAGAAAATCCCGGTCGAACCGGTAACCCCCGACCTGCTGGTCGCGCAACCGCGCAAGCCTCGCACCGCCGCGGCCGACGACGAGGGCGGCGAAAGCGTCAGCGACATCTTCCGCGAGGCGCGCGAACAGCGTGCCGCCGACGAAGAGCGCCGCGGCGGTGGCCGCAAGGCCGGCGGCAGTGGGAGCGGCGGC
>NZ_JARUVM010000116.1 GCF_029763755.1 Luteimonas sp. 8-5
GAACCAGGCCAGCAGGCGCGCGCGCGCGGACGCGGGCAGGAACACTTCGGCGACCTGCCATTCCGGCCAGCGCGCGCGCCACTTGTCGACGAAGCTGTCGTCCTCGCTCATGGCCAGCGCGCGGGATCCAGCAACTCGACGGCGGCTTCGGCCATCACGTCGCCCTGCCAGGCCACCGGGTCGTCGGCGTCGAGGCGGTAGCCCCACAACGCCACGATCGAAGGCATGCCCGCGGCGCGCGCGGCGATGATGTCGCGTTCGTCGTCGCCGACGTAGACGCAATCGGCCGGCGCAACGCCGACGGCGCGCGCCGCGTGCAGCAGCGGTTGCGGATCCGGCTTGCGCGTGGCCAGGGTGTCGCCGCCGACCAGCACGGCGCAACGCTCCTGCCAGCCCAGCAGCGGCATCAGTGCGCGCGCCAGCGCTTCGGGCTTGTTGGTGACGATGCCCCAGCGGCTGCCCTCGGCTTCCAGCGCCGACAGCATCGCTTCCACGCCTTCGAACGGCGCGCCGTGCTTCGACAGTTCACCGCGGTAGATGTCCAGGAACGGCTGCACCAGCGCTTCGCGCGCGGCCTCATCGTGGTCGGGGAATGCGGCCTTGATCATCGCCCGGGCGCCGCGCGACACGTGCGGGCGGATGCGCTCCGGCGCGATCGGCGGCAGGCCGTGGCGTGCGCGCAGCAGGGCCAGGGTAGCGACGAAATCGGGGGCACTGTCGAGCAGGGTGCCGTCGAGGTCGAACAGGGCCAGTGCAGGATACGCGCCGCGCAGGCTCATTCCGGCTTCACCGCGCAGGCCAGGTAGTTGACGCCGGTGCGGCGCGACACGCGTGCGCGGTTGGCCCACGGCTCGTAGGCAAGGCCGCTCACGTCTTCCAGTTGCAGGCCGCAATCGCGCAGCCATGCGCCCAGTTCGGAAGGACGGATGAAGTCGCTGTATCGATGGGTGCCGCGCGGCAGCATGCGCGCGATGTACTCGGCGCCGATGATGGCCAGCGCGAATGCCGCCGGCGTACGGTTCAGCGTCGACACGAACAGGCGGCCGCCGGGCTTGAGCAGGCGCGCACAGGCTTCCAGCACGGAACCCGGATCGGGTACGTGCTCGAGCATCTCCATGCAGGTAACGGCGTCGAACGCAGCGGGCATCTCCGCGGCCAGCGCCTCGACCGAGGACAGGCAGTAGTCGACCTGGACGCCGGTCTCGAGGCCGTGCAGGCGCGCCACCTTGAGCAAGCCCGGCGCAAGGTCGATGGCGGTGACGCTGGCGCCCGCGGCGGCGAGCGATTCGCTCAGCAGGCCACCGCCGCAACCCACGTCCAGCACGCGCGCACCACGCAACGCGATGCGTTCGGCGACGTAGCCCAGCCGCGCCGGGTTGAGCGCATGCAGCGCCTTCTGCGGTCCCTGCGGATCCCACCAGCGGTTGGCGAGCTCGTCGAACTTGTCGACCTCGGCCTGGGAGAAGTTGCCGGCGGGCGTGGCGGTCATTGCGGCAGCGCGATCGAGGCGATGCGCTGGCGCCATTGCCGCGCGTTGGCGACCAGTGCATCCGGATCCATGTCCACCAGAATCTTGGCCTGCAGCTTCGCCTTGCCGGCGATCCACACGTCGCTGACCTGGTGGCGGCCGGTGGCATAGACCAGCTGCGACGCGACATGGTGCAGCGGCTGGGTCTCCAGCGGCGACATGTCGACGATCGCCAGGTCGGCCTGCTTGCCGGCCTCGATCGAACCGACCATGTGGTCGAGGCCGAGCGCGCGTGCGCCGCCGAGCGTGGCCGCGCGCAGGGCGCTGGCCGCGTCGAACGCCGCGGCGTCTTCCGCCACCGCCTTGGCCAGCAATGCTGCGGTGCGCATCTCGCCGAACATGTCCAGGTCGTTGTTGCTGGCGCAGCCGTCGGTGCCGATGGCCAGGTTCACGCCGGCCTGGCGCAGCCCGTGTACCGGGCAGAACCCGGACGCGAGCTTGAGGTTGGACTCCGGGCAATGCACGACGCTGGCGCCGCGCTGCGCGCACAGGTCGATCTCGGCCCGGCTGAGCTGGGTCATGTGCACGGCGATAAGGCGATCGTTGACCAGCCCCAGCCGGTCCATGCGCGCGATCGGGCGCTGGCCGTGCTTGTCCTGCGACTGGGCCACTTCCTGCGCGGTCTCGTGCAGGTGCAGGTGCACCGGGATGTCGAGCTGGTCGGCGAGCATGCGGATGCGCTCGAAGCTGGCATCGGACACCGTGTACGGCGCGTGCGGCGCGAAGGTAGTGGAGACCAGCGCATCGTTGCGCCACTGGTCGTGCACTTCGCCGGCCTTGTCGAAGTACTCGTCGTCGCTGGCGGCCCAGGCGGTGGGGAAGTCGATCACCGGCAGGCCGACGCGGGCGCGGAAACCGTGGCGCTTGTAGGTCGCCGCCTGCACGTCCGGGAAGAAGTAGTTCTCGTTGCAGCAGGTGGTGCCGCCGCGCAGCATCTCGGCGATGGCCAGCTCGACACCGTCGGCGACGAAGTCCGGCGCGATCACCGCCGCTTCAATCGGCCAGATGTGGTCCTGCAGCCAGATCTTGAGCGGCAGGTCGTCGGCGACGCCGCGCAGCAGCGTCATCGGGTTGTGGACATGGGCATTGACCAGGCCCGGGACGAGCACGCCGTCCGGCCGCGACACGGTCGCTGCGGGGCTGAAGCGCGCACGCGCTTCGGCCCGGGGCAGCACCGCGACGATCGCGCCGTCGCGGATGGCGACGGCGTGGTCTTCGAGCACCACGCCATGCGGTTCGACCGGGACGACCCAGCCGGCCTCGATGACGAGGTCGCAGACGGTGGCCTGGCCGCTCATCGCCTTACTTGACGCGCGAGACGTACTCGCCGGAGCGGGTATCGACCTTGATGGTTTCGTCCTGGGCGACGAACAGCGGCACGCGCACCACCGCGCCGGTCTCCAGCGTGGCCGGCTTGCCGCCGGTGCCGGCGGTGTCGCCCTTCACGCCCGGATCGGTCTCGACGATCTTCAGTTCGACGAAGTTCGGCGGGGTGACCATGATCGGGGTGCCGTTGAAAAGGGTCACCACGCACTCTTCCTCGCCCTTGAGCCACTTCTCGGCGCCGCCCATGCCGGCCTTGTCGGCCTGGACCTGCTCGAAGGTCTCCTGGTTCATGAAGTGCCAGTACTCGCCGTCCGCATACAGGTACTGCATGTCGGTGTCGACTACGTCGGCCGACTCGAGCGAGTCGGTCGCCTTCATGGTGATTTCCTGCACGCGGCCGGTGCGGATCTGGCGGTACTTGACGCGGGTGAACGCCTGGCCCTTGCCCGGCTTGACGTACTCGGTGTCGGTGATGATCGCCGGTTCGTTGTTGACCAGGATCTTCTGTCCGTTCTTGACGTCGTTCATGCCGAGGGTGGCCATCGATTGCAACTCCTGCTGGTCCGCCGCGGCGGCCGGTTAAAATGGGCCTGACATGATACCTGCTGCCTCCCCCGCCCTGCAGCCCGGCGCTGCCCGGGACCACCGAAGCGACTGGAAACGCCAGTGGCGGGAGGCCGTGCGCGACCCGCGCGAGCTGCTTTCCATGCTGGGCCTGGAGACCCTGGCCGCGACCGTTTCGGCGCCGGCTGCCGCCGCTTTCGCCCTGCGGGTACCGCATGCCTTCATCGCCCGCATGCGCCATGGCGACCGGGCCGACCCGCTGCTGCGCCAGGTGTTGCCGGTGCTGGACGAGGAGCGGGTCGTGCCCGGCTTCGTCCTCGATGCCGTCGGCGATGCCGCCGCCAGGGCCGGCCACGGCGTGATCCGCAAGTACCGGGGCCGCGCGCTGCTGGTGGCCACCGGCTCGTGCGCGATCAATTGCCGCTACTGCTTCCGCCGCCACTTCCCGTATGCGGAGCAGACCGCGGCGGCCGGCAACTGGCGCGAGGCGGTGGCCGCGATCGCCGCCGACCCCGGCATCGACGAGGTCATCCTTTCCGGCGGCGACCCGCTGTCGCTGTCCACGGCCAAGCTGGCAGAGCTGACCACGGCCCTGGCCGGGATTGCGCACGTCCGGCGCCTGCGCATCCACAGCCGCCTGCCGGTGGTGCTGCCCGCGCGGGTGGACGACGAACTGCTCGCATGGCTCGGTGCCCTGCCCTGGCCGCTGGCCTTCGTGATCCATGCCAACCACGGCAACGAGTTCGATGCCGAAGTCGATGCCGCACTGGCGCGCCTGCGTGGCGCCGGCGCGACGCTGTTCAACCAGGCCGTGCTGCTGCGCGGGGTCAACGACTCGGTCGATGCGCTGGCCGCGCTCAGCGAACGCAGCTGGCAGGCCGGCGTGGTGCCCTATTACCTGCACCAGCTCGACCGGGTCGCCGGCACCGCCCATTTCGAAGTCGACGACGCGCGCGCACGCGAACTCCACCAGGCCCTGGCCGCGCGCTTGTCCGGCTACCTGGTGCCCCGACTGGTGCGCGAGGTCGCCGGCGACGAGGGCAAGCGTCCGCTTTAGCGCGGATTGGACGTACACTGGGGCACCCGAGTACAACATCGCGCAATGTCCGGAACCGACCACGCACTGCGGCTGATGATCGTCGACGACAGCGTCGAAGATGCCGAAGCAATCGTCAGCACCCTGCGCAACGCGGGCATCGCGGTGCGTCCGCTGCGCCCGGATTCGGCCGAAAGCCTCGCCGAAATGCTGGCCGACCAGGCCGTCGACCTGGTCCTGGCCGCACAGGCCGCCACCACCGTCACCCTCGCCCAGGCCCTGGAGCTGATCAAGGGCAGCGGCAAGGACCTGCCCGTGGTCACCATCGTCGACCGGGTCGACGACGCCAGCCTGACCCAGGCCCTGGCCGCCGGCGTGCGCGGCATCGCCCTGCGCCACCAGCCGCAGCAGATGCTGGGCGTGGTCAGGACCGAATGGGGCGACCTGGAAGCCCGCCGCACCCTGCGCAGGCTCGAGGCGCAGGTGCGCGAGACCGAACGCCGCTGCGACGCGCTGATCGAATCCTCGCGCGATCCCATCGCCTACATCCATGAAGGCATGCACATCCGCGCCAACGCGGCCTACATGGAAATGTTCGACTTCGAGTCGTGCGACGACCGCGAGGGCATGTCGCTGCTGGACCTGGTGGCGCCCAAGCACGTGGACGGCTTCAAGGCGCTGCTCAAGAGCCTGAGCAAGGGCGAGCCGCCACCGCCGCGCTACGAACTCGAGGCCCACGACGGCAGCGGCAATCCGTTCGCCGCGGTGATGGAGTTCACCCCGGCGATGTACGAGGGCGAACCCTGCCTGCAGGTGATCTTCCGCCGCCAGGAAGCCGACCCGGAGCTTGCGCGCGAGGTCGAGGAACTGCGCCAGCGCGACCAGGTCACCGGCCTGTTCAACCGCCAGACCTTCCTGATCTCGCTGGAAGAAGCGGTGTCCGCCGCGGCCCAGCGCCAGGGCCAGTACGGCCTGTTGCTGCTGCAGCCCGACCACTACCAGAAGCTGTTGCAGGAAATCGGCCTGGATTCGGCCGACGCCCTGCTCCACGGGGTCGCCGATCGCCTGCGCAGCGCGCTGGGCGAGGACGCGGTCGCGGCGCGCTTCGGCGAACACACCCTGGCCGCGCTGGTGCGCGGCGACCACGAGGCCACCAGCGCCCTGGCCGAACGCATCCGCGAGGCCGTCGCCTCCGAGGTGATCGGCATCGGCGAGCGCTCGGCGGCGATCACCGTCAGCATCGGCGGCGTGCAGATCGGCGAGAAGATCGCCAGCGTCAGCCAGGTCCTGACCAAGGCCACCGAGGGCGTCAACGCCTCGGCCAACGTCGGCGGCAACCGCTTCGAGATCTTCGATCCGGGCGCGGTCGACCGCGCCGAACAGGAACGCGTCCAGGCCTGGGTCACCCACCTGCGCGAGGCGCTGGCGCACGACCGCTTCCTGCTGCACTACCAGCCGGTCATCAGCCTGCAGGGCGAGACCGGCGCGATGTACGAGGCCTACATCCGCCTGGACGTCGGTGCCGGCGAGATGGTGCCGCCGCTCCGCTTCCACCAGATCGCCGAGGAACACGGCCTGCTGGGCGAGATCGACCGCTGGGTGGTGGGCCGCGCGATCAAGGTCATCGCCGAACAGCAGAAGGCCGGCAAGCCGGTGACCCTGCTGGTCAAGATCACCGAGGCCTCCCTGGCCAACGACAAGCTGGCGAAGTTCATCGGCGAGCGCCTGGAGGACACCGGCGTCGACGGCGAGCGCCTGGTGCTGCAGCTGTCCGAGGCCAAGGTGTTCACCAACCTGCGCGCTGCACAGGATTTCGCCGCGGCGGTGAAGTGCAAGATCGGCCTGGAGCAGTTCGGCGTAGGCCTGGATTCGTTCCAGTTGCTGTCGCACTTCAACCCGGCCTACCTCAAGCTCGACCGCAGCTTCACCGAGGACCTGCCGAAGAACGCGGGCAACCAGGAGCGGATCAAGGAAATCGCCGCCAAGGCGCAGTCGCTGGGCATCCGCAGCATCGCCGAGTTCATCCAGGACGCGGCCAGCATGGCCATCCTGTTCTCCAGCGGCATCGACTACGTCGAGGGCAACTTCCTCGCACCGGCCGGTCCCGAGATGAACTACGACTTCGAGTAACGTGGGAGCGGCGGCAGCCGCGACCCCTCCCTCACGTGCAGGGCGTCGCGGAATGGCCTTGCCCAAGACGGGACCGTCGGAGACATGGATGTCGACGACGAGGCCCCATGGACGGGTTCACGCCGTGTCCCGGCTTGGGCAAGGCCATTCCGCGGCGCCCCGCACGTGAGCGAGCGTTTGCTTCACGCGCCAGGCGCGCTCCTACGCGATGACGCTGGAGTGGAGGGCCGCGATGCGCTCCTCGAGCGGCGGGTGGCTCATGAACAGCCGCTTCAGGCCGTGGGCCAGGCCGCCGGAGATGCCGAACGCCTGCACCGCCTTGGGCAGCGTGTTGACACCGTGGTTGCGCGACAGCGCCTCGAGCGCCGAAATCATCTTGCCGCGGCCGGCCAGGCTGGCGCCGCCGGCGTCGGCGCGGAACTCGCGATGGCGCGAGAACCACATCGCGATCATGCTCGCGAACAGGCCGAAGACCATTTCCAGCACGAACACCACGACGAAGTAGCCGATGCCGCCGCCACCGTTGTCGCGGCCGCCGCTGAGGTAGCCGTCCACGACCCGGCCGACGATGCGCGCAAGCACGATCACGAAGGTGTTGAGCACGCCCTGCAGCAAGGCCATGGTGACCATGTCGCCGTTGGCGACGTGGCTGACCTCGTGGGCCAGCACGGCTTCGGCCTGGTCGCGGTCCATGCCGCGCAGCAGGCCCGTGGACACCGCGACCAGGGCATTGTTGCGGCTGGCGCCGGTGGCGAAGGCGTTGATCTCGGGCGCATCGTAGATGGCGACTTCGGGCATGCCGATGCCGGCCCGTGCGGCCTGCCGCTGCACGGTCTGCAGCAGCCACTGCTCGACCTCGTTGCGCGGCGTCTCGATGACGTGGGCGCCGGTGCTGCGCTTGGCCAGCCACTTGGACATCCACAGGGAGACGAACGAGCCGCCGAAACCGAAGATCGCGGCGAATACCAGCAGGCCGCCGAACTGGCCGGCATTGACGCCGAGCAGGGACATCACCACGCTGGCGAGGGCCAGGACCGCAAGGTTGGTGGCGAGGAACAAACCGACGCGCTTGAACATGCTTGTCTTCTCTCGATGGCAGGACACCGCGCGATGGCGCGGCTGACGGATTGAAGTGTGGCGGGACGAACCTAAACGCAAGTGCAATGACTGAACACGAGACAACACCGCACACGCACCGCCGCGGCCGCTTCGCGCCGTCGCCTACCGGGCCGTTGCACTTCGGCTCGTTGCTCGCCGCGTTCGGAAGCTGGCTCATGGCGCGTGCCCACGGCGGCCAGTGGCTGGTGCGGGTGGAAGACCTGGATCCCCCGCGCGAAGTCCCCGGCGCGGCCGAAGGCCAGCTGCAGGCGCTGTCGGCGTTCGGCCTCGAACCGGACGGGCCGGTGCTTTGGCAATCGACCCGCGATGCGGCCTACCAGGCCGCGCTCGACCGGCTGCTTGCGTCCGGTGCCGCCTTCGCCTGCCATTGCAGCCGCAGCGACCTTGCCGCTTCCGGCGGCGTGCACCGCGCCTGCGTGGCCGGCGCCAGGCGTGACAATCCCGCGATCCGCCTGCGCGTGGCCGACGGCACGACGATCGGGTTCGACGACGCCATCCAGGGCCGCTACGTCCAGGACGTGGCCGCCGAGGTCGGCGATTTCGTCCTGCGCCGCGCCGACGGCCCGTGGGCCTACCAGCTGGCGGTCGTGGTCGACGATGCGGCACAGGGCATCACCGACGTCGTCCGCGGCGCCGACCTGCTCGACTCGACCCCGCGCCAGATTTTGCTGCAGCGTGCCCTGGGCCTGCCCTCGCCCGCCCATGCGCACCTGCCGCTGGTGGTCGATGCGGACGGGAACAAGCTTTCCAAGTCGCTCGCGGCGCTGCCGGTGGACCCGGCCGATCCCCTGCCGGCGTTGCGCGCCGCCTGGCGTGCGCTCGGCCAGGATCCACGGGCGCTGGCAGGCCATGGCGCGACGGCGACGCTGCTGCAGGCCGCGCGCGCCGCCTTCGTGCCCTCGCGCATCCCGCGCGGTCCGGTCGCCGCATCGCTCGCCGCAGCGCACAACACGGAAGCCCCGGGACATGCCTAGAATCGATCGGGACATCCACGTCCAGGCAGGGAGAATGCAATGGCGGCACGCGTCGCGTTGGTAACGGGGGGAACCGGCGGCATCGGGACCGCGATCTGCAAGCGCCTGGCCGGACTCGGGCACAAGGTGGCCACCAACTACCGGAACCAGGAAAAGGCCGACGCCTGGCAGCGGCAGATGCAGGCCGACGGCTACCAGGTGGCCCTGGTCCAGGGCGACGTCGGTTCGCCGGAAAGCGCCGAGGCCCTGGTGCGCGGCGTCGAGGCCCAGCTCGGCCCGGTCGACATCCTGGTCAACAACGCCGGCATTACCCGCGACACCACGTTCCACAAGATGACGCCGCAACAGTGGACCGAGGTCATCAACACCAACCTCAACTCGGTCTACAACATGACCCGCCCGGTGATCGAGGGCATGCGCGCGCGCAAGTGGGGCCGCGTGATCCAGATCGCGTCGATCAACGGGCAGAAGGGCCAGTACGGCCAGGCCAACTACGCCGCGGCCAAGGCCGGCATGCACGGCTTCACGATTTCGCTGGCGCAGGAGAACGCGAAGTTCGGCATCACCGTGAACACCGTTTCGCCCGGCTACATCGGCACCGACATGGTGATGGCCGTGCCCGAGGAGGTGCGCGCGAAGATCGTCGCCCAGATCCCGACCGGGCGCCTGGGAACGCCGGAGGAGATCGCCTACGCCGTCGCCTTCTTCATTCCCGAGGAGGCCGCCTGGATCACCGGCGCCAACCTCTCGGCCAACGGCGGCCAGTACATGGGCTGGTAACGCCCGCGACGGAGGGGCCACCCCCGCCGGCTTGCAACCCGTGCTGCACTGCGCCATGCTCGGGGCCTGTCCCGGGGGTTTTGCGCATGGCCGTACGCGTCATCAAGAAATATCCGAACCGTCGCCTCTACGACACCGAGATCTCCAGCTACATCACGATCGAGGACGTGCGACAGTTGATCGTCGATGGCGAGGACTTCGAGGTGCGCGACGCCAAGTCCGGCGACGACCTCACCCGCCAGGTCCTGCTGCAGATCATCGCCGAGCAGGAACAGGACGGCGAGCCGATGCTCTCCACGCAACTGCTCAGCCAGATCATCCGCTTCTATGGCGATTCGCTGCAGGGTTACATGGGCAGCTACCTCGAGAAGTCCATGCAGCTGTTCATGGAGCAGCAGGCGCAGTTCCGCCAGCAGATGGGCGGCATGCTCGGGCAGACGCCGTGGGCGATGATGAACCAGCTGACCGAGCGCAACCTGGAACTGTGGAAGGAATTCCAGCAGAACCTGGTGGGCGGCATGGGCCGCGGCGCCGAAGGCGGCAACAAGCCCCCGCGCGGAAGCTGACGCGTGGCAAAGCGGGTGGCCGTCGTCAGTGGCGGCATCGGGGGCCTGGGCACGGCGATCTGCGTGGCCCTGGCGCGCATGGGCTGCAAGGTGGTGGCCGCGGACCTGGGCGGCGATGCCGCGCGCGTGGCCGCGTTCGAATCCGAAGTCGCCGGACACGACGTGGCGTTCGCGCCGCTGGACGTGACCGACCGCGAGGCCTGCGCCGCGCTGGTGGATGACGTGCAGCAACGGCACGGCAGCCTCGACATCCTGGTCAATGCCGCCGGCATCACCCGCGACGCGACCCTGCGCAAGATGGACGGCGCACAGTGGGACGCGGTGCTGGCGGTGAACCTGGACGGCGTGTTCAACCTCACCCGCCCGGCGCTGGTCGGCATGCTGGCGCGCGGCTTCGGCCGCATCGTCAACATCAGCTCGGTCAACGGCCAGACCGGACAGTTCGGCCAGGCCAACTACGCTGCGGCCAAGGCCGGGATGCACGGCTTCACCATGTCGCTGGCGCGCGAGGTCGCGCGCAAGGGCGTCACCGTCAACTCCGTCTCCCCGGGCTATTGCGAAACGGCGATGGTGATGGCGATTCCCGACGGCATCCGCGCGGGCATCGTCGACCAGGTGCCGGTCGGCAGGCTGGGCAAACCCGAGGAGATCGGTCGCGCGGTCGCGTTCCTGGCTGCCGACGACGCCGGGTTCATCACCGGCGCCAACCTTCCGGTCAACGGCGGCCTGTTCATCTCATTCTAGTTCGCAGAACCGTTGGCGGTACTGCAGCGCCTTGGCCTGCAGCGCTTCCAGGTTCTCGATGCGCCGGCCCGGGTCCGGGTGGGTGGACGCGAACTCGGGCTGGCCGCCGCCGCCACTGGCCTGCTGCATGCGCTCCCATAGCGGCATCGCCGCGGCAGGATCGAAACAGGCGGCCGCGGCGAGCATCAGCCCCATTTCGTCGGCCTGCGTTTCCTGCTTGCGCGCGTAGGGCAGCGCGCGGCCATAGCCGTACACGGCCATCACCGCCTGCATCTGCTGCTGGTCCATGCCGCTGGCGGCCCCGGCCATCTGCCCGATCTGCGCGAGCTTCTGTTCGCTCATGCGCTGCGCGCCATGGCGCAGCAACGCGTGCGAGATCTCGTGGCCCATCACCATTGCCATCGCATCGGCGTTCTGCGCCACCGGCACCAGGCCGGTGTAGACCGCCATCTTGCCACCGGGCAGGCAGAACGCATTGACCTGGTCGGATTCGATCACGGTGACGTCCCAGTCGAACGCCCTTTCGATGCCGGTCGGCTCCATGCCGTGTTCCTCGGCCAGCGCGTCGGTCACCTGCGGGACCTTGGCGATCAGGCGTTGCGCGATCTCGCGCACCTGACGCGAAATCTCCGCGTCGCGCGGCAGCGCCTGCTCCTGCTGCAGGATTTCCTGGTAGGCCTGCAGGCCCAGCGCCTTCTCGTCTTCGGCGGTGATGTTCTTGTCGATCAGCACCGTTTCGCCGGTGTACGGGTCGACGCTGCGGTTGGAGATCCAGTAGTACGCGGCATAGGCGGCGAACGCCAGCAGGATCCACCAGCGCAGTCCGCCGCGCCGCCGCGGCGCGCGCCCGTTGCCGACCGGATCCTGCCTCATGCCTTTCTCCTTAGAGCTCGCGCACCACGCGGAAGCCGAGCCGTGCATTGGTGGTATCGACCCGTGCCGGCGCACGCCAGGCCGAGCGGGTCTGATCCGGCGCGCTGGCCCAGGCACCGCCGCGCATCACCCGCATCCGGCAACCCGGGTTCACCCAGGCCTGTCCGTCGACGGGCGCACGCCGGTAGCCGTCATGCCAGCAGTCGGCGACCCACTCGCTCACGTTGCCTGCAAGGTCGTGAAGACCGTATGCATTGGCGGAGAAACTGGCCACGGGCGCCGGGCCCCAGAGACCGTCGTCGTAGCCGGAGAATGCGTTGTTCCAGCGCCGGCCGCTCGGCGAGCGGTCGCCGCTGCCGGTGATGTTGCCCACGTCCGCCGGCGGGGCGCCGTCGCCCCAGGGGAAGCGCCCCTGCCCGCCCGCGCGCAGCGCGTATTCGAACTGCGCTTCGCTGGGCACTTGGTAACGGTGCCCGCTGCTGTCGGCCAGCCACTGCGCGTACGCGTCGGCGTCGCGCGCGCTGACGTGGATCACGGGCATGTTCTGCGCCGCGACGCCGCCGTCGTAGGCGTTGCGCCAGTCCACGCCATTGCGGCGCACGAAGTTGCCGCTGCGTTCGTCGTACACCATGGAGAAGCCGCGCCTGCTGGCGGTGGGGCGATAGCCGGTGGCGGCGACGAAGCGGCCGAACTCGGCCACGGTGACTTCGGTGCGCGACATGGCGAAGCCGCGCTCGAAGCGGATGTAATGCCGCGGCCGCTCGCTGTCGCTGGCCCCGCGCTCGCCGTCGGCCGCACCCATTGCATAGGCGCCGTGCGGCACCACCACCATCTCCGGGCCGCGCGCGCCCGATCCCAGGGAATCGGTGAACGCCTGCCCCGGACGGAACAGGCCGTAGTGCGTGGCCAGGTCGATGCGGTTGCGCAACTCGGCACCCGCCGGATTGCCGGGCTCGGCGATGCGCAGCAGCTCGGCGAGCTTGCTCCGCGCCAGGGCGATGTCCTTGTTGTCGCCGCGCTGCTGCAGCGCGCGCACGCCTTCGTCGCGCAGCCGGTCGACGCGCTCCTGTCGCACCCGCTCGATGCGCGCGCGTGCATCGGCGATGGTGCTGCGTTCCTGCTTGCCCGGATGGACCGCGGCCGCCGACTCGAGCCAGCGCGCCGCGGCGGGGAAGTCCGATTTGCCGGCAGCCGCTTCGGCGCGCTGGATCAGCGCGCTTTCCACCGCGGCCAGGCCCTGCAACGCGCGGGCGTGGCCAGGTGCGATCTGCAGCGCCTTGCGGAACGATTCCAGGGCGCCGCCGCCGGCCTCGCCCAGGCGGCCGTCGCGCAGCTCGGCCTCGGCCTGGCGGTTGAGCTCCCACAGGCGATCGGCCTGGTCGACCTGGCGCAGGTAGTCCTGCACCGCCTTGTCGGCCGGCGCGATCGCGCGCAGCACCGACGCGGCCTCGTGCA
>NZ_JARUVM010000117.1 GCF_029763755.1 Luteimonas sp. 8-5
TTGAGCTCCCACAGGCGATCGGCCTGGTCGACCTGGCGCAGGTAGTCCTGCACCGCCTTGTCGGCCGGCGCGATCGCGCGCAGCACCGACGCGGCCTCGTGCAGCTGGCGCATCGCATCGACATCGTCGCCGGCATTGGCCAACGCCGCCTTGCCGCGCGCGAGCAGTGCAGCCTGCGCCTTGCGCAGCCCGGCGGTCGCGGTGCGTTCGCCGGGCTCGCGGGCGAGGATCGCGAGATACAGCGGAATCGCGGCCTCGGCATCCTCGTACAGGCGTCCTTCCTCCAGCGCAGCCTGTGCGCGTTCGAGCGCCTCGTCCACGCCGTCCTCGGGTACTGCCGCCTGCGGCCGGTCCCAGGTCAGCGAATCGGCGATCCGGTCGTCGCCCTCCACCGTCACGCGGCCGGCGGCTGCGCCGTCCGCAGGCGCCGGCTTGCCGCCGGAATCCTCATTGCGGCCGCACCCCGCCATCGCCAGGCAGGTGGTCAGGAAGATCGCGGCGGTGGCGGCCAGTCGGCTTGCACGCATACGTGACCGCAACTTAGGGCATAGGCGCCGCCGCCGGCAACCGTTAATGTGCAGGGCTACAACAGGAAGTCCGCAAAACGTGAGCGATTGGATCAGCAACCCCACCGAGCTGGCCGCCAGGCTGGCCAAGGCACCGCCCCGGGTGGGGCTGGACACGGAATTCGTGCGCGAGCGCACCTGGTGGCCGAAACTGGCGCTGGTGCAGATCGCGCTGGAGGGCGGTAGCGTGCTCCTGGTCGATGCGCTGGTGCCCGGCATGGACGCGGCGCTGGCGCCGATGCTGGTCGATCCGGCGGTCACCAAGGTGATGCACAGCGCCAGCGAGGACCTGATCGCGTTCAAGCATGCCTGCGGCGTCGTACCGGCCCCCCTGTTCGACACCCAGATCGGCGCGGCACTGGCGGGCGTCGCCGGCGGCGCCGGCTACCAGCGCCTGGTGCAGGACATGCTCGGCGTGGCCCTGCCCAAGGGCGAGACGCGCTCGGACTGGCTGCGCCGCCCGCTGTCGCCGGCGCAGCTCGAATATGCCGCCGACGACGTGGAGTACCTGTTCGCGCTGCACGACAAGCTCTCGGCGCGCCTGCAGTCGCTGGGACGGACGGCGTGGCTGGAGGAGGACGCGATGCGCATGGTCGACAACGCGCGAAACGACGAGCTCGAGCCGTGGCCGCACCTGGCCATGCGCAGCGCGCAGTTCCTCGACCGGCAGGGCCAGCTGCGGCTGCTGCGCCTGCTGCGCTGGCGCGATTCACATGCGCGCCGCAGCGACAAGCCGCGCAGCTGGATCCTGGACAACGAACTGGCCACGTCGCTGGCGCGCCACCCGCCCGCCGACCGTGCCGGGCTGCAGCGACAGCTCGAAGCCACGCCCAAGGCGCCGCGCAGCCTCGGCGATCCGATATGGCAGGCCATGCAGGCCCCGCTCCCGGACGAGGACGCCGCACCGCTGGCGCGCGCCGACGACCGCGACAAGGCCCTGATGCGCCAGCTGCAGGAGGCCGTGGG
>NZ_JARUVM010000118.1 GCF_029763755.1 Luteimonas sp. 8-5
AAGACGTCGACCTGCCAGCCGCGGCGGGCGAGCAGGGTGGCGAGCAGGGCGCCGGCCAGGCCGGCACCGACGATGGTCAGGCGCGGTCCGGGCCTCATGCGTTCCCCGTGCGCCAGGCCTCGACCCCGCGCACGAAGCGCAGGATGTCGGCATGGCTGTTGTACAGCGGCGCGGGCGAGATCCGGATCACGTCGGGTTCGCGCCAGTCGCCGACGATGCCGTTGCGTTCCAGGTACTCGAACAGGGCGCGCCCACGCGCGCGGCCACCGGCCACGCGCAACGACAGTTGCGCGCCACGGCGTGAGGGTTCGCGCGGCGTAACCACCTGCAGCGTGTCGTCCAGGCGTTGCGCGATCAACGCCTCGAGGTAGCCGGTAAGGCGCACCGAGCGCTCGCGCAGCGCCTGCATCCCGCCCGCGCGCTCGAACAGTTGCAGCGAGGCGCGCAAGGGTGCCAGGCCGAGGATCGGCGGGTTGCTCAGCTGCCAGCCTTCGGCGCCGGGCGTCGGCACGAAGGCCGGCCCCATGCGGAAGCGCGAATCCTGGTCGTGGCCCCACCAGCCCGCAAAGCGCGGCACGTCGGCGCGCGCATGGCGTGCGTGGACGAAGCATCCGCCGACGGCACCCGGACCGGAGTTCATGTACTTGTAGTGGCACCAGACCGCGAAGTCCGCGCCGTCGTCATGCAGGCGCAACGGCAGGTTGCCGACGCCATGGGCGAGGTCGAAGCCGACCACTGCGCCGGCGGCATGGCCGAAGCGGGCGATGGCCGCCAGGTCGAACGCCTGGCCCGTGCGGTACTGCACGCCCGGCCACAGCACCAGCGCCAGGCGCGGCCCATGGGTTGCGATGGCGCGTTCGATCGCCGCCATCGAGAACGTGCCGTCGGCTTCGTCGGGCTCGAGCTCGATCAGGTCCGTGGCCGGATCGAAGCCATGGAAACGGACCTGCGATTCGAGCGCGTAGCGGTCGGAGGGAAACGCGCCGGCTTCCATCAGGATCGCTGGGCGCTCGCGCGTGGGCCGGTAGAAGCTGACCATCATCAGGTGCAGGTTGGCGGTGAGGGAGTTCATCGCCACCACCTCGGACGGTTCCGCGCCCACGACCCTGGCCAGCCCTTCGCGCACCAGCGCGTGGTAGGGCATCCACGGCGCGGGTTCGCGGAAGTGGCCTTCGACCGCTTCGCGCGCCCACTTGTCCATCACTTCGTCGACCACGGCGCGCGCGCCGCGCGGCTGCAGCCCGAGCGAATTGCCGCAAAAGTAGGCCTGCTTCATGTCGCCATGGCGCGGCAGATGGAACTCGCCGCGCAACGACGACAGCGGATCGGCTGCGTCGCGGGCGAGGGCGTAATCGTCGGTAAACAGTTCTGTCATCGGCAATCAACTGTAGGAGCGGCGGAAGCCGCGATCATCCGAACCGGGACGCAGGCAACCCGAGCCACTCCAGCGCCGTCCCGTGGTACAGCCGCTTCTGTCCGGTATCGTCGAGCCCCAGTGCATCGATACCCGCGCCGGGCACCTGCTCGCCGAGCGGAAAGGGATAGTCGGTGCCGAGCATCACCCGGTCCACGCCGCACACGTCGAGCAGGTAGCGCAGCGCGCGTTCGTCGGCGACCCAGGAATCGAAGTACAGGCGCTCGAGGTACTCGCGCGGGTTGCGCGGGTTGTCCGTGGCGACCAGGTCCGGCCGCATGTTGAAACCGTGCTCGATGCGGCCGATGGTGTAGGGGAACGAGCCGCCGCCGTGGGCGAGGCAGACCTTGAGCTTCGGCAGGCGCTCCAGCACGCCGCCGAAGACCAGGCAGCACGCGGCGCGGGACTGCTCGGCCGGCATGCCCACCAGCCACGGCAGCCAGTACTTGGGCATGGTGTCGGTGCCCATCATGTCCCAGGGATGCACCAGGATCGCGGCGCCGAGGTCGGCGGCGGCCTCGAAGAACGGGAACAGCTCCGGCGCGTCCAGGTTCCAGTTGCCGCCGTCGGCGGTTTCCACATGCGAGCCGATCTGTACGCCCTGCAGGCCGAGCTGGTCGACGCAGCGCTCCAGTTCCTGGATCGCCAGGCGCGGCGACTGCAGCGGCACGGTACCGATGCCGGCATAGTGGCGCGGGAAGGCGCGGCAGGTTTCGGCCATGTGGTCGTTGAGCGCGGTGTGCAACGCCAGCGCCTGGTTGGCCTTGGCCCAATAGCTGAACATCACCGGCACGGTACTGATCACCTGCACCTGCACGCCGAACCTGGCGTAATCGTCGATGCGCTCCTGCGGATCCCAGGTCTTGGGCCAGATCTCGCGGAAGAACTTGCCGTCCTTGTAGATGCGGTGGCGGCCGTCGTCGCCATGGTGGATCACGGGGAAGCGGTTGTCCCCGTACTTCTTCGCAAGGTCGGGCCAGTCGCGCGGCAGGTAATGGGCGTGGATATCGATCTTGAGCATCAGGTGTCCGGCATCGTGTACTTGGCCGGCGCGGGATTCAGGTGTCCGCAGGCCTTGCAGGTGCGATGTTCGCGCGAGGAATAGAAACGGTCGAACACCGGCGGGAAGTCGTTCTCGATGTCGACGAGGTGGAAATACTCCTCGTAGAGCTTCTCGTTGCACTGCTCGCAGAACCACATCAGCCCGTCGTCCTCGTGCGCCAGGCGCTTGCGCTCGATGACCATGCCGATAGAGCCCGCCATGCGCTGCGGCGAGTGCGGTACGCGCGGCGGAAGCAGGAAGCTCTCGCCGGCGCGGATCGGGATGTCGCGGACCTTGCCGTCCTCCTGGATGCGCAGGACCATCTCGCCTTCGAGCTGGTGGAACCACTCGGGGCCTTCGTCCCAGTGATAGTCGGTGCGCTGGTTGGGGCCGCCGACCACCATCACGATGAAGTCGCCGTCGTGCACGACCTTGTTGCCGACCGGGGGCTTGAGCAGGTGCCGGTGCTCCTCGATCCAGGCCTGCAGGTTGATCGGGTTGGGCAGCATTGCGTCCTCCTCAGTCGCGGGCCGTCGCGATGCACTTGAGCTCGATCGCGATCGGCGTCGGCAGCGCGGTGATCCCCACGGTGGTGCGGCAGGGCGCCTGCGCCGGATCGGGGAAATACTCGGCCCAGACCGCATTGTAGGCGCGGAAGTCGCGCGCCATGTCGGTCAGGAACACGGTCACGTCCACCAGGTCTTCCCAGCGCGCACCGCTGGCTTCGAGCACTGCGCGGACGTTCGCCAGCACCGCGCGGGCCTGCGCCTCGATGCCTTCGGGAATTTCGTCCGTCCCGGGCGTGCGCGGACCGATGCCGGACAGGAACAGCAGGTTGCCGACCTTGCGCGCGTGCGGGTACCTGCCCACTGCCTTGGGCGCGGCACCGGCGTGGATGGCTTCGCCGCGGCTCATGCCTGGCTCCCGCGGCGCGCGCGCACGGCGGCGATCGCCGAGTCGTAGACGGGCTGCAGCGCATCCGGGGATTCGACGTCCATGCCGAGTTCGCGCACGCGGCCGTCGGCCAGGCTGTAGACCCAGCCGTGCACCATCAGTTTCTGGCCGCGCGCCCAGGCGTCGCGGATGACGGTGGTCAGGCAGACGTTCTCCGCCTGTTCGATCGCATTGAGTTCGCACAGCACGTCGTGGCGGTCCGCCTCCTCGACGCCGGCCAGCAGCGATGCGTGCTTCTGCGCCACGTCGCC
This sequence comes from Luteimonas sp. 8-5, assembly GCF_029763755.1. GTDB lineage: Bacteria > Pseudomonadota > Gammaproteobacteria > Xanthomonadales > Xanthomonadaceae > Cognatiluteimonas. The sequence continues at coordinate 3,662 of NZ_JARUVM010000118.1, forward strand.
GACGTGGCGGATCCAGTTGTCGGCCAGGCCCACGCGGGTCCCGCGCAACGCCGCGCCGACGCCGCCGCAGCCGTAATGCCCCACCACCAGGATGTGGCGCACCTTGAGCACGTCGACCGCGAACTGGATCACCGACATGCAATTGAGGTCGGTGTGCACCATCACGTTGGCGATGTTGCGGTGGACGAACACTTCGCCCGGGGAAAGGTCGATGACCTGGTTGGCCGGTACGCGCGAGTCGGAACACCCGATCCACAGGTACTTGGGCGCCTGCTGCCTGGACAGCCGTTCGAAGAACCCGGGATCCTCGTCCTCGATGCGCTCTGCCCAGGTCCGGTTGTTGCGCAGCAACGCGGCCAGTTCGTTCTTCATGCGTGGGTGTCCTTGCAGGTCAATGCGGCAGGGCGATGCCGACGTTGCGTGCTTCGGTGAAGAAGCGCATCGCCTCGTTGCCGCCCTCGCGACCCAGGCCGGACTGGCCGGTGCCGCCGAACGGGGTGCGCAGGTCGCGCATCAGCCAAGTGTTGATCCAGACCATGCCCACCTGCAGCTGCGCGCCGAAACGGTGCGCACGGTCGAGGTCGCGGGTCCAGACCGACGCCGACAATCCATAGTCGCCGGCGTTGGCCAGCGAAAGCGCCTGGGCGTCGTCGTCGAAGGGTTGCAGGGTGGCGACCGGGCCGAAGATTTCCTCGCGGTTGCTGGCGCAATCCGGGCCAAGGCCCTCGATCACCGTCGGTGCCACGAACCAGCCCGGGCGGTCCAGCGCCTGGCCGCCGCAGAGCACCGTGCCGCCTTCGTCGCGGGCGCGGGCGATCGCCGAGACGACCTTGTCGAAATGGGCCTGCGACACCAGCGGGCCGAGGTCGGCATCCGGGTCCATCGGGTCGCCGGGGCGCAGCGCGAGCGCATGCTCGACGAAGGCGTCGCGGAATTCGGTGTAGATGGCGCGCTCGACCAGGATGCGCGAGCCGCACAGGCAGATCTGCCCGGAGTTCTGGAACGCGGAACGCACGATGATCGGCAGCTGCCCGCGCCAGTCGCTGTCGGCGAACACGATCGTGGGGTTCTTGCCACCGAGCTCGAGCGAGACCTTCTTCAGCATCGGCGCGGCGATGCCGGCAATGCGGCGGCCCACGGCGGTGCTGCCGGTGAACGAGACGGCCTTGACCGCGGGATGCGACACCAGCGGCTCGCCGACTTCCGGCCCCAGGCCGTGGACGACGTTGAGCACGCCAGCGGGGAAACCGATTTCCGCGGCCAGTTGCGCCAGCATGGTGGCGGTATGCGGCGTGACCTCCGACGGCTTGGCCACCACGGTGTTGCCCGCAGCGAGCGCCGGCGCGATCTTCCAGGTGAACAGGTACAGCGGCAGGTTCCAGGGCGAGATCGTGCCGACCACGCCCAGTGGCAGGCGCAGCGTGTAGTTCAGCCCGGCCTGGCCGTGATGGGACTCGCTGCCGAACTGGGTGGCCGCGTGGGCGAAGAAGCGCAGGTTGCTGACCGCGCGCGGAATTTCGATGTCGCGCGCCAGGCGCAACGGCTTGCCGCCGTCGCGCGCCTCGGCATGGGCGAAATCGTCGAGCCGTGCTTCCAGCGCCGAGGCCAGCTTCTCCAGCCATGCGGCGCGTTCGCTGTTGGGCAGGGACGACCACGCGGGGAAGGCGCGTTGCGCTGCCGCCACCGCGGCGTCCACGTCGGCGGCGTTGCCGCGCGCGACTTCGGCGAAGGGCTTGCCGCCCGCCGGATCGAAGACCTGGAGCCAGCCGTTGCCGGCAGGTTCGCGTGCTGCACCGTCGATCCAGTGGCTCAATCGCATCGGTGTAGCTTACATCGCGGCCGCGGCCGCTCCCAGATCAGATCGACTGCATGCGGCCGCCATCGACGGCCAGGCTGGTGCCGTTGACGTAGCCGGCTGCGGGCGAGCAGAAGAAGGCGATGACGCCGCCGATTTCCGCGGGCCTGGCGAAACGCCCGGCTGGAACGGCCTTGCGCATGCCCTCGAGTATGGCTTCCGGCGATTGCCCGGACGCGGCCGCGCGATCGCGCACGATCTGTTCGATCCGCCCGGTTTCGGTATAGCCCGGCAGCACGTTGTTGACGGTGATGCCGAACGGGGCCAGTTCGCGCGACAGCGTCTTTGCCCAGCTCGCGACCGCGCCGCGGATGGTGTTGGAAACGCCGAGGTTGGCGATCGGCTCCCGCACCGAGGTCGACACCACGTTGACGATGCGCCCCCAGTTGGCCGCGCGCATGCCCGGCAGAAGGGCCTGCACGAGCACGTGGTTGGCGATCAGGTGGCGCTGGAAGGCCTCCAGGTAGGCCGACACCTCGGCGCCATGGGCGGGGCCGCCCGGCGGACCGCCGGTATTATTGACCAGGATGTGCACCGGCCGGCCGGCGGCCAGCGCTTCGGCCTGCGCGCGCAGCGCATCGGTCTGCGAGACGTCGGTGGCGATCCAGCCGTGCTGCTGGCCTTCGCGACGGGGCAGGGCGGCGGCGACGTCGGCCAGCACTTCGCCGCGGCGCGCGAGCACGGTGACATCGGCGCCAAGCAGGGCGAGTTCATGCGCCGCCGCCCGGCCGATGCCTTCCGAGGCGCCGCAGACCAATGCATGCCTGCCGTCGAGCTTCAGGTCCATGCGCGCTCCTAGGTTGCCTTGCCGAGGTTGACGAACATCAGCGCGCGCAACGCCTCATCGCTGCCGGCCTGCGGCGGGGCGATTTCCGCGAGGCTGAAGCCCCGCGCCAGCGCGTCCTCTTCGTCGAGGCCGTCGAATTCCACGAATTCCGCGTCGAGCAGCGCGGCGCGGGCGGTGTCCTCGCTGTCGTAGGGCAGGGTATTGCCGTCGCTGTCGAAGACCTCGGCGGTACCCGCCTCGAGCACCCGCAACCGCGCCCAGACGATGTTGCGGCCAAGCGTCGCCAGCCACCACTGCACCTGGCGGGGCCCGCTCACGGCGCCAGCGACCACAGCCACAGCAGGCCCGCCAGGACCAGCCCCAGGATGATCACCGACAGCGCGATCCGCGCCGGCGTCGCCAGGCCGCTGAGCGAAGTGTCGGGCGTGGCGCGGTAACCGCCGCTGAGCAGCCACCACAGCGCCGACGGCTTGAGGAACGCGCCTTCGCCCAGCTTCGCTTTCAGCGCCGGGTGGCGGTCGCGCACGTGCACCAGGGTCAGCGGCCAGAAGATCACGAAGGCGGTCGCGCCGCCGATCGCGGTGGCGACGAACAACAGGGCGAGGAACAGGATGAGGTCGGTGGCCACGGCGCTAGAACTCGGCGTTGCCGGGCGCGCGCGGATAAGGAATCGCGTCGCGGATGTTGGACAGGCCGCAGGTGTAGACCACCAGGCGCTCGAAGCCCAGGCCGAAGCCGGCGTGCGGCACCGTGCCGTAGCGGCGGAAGTCGCGGTACCAGCCGTAGTGCTCGCGGTCCAGGCCGAACTGCTGCATGCGCGCGTCGAGCACGTCCAGGCGTTCCTCGCGCTGCGAGCCGCCGATGATCTCGCCGATGCCCGGCGCCAGCACGTCCATCGCCGCGACTGTCTTGCCGTCGTCGTTCAGGCGCATGTAGAACGCCTTGATGTGCTCCGGGTAGTCGGTGACCACCACCGGCCGGCCGACGTGTTCCTCGGTCAGCCAGCGCTCGTGCTCTGTCTGCAGGTCCAGGCCCCATTCGACCGGGAAGTCGAACTTCCTGCCGGACTTCTGCAGCAACGCGACCGCGTCGGTATAGCTGATGCGTTCGAACGGCGCGTTGACGAACTGTTCCAGGCGGGTGATCGCGTCCTTCTGCACGCGTTCGGCGATGAACGCCATGTCGTCGGCGCGCTCGTGCAGCACCGCGCGGAACAGGTACTTGAGGAACTCCTCGGCCACCCGTGCATCCTCGGCCAGGTCGGCGAAGGCGATCTCCGGCTCGACCATCCAGAACTCGGCCAGGTGGCGGGTGGTGTTGGAGTTCTCGGCGCGGAAGGTCGGGCCGAAGGTGTAGACCTTGCTCAATGCCAGGCAGTAGGCCTCGACATTGAGCTGCCCGGAAACGGTGAGGAAGGTCTCCTTGCCGAAGAAGTCGCGGCCGAAGTCGACCTCGCCCCGGCCGTCGCGCGGCAGGTTGGCCATGTCCAGGGTGGAGACGCGGAACATCTGCCCGGCGCCTTCGGCATCGGACGTGGTGATGATCGGCGTGCTGATCCAGTAGTAGCCGTTCTCGTGGAAGTAGCGATGGACCGCCTTGGCCAGGCAGTCGCGGATGCGGGTCACCGCGCCGAACAGGTTGGTGCGCGGGCGCAGGTGGGCGACCTCGCGCAGGAACTCCAGCGAGTGCGCCTTGGGCTGGATCGGGTAGGTCTCGGGGTCGTCGACCCAGCCGACGACCTCGATGCTGTCGGCCTGGATCTCGAACGCCTGGCCCTGGCCCTGGGACTGCGCCAGGGTGCCGGTGGCCACGACCGCGCAGCCGGCGGTGAGCCGCTTCACCTCGGACTCGTAATTGGGCAGCGAGGCGGCGGCCACCACCTGGATCGGGGCGAAGCAGGAGCCGTCGCTGACGTTGACGAAACTCAGCCCTGCCTTGGAGTCGCGCCGGGTGCGTACCCAGCCGCGTACCGTTACCTCGCCGCCGACGGGCAGCTTGCCCGCGAGCGCATGTTCGACGCTGACCGTTGTCATGCCGCCTGCAATCCTGAAGGTGAACCGCCAGTTTACCGGGGAGGGGCAAACGCCGCGACCCGCGGCCTATAATGACGCCATGGCCATCGAACTCGCTCCCGCCGCGCTGGAACGCATCCGTGGTTACCTGGCCGCGGACCCGCAGGCCCTGGGCCTGCGCTTCGGCGTGCGCCGCACCGGTTGCTCCGGCTGGGGCTACCTGGCCGAGCTGGCCCGCGAGCAGGGCGCGGACGACACGGTGTTCGAGCAGGACGGCATCCGGATCTACGTGGACGCCGACAGCCTGGCCCTGGTCGACGGGACCCGGATCGATTTCCTCAAGTCCGGGCTGAACGAGCAGTTCGTCTTCGCCAACCCCAACGTGGCCGCCGAATGCGGTTGCGGCGAGTCGTTCACCACGGACGCAGACCGCGCTGCCTGAAGCCAGCCGGCACCTGTTGCCCGCAAGCCCTTGAACCTGCGATAATTGCCGGCTCCCCGGCCTCCGGGGAGACCTTGCCCCACCGCGTCCGTCCCGGCCGACGGGGGGCTGCCCGGCCAACTGGCCGGTATCCACGAGGAAACCACCATGCGTCATTACGAAATCGTGTTCCTGGTCCATCCGGACCAGAGCGAGCAGGTGCCGGCCATGATCGAGCGCTACAAGTCGCTGATCGAGGGTGGCAACGGCAAGATCCACCGCCTCGAGGACTGGGGCCGCCGCCAGCTCGCCTATCCGATCGACAACCTGGTCAAGGCCCACTACGTGCTGATGAACGTGGAAGCCGACCAGGCCGTGCTCAACGAGCTGGTCGAGGCGTTCCGCTTCAACGATGCGATCCTGCGCCACCTGGTGATGCGCCGCGACGAAGCGGTCACCGAGCAGTCGCTGATCATGAAGAACAAGGACGAGAAGGGCGACAAGCCCGAGCGTGGCGAGCGTCGCCGCCGCGACGACGACGGCAACGACGGCGAGCGTTCCGACGACGCCGATTCCGATACGGCCGAAGCCGCCTAACCGCCTCCCGGGAGCACACACATGTCCAAGTTTTTCCGCCGCCGCAAGTTCTGCAAGTTCACCGCCGAGGGCGTCAAGGAGATCGACTACAAGGATCTCAACACCCTGCGCCAGAACCTGACCGAGACCGGCAAGATCGTCCCGAGCCGCATCACCGGCACCAAGGCGCGCTACCAGCGCCAGCTGGCGACCGCGGTCAAGCGCGCCCGTTTCCTGGCGCTGATCCCGTACACCGACAACCACGACGCCTGAGGCCAGACACATGGAACTGATTCTTCTGCAGAAGGTCACCAACCTGGGCGGCCTGGGCGACAAGGTCAACGTCAAGCCGGGTTACGGCCGCAACTTCCTGGTGCCGCAGGGCAAGGCCGTGCCGGCCACCGCCGCCAACGTCGCCGAGTTCGAGGCGCGTCGCGCCGAGTACGAAGCCAAGGCGCAGGCCCTGCTGGGCGACGCCGAAGCGCGCCGTGCAAAGCTCGAGGGCGCCAGCGTCACCATCTATGCCAACGCTTCCACCGAAGGCAAGCTGTACGGCTCGGTCGGCCCGCGCGAGATCGCCGAGGCCCTGACCAGGCTCGGTACTCCGGTCGAGAAGTCGGAAGTGGTGATGGGCGAAGGCCCGATCCGCATGGTCGGCGAGACCGAAGTCATGGTGCACCTGCACGCCGACGTCGAACTGCCGGTCAAGATCGTGGTCGAGGCCGAGGCCGCATAAGCCAAGTTGCCACGTTGTACCTGGACGGGCGCCCGCGAGGCGCCCGTTCTTTTTTCAAGGCGGGCGAACGCCAGTCGCAACCTTTGCGATGCCCACCGGTTATCCACAGTCTTATCTGCAACGCTTCGGACGCAGGACGACTACGATGACCATCGGACACGGGGGAGTCACCGAACTGATGAGCGCACGCCAGGGATTCCGCTCCAGCAACAGCGGTTTCGAAGGGAACGGTTTCCAGGGGCGCGCCGACAGCCGGGTCGAGCAGCTGCGCGTACCGCCGCAGTCGGTCGAAGCCGAACAGGCCGTGCTCGGCGGGCTGATGCTGGTGCCCGACGCCTTCGACCGCGTCGCCGACATCCTGGCCGACAACGATTTCTACCGGCGCGACCACCAGCTCATCTATCGCGCCATCCGCGAGCTGGCCGAGAAGAACCGGCCGTACGACGCGGTGACCCTGGGCGAGTGGTTCGAGTCCATGGGCCAGTCCGAGCAGGTCGCCGGCGGCGCCTACCTGGTGGAACTGGCCAGCACCACGCCTTCGGCCGCGAACATCGTGGCCTATGCCGAGATCGTGCGCGACAAGGCGGTCCTGCGGCAGTTGATCGAGGTCGGTACCGGCATCGTCAACGACGGCTTCCAGCCCGACGGCCGCGAGACCAGCGAGATCCTGGATGCCGCCGAGTCCAGCGTGCTGGCCATCGCCGAGCACAGCGCCAAGGGGCGCATGGAATACGTCACGGTGCACAACGCGCTGGCCGAGGCCTTCGACGTCCTGCAGAAGCGCTACGAGAGCGGCGGCAGCGTCACCGGCCTTCCCACCGGCTACACCGAATTCGACGAGATGACCGCCGGCCTGCAGCCGACCGACCTGCTGATCCTGGCGGCCAGGCCGTCGATGGGGAAATGCCTGAGCGCCGACTCGGAGATCGTGCTGGACGACGGCTCGGTCGCCACCATCGAACAGATCTGCAAGGCGCGCTCCGGCAGGCTGGGGACCCTGGACGAGGACTACCGGCTGGCCCGGGCCGAACCCTCGGACTTCGTGGACGATGGCATCAAGCCGACCTTCGAGGTCGTCACCCGGCTTGGGCGACGCGTAGAAACCACGGCGCCGCATCCGTTCCTGACCGTGGACGGCTGGAAGCCGTTGCACCAATTGTCGGTGGGCGACTACGTCGCGGTCCCCCGAAGGTTGCCGGTATTCGGCACCGAGGCCATGCGCGAATGCGAGATCAAGCTGCTGGCCTACCTGATCGGCGATGGCGGGCTGACCGGCAACGCGCCGCGATTCACCAATGGCAATCCGGTCATTTCCGGCGATTTCGGCGACGCGGTCGCCGCATTCGGCGGCGTCGTGGCGCGCGAGGTGGAAACCCGCGCCGGCTTCGCGCCTTCCTGGCGCGTGGCGGCCGATGGCGGTGCCGTTGGTGCAAGCAGGCAAGCCTTTGCCGGGTCACTGGACGCGCGCCTTGGCAGGGGCAAGGCGCGCGCCGTGGCCGCGGCACTGGGCGTCAGTCCCGGCACGGTGACCCACTGGCGGCAGGGCCGCACGGTGCCGGAGCCTGCGGCGTTTGCGCGGCTCTGCGAAGTCCTCGAAGTCGTGCCCGACGACCTGGGCGGACAGGTCGAGGATGCGCGCCGCAACCTGCCCAATGCGATGACCCGCTGGTTGTCGGACCTTGGCCTGATGGGGTGCGATTCCCACGCCAAACAGGTGCCTGCGCCGGTGTTCCGCCTGCCACGCGAGCAGCTGGCGCTATTCCTCAACCGCCTGTTCGCGACCGATGGCTGGGCCACCGTCCTGGCCAGCGGCCAGGCGCAGGTCGGCTATGCCAGCGTGTCCGAACGCCTCGCGCGGCAGGTGCAGCACCTGTTGTTGCGCTTCGGGGTCATGGCCAAGCTGCGACAGCGCTGGGTGAAGTATCGCGACAGCCGCCGTTGCTCGTGGCAACTGGACATCACGTCGGCCGAATCGCTGCGCATCTTCGTCGACGAGATCGGCATCCACGGCAAGCAGGCCGCGATCGACTCGGTCCGTGCGGCGCTGGATGCGCGCGGGCAGGGCGGCAACGTCGATATGCTGCCGCCGGGCGCGTGGAAGCTCGTGGACGATGCCCGGGGCGAGCTGTCCTGGGCGGAGCTTGCCCGTCGCTGCGGTTTCAATGCTTCGAACGTCCACGTCGGCAAGCGGGGCATCTCCCGCTCGCGCCTGGCGCGGATGGCGATGGTCCTGGGTGACGCGAAGCTGGCGGCACTCGCCTCCAGCGACGTGTGCTGGGACCGGATCGAATCGATCACCCATGCCGGCGACAAGCAGGTCTACGACCTGACCGTACCCGGCACCCACAACTTCATCGCCAACGACGTGTGCGTGCATAACACCACGCTGGCGCTGAACATGGCCGAGTACGCGGCCATGAAGTCCAAGCAGCCGGTGGCGATCTTCTCGATGGAAATGTCGGCCAGCCAGCTCGCGCTGCGCCTGATCTCGTCGGTCGGCCGCATCAACGCCACGCGCCTGCGCACGGGCCAGCTCGAGGACGAGGACTGGAGCCGCGTCACCAGCGCGATCCGCCTGCTGCGCGAGGCCCGGATCTTCATCGACGACGAGCCGGCGCTGTCGCCGGAGAAGCTGCGCGCCAAGGCCCGCCGGATCAAGAAGGAGCATGGGCTCGGGCTGATCGTCATCGACTACCTGCAGCTGATGGCGGTACCCGGCAACAGCGAGAACCGCGCCACCGAGATCTCCGAGATCTCGCGCTCGCTCAAGGGCCTGGCCAAGGAACTCAACGTGCCGGTGATCGCGCTGTCGCAGCTCAACCGCTCGCTGGAAACGCGCACCGACAAGCGCCCGATGATGGCCGACCTGCGCGAATCCGGCGCCATCGAGCAGGACGCCGACGTGATCGTCTTCATCTACCGCGACGAGTACTACAACAAGGAAAACTCGCAGGACAAGGGCCTGGCCGAGATCATCATCGGCAAGCAGCGAAACGGCCCGACCGGCTCGATCAAGCTCAAGTTCTTCGGCGAGTACACCCGGTTCGACAACCTCGCCCACGATTCCGTCGGCGCATTCGAGTAATCCCTCCGCGGCCCTACAATCGACGGAATGACGCAACGCCCGACCCGCATCCTGGTCGACCTCGACGCGATCACCCATAACCTGGGCGCGATCCGCAAGCGCGTCGGCGTGCCGGTGATGGGCATCGTCAAGGCCGAAGCCTACGGCCATGGCCTGGTGCCGGTGGCCCGGCACATGCAGGCCCAGGGCGTCGACCAGCTGGGCGTGGCGTTCCTGGAAGAAGGCATCGCGCTGCGCGAGGCGGGCATCCACCTGCCGATCCTGGTTCTGGGCGGCATCTTCGGGCCGCAGGCGGCCGAGCTGATCGCCAACGACCTGGAAGTGACGGTGTCCTCGCTGGACAAGCTGCGCCAGGTGGAGGCGGCGGCGCAGTCGCTGGGGCGCAAGGCCACCGTGCACCTGAAAGTCGATACCGGCATGGAACGGATCGGCGTGCACAGCTATTCGTGCGGGCCCTTCATCGAAGCCGCAGTCGCCTCGCAGTGGTGCACGGTCAAGGGCATCTACTCGCACCTGGCCTGCGCCGACGATCCCGCCTCGCCGATGACGGCCGCGCAGGTCGAGCGCTTCGCCGAGGCCTGTTCGCATTTCGACCGCCTCGGCGTGCCGATGCCCTTGCGCCACCTCGCCAACTCCGGCGGCGTGCTGCACTTCCCCGAAACCTGGCTGGACATGGTGCGCCCGGGCATCGTGCTGTACGGCGTGCTGCCGGATCCGGACTCGGAGCGCACGCTGGACCTGCGCCCGGCGATGTCGGTGGTCTCGCAGGTGGTGTACTTCAAGGTCGTGCGTGCCGGCCGTCCGGTCAGCTATGGCGCCACGTGGGCACCGGACACCGACACCCGCGTGGTGACGGTGCCGATCGGCTACGGCGACGGCTGGCCGCGGTCGCTGTCCTCGTGCGGCCAGGTGCTCATCCATGGCCGCCGCTACCCGGTGGCCGGGCGCATCTGCATGGACCAGTTCATGGTCGACATCGGCGGCGACAGTGCCTGGAACGAGGACGAAGTCGTGCTGGTCGGCGCCAGCGGCGGCGACGCGATCCGGGTGGAGGAGGTGGCCCGGGCCGCCGGCACCATCCCCTACGAGATCCTGACCCGTCTCAACGCCCGCATCCCGCGCAGCTACTGCGGCGGCGACAGCCCGACTGGCGTCTGAACGGCGGCGCGATCCGTCACCCCGCCCAGACGCGAACAGGATTACCTTGAAGCCGCATTCAGGTCCCTTCCAGGAGATACCCATGGGCAAGTTCGCGACCACAGGGCTTTGCGCCGCCATCGCCAGTGCCATGCTGCTCACCAGCTGTGCTACCTACACCGGCCAGACCAACGACCCCAACGACCCGAACCGGACCAAGCGCGGTGCGCTGATCGGCGCCGGCATCGGCGCGGTCGCCGGCCTGCTCAGCGGCGACAGTGCCGTCGAGCGGCGCCAGCGCGCGCTGGTC